>PHBI01000029.1 GCA_002841945.1 Deltaproteobacteria bacterium HGW-Deltaproteobacteria-14
GCCGCCCCGGCCTCGGCTGCCGGGCCGCCGCCCGCCGCTCCGCCCCCCCCGAGCGCGGGCGCACCGGACCCGACCGACGCGACGGGCCGGCTCCGGGCGCTCCTCGCCCGGGACGCGGACGCGCGCGACCAGGCGACCGATCAGCTGCTGCGCGACCTCGACCCGAAGCGGGCGGACTTCGGCGCCCAGGTCGACCAGGTCTTCTCGGCGCTCGGGCAGGACACGCGCGCGATGACCAAGCGGGTGGTGCTGCTGCGCTGGCTCGTCGAGCACGACCTGCGCCCGCAGAGCCACGGCTACTCCCGCGCCGCGACCGAGCTCGTCATCCTGAGCGGCCAGCTCATGTCGGACCCCGACACGCTCGCGCTGCTGCCCGGCGTCTTCGAGTACCTGATGACGTGGTATCCGGCGCAGCCCGGGATCGGCCCGACGTGCCGCGCGATGCTCGACGCCACCGATCGGTTGAGCGGGGTGGATCCGGTGCTGCTGCGGCGGAGCTGGAAGCAGTTCCTCGACGGCGCGAGCGCCGACTGGGCGATCGCGGTCCGCGACAACCAGGCGCGCGTCCGCGACCTCTTCACCCTGTGCGCGCACAAGGCTACTCAGGCGCCTGCGGTGGCGCCTCCGGTGGCGCCGGACGGGGCGCGTCGAGGGCCCACTCCTTGATGTGCGGGAGGTTGCGGTAGAGGAGCCAGTGGTAGAGCCGCCGGGGCAGGAGGCGCCGCATCAGGGCGAACAGCCGCGCGTCGACGGTGGCGGCGACCCGGAGCGGCGGGCGGCGGCGCTCCATGGTGCGGACGACCTTGCGGGCGACGGTCTCCGGGGTGGCCGGGACGCGGCCCATCATGCGGGCGATGAAGGTCCCCATGTGCTGGTAGTGTGGGGCGTAGGCGAGGGTCGCGTCCTCCGAGGCGCGCCGTGACTCCGCGGTGAAGCGGACGTTCTGGAAGCTCTCGGAGTGGATGAAGCCAGGCTGGATCAGGGTCACGTGGATGTTCCACGGGCGCACCTCGTACCACAGCGCCTCGGTCGCCCCCTCGAGGGCGAACTTCGACGCGCTGTAGACCGCCATCGTCGGCATCGCCATCATCCCGCCGACCGACGAGATGTTGAGGATGCGCCCGGCGCGCTTGTCGCGCATCCCGGGGAGCACCAGCCGGGCGAGCTCCATCGGGCCGAGGAAGTTCACGTCCATCTGGGCGAGGCGCTCGTCGTCGCGGACGTGCTCGACGACGGCGCGGAAGGAGACGCCGGCGTTGTTGATGAGGACGTCCACGCCGCCCCAGCGGTCTCGCGCCTCGGCGATGACCGCGCGGCGTTCGTCCGCATGGGTGACGTCGAGGGCGCGCACGTGGACCGCCGCGCCCTCGCGGATGCCGGCCTCGGCGAAGCGCCCGAGCGACGCCTCGCGGGCGGTCAAGATCAAGCGATAGCGTCCCCGCGCGAGGAGCTGCCGCGCGATGACGAGCCCGAGCCCCGCGCTCGCGCCGGTCACGAGGACCACGGGCTCACGGTCTGCTGGCATGCCGCGGCTCCTGCTGGAAGAAGGGTCGCGGCTCAGCCTAACAGACCTCGCCCTCGAGAAGCGCGAAGGCGGTCGCATCACACCGGTTCAGACAACAATCCGTTGGCGACAGGAGATCTGTTTTCAAGCGGTGATAGCTGTTTCCATCTCTCGGGACGAGGTACGGTGTCGGTCGCTACAGAATACGGTGGTAGTCATGTCCGGCCCGACCCGTCTCCTCCTCCCGCTCGCGCTCCTCCTCGTGCTCGCCCTGCCGGGGTGTGCCGACGACCCGGTGGCCCACAGCGAGACCGTCTCCATCGAGCTCTCCGGCATCAAGCCCGGGGACCTGAAGAACGGCGTCGCGAGCGAGGAGAAGAACATCAACACCGAGAGCGGCAACCCGTACGCTGAGTTCCTCAAGAACGCGCGCGCGGCGCTCGGGGGCGAGGACCCTGGCGCGATCGAGCTCGTCAGCGCCTACATGCGGGTCAACTCGACCTCGAAGAACGTCATCGCCTTCGAGGGCGTGCTCGTCGACGCGGAGCTCTTCATCGCGAACAGCCAGACGACGATCCCGGTCGGCAGCGTGACGAGCCCCAAGGGGAGCTCGGTCCGCATCACCCTCGACCCCGAGGTCGACTTCGAACCCTTGCGCGCCGCGATGCTCGGCGGGGACTTCAAGGTCGGTGTCCGCGGCAACGCGGTCGCCGCTACGCCGGCCGACTTCGACCTGAAGATCAGCCTCGACCTGAAGTTCACCGCCTACGAGTAGGCCGCCGGAGCCATCGCGAAACCCGGGCGTGGATCCGGGCCCACCGGGTCCACGCCACGGTCAGCTTCCCGCCGGGCATGCGCTTCTCAGTAAGCCCGGGCGAAGATGGTGCGCGGCACCCCGGTCTTGCCGGTGAAGATGCACGTCCCGGTCGCGGCGTTGTCCGCGAGCGGGATGTTGCGCGCGGTGACCTTGAGCTCCTTGAGCAGGTCCTCGTAGGCCGGGTCGTCGGCGGCGTAGCACCAGGCGAAGCCCGCCATCTCGGTGTTCCCCTCGGCGAAGTAGGCCTCGAAGGCCGCGCGCGACTCGAGCTGGGTCGTGTTGGCCTCGCGGAAGGCCAGCGCGCGCTGGTACAGCCCGGCCTGGATCTCGTCGAGCAGCGCGCCCACCCCGGCGACGAACTCCGCCCGGGCCACGCCCTTCTTCTCCTTGGGGCCGAGGTCGCGGCGGCCCATGAAGACCGAGTCGTTGGCGATGTCGCGGGGGCCGACCTCGAGCCGGACCGGCACGCCCTTCTTGATGTGATCCCAGGCCTTCTCGCCGCCGCGCAGGTCGCGGTCGTCGATCTGCACGCGCAGCCGGTCGTCGCGCCAGCGCACGTCGTGGAGCTCGGCCTTGAGCCGCTCGCAGTAGGCGAGCACCTCGGCGCGCTGCTCGTCGTTGCGGTAGATCGGCATGATGACGATCTGCTGCGGCGCCAGCGCCGGCGGCAGGACCAGCCCGTCGTCGTCGGAGTGGGTCATGATGAGCGCGCCCACGAGCCGCGTGGACACCCCCCACGAGGTCGTCCAGGCGTACTCGAGCTGCCCCTCCTGCGACTGGTAGCGGATCTCCTGCGCGCGGCTGAAGTTCTGCCCGAGGAAGTGCGAGGTCCCCGCCTGCAGGGCCTTGCCGTCCTGCATCATGGCCTCGATGGAGTAGGTCGAGACGGCGCCGGGGAAGCGCTCACCGGCGGTCTTCTCGCCCATGACCACCGGCATCGCCATCGTCTCTTCGGCGAAGGTCGCGTACACCCCGAGCATCCGCCGGGTGTGCTCGCGCGCCTCCTCGCCGGTCGCGTGAACGGTGTGCCCCTCCTGCCACAGGAACTCCGTCGTGCGCAGAAACAGCCGCGTCCGCAGCTCCCAGCGCACCACGTTGGCCCACTGGTTGATGAGCAGCGGCAGATCCCGGTACGAGTTCACCCACTTGGCGAACATCGCGCCGATGATGGTCTCGCTCGTCGGCCGCACGACCAGCGGCTCGTCGAGCGGCCCCGCCGGCACGAGCCCGCCGTCCGGCCCCGCCTCGAGCCGGTGGTGGGTCACCACCGCGCACTCCTTGGCGAAGCCCTCGACGTGCTCGGCCTCCTTCTCGAGGAAGCTCTTCGGGATGAACAGCGGGAAGTACGCGTTGACGTGCCCGGTGTCCTTGAACATCTCGTCGAGGACGGCCTGCATCCGCTCCCAGATGGCGTAGCCCCACGGCTTGATGACCATGCAGCCACGCACCGGCGACGCCTCGGCGAGGTCCGCCGCGCGAATCACCTGCTGGTACCACTCGGGGTAGTCTTCGGCCCGGGTCGGGCTGATCGCGGTCTGGGCTTCCTTCGCCATGGCTGAACTCCTCGGTCGCGCGTCGTGCGGGGACGGTATACCCGCGTCGCGCCCGTTCGTCAGCAGCAGAACCGCGACCCCGCCGCGGACGCGTCGCTACGCCGTCACCAGCTCGACCAGCCGGTCGAGGAACGCGACCTGGGCCGGGTTGAGCTTGGCGCGCGCCGCCTCCACCCCGAAGACCTCGGCGCGATCGACCTCGGGGAAGGCGACCCGGCGCCCCGAGCGCGGCGGCCACTCGAGCTCGAAGGTGTTGCTCACCGCCACGAAGCCCGGCGGGATCTCGCTCTGCGCCGCGTAGCCGTGGATGAGCTTGCCGCTCTTGAGGCGCACCGCCCCGAGCGCGCTGAGGCGCCCGTCCACCGTGAGCCCGGTCTCCTCGGTGAGCTCGCGCAGCGCGCACGCCTTGCGCTCCGCCTCGCTCCACGGCGGCTCCCCGTCGAGCTCCCCCTTCGGGATGGACCACGCGCCGGCGTCCTTCTTCGCGAAGTACGGCCCGCCCGGGTGAACCAACAGGACCTCGAGCGCCCCCGTCGCCGAGCGCCGCCACACCAGCACCCCCGCGCTCTGCTTGGCCCCGCTCACGGGTCCACCGCGGCCGGCGATCGCCGGGCCTCCGCGACCTTGCGCGACAGCTCGAGCAGATCGAACGGCTTCTGCAGAAAGGCCCGCGCCTGGGGCGCCGTCCCCGCGTCGACCCGGTGGCCCGAGGACACGAGCACGTGCACGTCGGGGTCGATCTCGGCGATCCGCGCCAGCGCCTCGTCCCCGCTCATCACCGGCATCTGCACGTCGAGCATCACCAGGGTCCAGCCCGCCGGGTCATCCATGAAGCGGCGCACCGCCTCCTCCCCGTTGGCCGCCGTCACGACCGTGTAGCCCAGCGCGGTCAGCATCATCTGCAGGAGCTTGCGCACGACGTCCTCGTCGTCGGCCACCAGGACCCGCCCGCTGCCGCGGACCGGGACCTCCTTGGTCCCTCCCGCGTCCTCCTCGACCGGCGCCGGCGGCAGCAGCGGCAACAGCAGCGTGAACAACGCCCCGCCGTCCGACGCGTTGCTCGCCCGGATCGCCCCGCCGTGCCCCGTCACCGTCCCGTACACCGCCGCCAGCCCGAGCCCGGTGCCCTCGCCGACCCCCTTCGAGGTGTAGAACGGCTCGAACACGCGCTCGAGATCCGCCACCGGGATCCCCGGGCCGGTGTCGCGGATCGTCAGCTCGACGTGCAGCCCGTCCCGCAGCCCGCCGCGCCGCGCCGCCTGGGCCGCGCCGAGGTCCACGACGCGCGTCGCGAAGGTCAGCGTCCCTCCCCGGCGCATCGCGTCCCGGGCGTTGAGGCCGATGTTCAGCAGCGCGTTCTGGAGCTGCGAGCGGTCCCCCGACACGGCCGCCCACGGCGCCTCCAGGGCGGCCTCGATCTCGATGCGCGGGTCGATGGTGCGTCGCAACAGCGAGATCGCGTCGTGGATGATCTCGTGTAGGTCGACCCGCCCAGAGGAGATCTGCTGCCTGCGCGAAAAGGCGAGCAGCTGGCGCGTCAGCTCGGCCGCGCGGCGCGAGGTCTCGAGGACCATCTCGGCGTACTGTGCGAAGGGCTCGTGGCCGGTCAGCTCGATGCGCAGGAGATCGGCGTAGCCCATGATGCCGGTGAGGAGGTTGTTGAAGTCGTGGGCGACGCCGCCGGCGAGGCGCCCGATCGCCTCCATCTTCTGGGCGTGCCGCAGCTGCTCCTCGACGGCGACCTGCTCGGACACGTCGCGGAGCACCAGCACGAGCCCCACCGCGTCCCCGTGGCGGTCGCGCACCGGGGAGAAGGTGTAGGCGACGATGTGGATGCGCCCGTCGCGGTCGACGAGGCGGGCGCGGGGACAGCTCTCGGGCCCGGTCGCGTCGAGCAGCGCCCCTTGGAGCAGCGGGGCGTCCTGATCGTCGTTTACCCGCGCGACGTCACCCAGGCGGCGCCCGCGCGCCTGCTCGAGGGTCCAGCCGGTGAGCTGCTCCCCCGCCGGGTTGACGAGCACGACGTTACCGGCGGCGTCGCTGGCGAGGACGGCGTCGCCGATGCTGTCGAGGACGATCGAGAGGTTCTCGCGGCTCTGGCGCAGCTCCTCGCGCGCCCGGCGCTCCTCCGTGATGTCGATGATGTAGCCCTCGAGCGCCACGAGCTGACCGTCTTCGTAGACCCCCTCGCCCTGCTCCCAGACCCACTTCATCTGGCCGTTCTTGGTCAGCATCCGATAGGCGATCCGGAACGGCTGGCGCTGGTCGATCGCGATCTGGACCTGCTGCCACAGCGGCTCGACGTCGTCGGGGTGGGTCATGTCGGTGAACGAGACGCCGTCGTCGCCGAGCACCTCGTCGGCCCCGTAGCCGGTGAGATCGAGGATCCCCTCGCTCACGAACACCATCGTCCAGCGGCGGTCGTTCAGGCAGCGATAGGCGACCCCCGGCAGGTTCGCGATGACCGTCCGCAGGCGACGCTCGCCCTCTTCACGCTCGGTGCGGGCGCGGTGGGCGTCGAGGATGCTGCGCGCGCCGGCGGCGGCGTAGTCGAGCAGCTCGCGCTCGTCGGCGTCGCGCTCGAGCCGGTGCGCGTTGAAGATGACCAGCGCCGCCGCGACCCCCGCGTTCGCGAGGCGCAGGTCGACGATGACCACCTCCGCGCGCCCCCACGTCATGGCGAGCCTCACGACGCCAGCGTCGTCGGAGGCGTAGAGGTCGACGATGCGGACCCGCTCGCCCTCGGCCGCCCGGGTCCTGAGCCGGCGCGCGGCGACCAGGAGGCGCTCGTGTGCGTCGTCGGGCAGGGACGGCCCGGTCCACGCCCGCGGCTCGCCGTCGCCGCGCACGATGAGCCCCGCGCCCGACTCCCCGAGCGCCCCCTCGAGCCCAGCGAGGTAGCGCCGGATGGCCCGCGTCAGCGACGCGTCGGCCCGCACCTCGGCCAGGGCCTCGTCGTGGGCCGCGGTGATCGCCCGCCGGCGGTGGGACAGATCCACGTCGACGAAGTAGGCGATCGCGCCGCCCGGGCCCGCGCTCGCCCAACCGGTCTTCGCCATCGGGACGACGCTCACATCGAGCCAGCGCGCGCGGTGGCCGGGGCAGGGGTGGGGGAGGGCGACGCTCCGCTCGGCGCCGCCCTGCGCGGCGGCGGCGGCCTGGTCCTGCGCCGTCGTGCGGTGGCTCTCGCTGACGAAGTCCGGCCACGCGCGGCCGAGGAGCGCCTCCCCGGTCGCGCCGAGCCAGCGCGTCAGGGTAGCGTTCACACGCGTGATGCGGGCGTCGGCGTCGAGCTCTGCGACCCCGATCGGGGCGATCTCGAGCGCCAACGAGCACCAAACGTCTTCGCGTCGGTCAAGGTCGTCGTCCATGGCGTCCCCCTATCGTGGCCCGCGCGCCGCCGATCGACAAGCGCCGCCAACGCCCTCGTCGTCGGTTCGACCGCCGTCGAAGTGACGTTGGCCTATATCCTGTAAGGGTTAGCGGCGCTCGGCCCGATCCCATCTTTCGGCGCCGGCCCCTCGGGCGACGCCTTGGTCGGGCCGTCGGCGCCGTGTTAAGGGCCCATGCAGGAATGACTCAGCGGGATGGCCAAGGAGGCGGCCCGCTGGGTGGTTCGACGCGAGCTTGTAAGACGCCCGGTCTTACAAGCTCTCGTCGGGCCGCCCAGTGGGTTGGATCCGCCGGCCAGGATGTTGAGTTATCTCTGTGCGGACCCTAACGTGCTCGAACGCCCGCCCCCGGGCGCCGGAGATTGGAGGCCAGCCCTGCGCCCTGACGCGACCCGGAGCCTGCTCGCGCTGCTGCTCGTCGCGATCCCCCTCGCCGGTCCCGGCTGCGGGACGAGCTGCGAGGAGATCGCCCGCCACCGCCAGGCCTTCCTCGAGCGCACCGAGCGCACCGACGCGCCCCACGCCACGCTCACGATCCCCCTCGCGCTGGCCAACCAGCTGGTCGCCGAGCGCCTCGCCGGGCGCCCCGGGACACCGAACCAAGATCCCGCGGAGGGGGCCTCGGGGTCGGCGTCCACGCCGCGCGAGCGAGGGGTGGCGGCCGCGGAGCGGCCGGCTCGGTCGACGCCAGGGCCCGATCAGCGCGCGGCGAAGCGAGCTCTGACCGAGCGTGCGAGCGACCGCCTCGAGGTGGAGCTGCTCGACGAGATCGGCCTCCACCTCGGCGTCGTCTTCACCCTCGACGCGGTCCGCCTCGTCCCCGCGGACGCTGATCGCGTGGGCGTCGAGGTCGACGTCAGCGTGCGCGACGGCCGCGTGCCGCTGTTCGCGCTCGGGTTCACGGCCGAGGTCCGCCTGGTCGTCGACCCGCGCGCCCGCACGGCGCGGGTGTTGCTGCGCCCCGACCAGCTCCGCCGGGTCTCCCCGCGCCTCGACGCCGAGGGGCGCGCCCGGGTCACCGCGTGGATCCGCGGCGCCCTCCCCGACGCCCTCGGGCGCGCCTTGGACGACCGCGCGCTCGGCGTGCTCGCCGACGAGGCGGTCGCGTGGCTCGGCGAAGCCGGCTTCCCGCTGGTGCGCGACAACCTCCTCGACGGCCTCGACGAGGAGCCGCTCATCGAGGTCGCGCTGCCCGATCTCCCCCTCGAGAGCGTCACCGTCACCACCGTCGGGGGGCGCACGCCGGCGCTCCGGCTGGGGCTCGTGACCCCACTCCCGGTCACCCACGGCCTCGGCCCCGACCATCGCCTCCCCGCCCGCGGCGTCGTCGAGCTCCGCCTCGCCGGTGAGACCGCCGCGGAGCTCGCCAACGCCGCCATCGCGCGCGGCGACCTCCCGAGCCGCTACACCAGCGACGGCGAGGCCGATCCCGCCGGCCCCTTCGAGGCCCGCGTCGGCTGGGGGCGCGCCCCGCGCCCACTCAAGGTCCACCTGTGGCGCACCGGCGGCGAGTGTACCTACGCGCGGGTCGGGGGGACTCCGGTGGTCACCGTGACCGATGACGAGGTGCGCGTCGCGGTGAGCGACGGGGTCTACGAGGTCATCAAGGGACCGGCGCTGACCGAGGCCTTCGCGTGGACCAAGGCGCTCTTCGGCGACAGCGTGCGCCTCGGGGTCGCGGTGGCGCGCCGGGTCCGCGTCGACGCCGCCGGCGTCGCGCTCGAGCTCGGGGTCGCCGGCGTCGCGGTCGGCGCGACCGAGCTGCGCGTCACCCTGCAGGTGCGAAGCGTCCCGGGTGGCCCCGAGGCGCCGATGGTCGGCGCCACGACCCCGCGCCGAGGCGGCGCCCTCAACCGCCAGGTCGTCTCCCACGAGGTCACGCTGACGCCGTGACGACCTGGGTCTTCGCCCCATCGGCGTCGTTGGCCGCGGTCACCCGGGCCCCGGTTTGAGCGAGGTCAGCCTCGAGGCCCTCGAGCTGCAGCAGCAGCTCGGCGCCGTAGAGGGCCGCCTTCGCCTCGCCGATGCCGGGCAGGGTCAGCAGCGCGTCGATCGCGCGCGGGCGGGTCGTGGCGACGGCCGCCAGGGTGCGGTTGGACAGCACCAGGTAGGGCGCCAGGCCGCGGGACTGCGCGAAGCCGTTGCGCCAGGCCCGCAGGCCGTCGAACAGGTGGCGGTCGTCCCCGCTCAGCGTCGGCTCCGGCGCGCGCACCCGCCGGGTCGCGGCGGCGAGGCCCAGCACCAGGACCAGCCGCGGGCCGCCGGCGCCGTGGATGACGTGGGACTCGAAGGACTTGATGTCGGCCGCGCCGACCGCCTCGGTCAGGGCGTCGTCGTCGATGGTCTCGCCGGGGGCCGGGACGGGCAACGACAGGATCTCGAGCTTCATGGACTCCTCCGTTGGGACGGGGTGGCGCACCACGTCGCGCGACGCCGTGCGTTGATCCACTGCCGTCGACGGCCCATTTCGTTCCGCTTTTTTTTCGCTGCGCCCAACGCGCGTCCCTACCGAGCTCTGCTGGCCCTAAAAAGAGCCTACATTTAATCTTAACAGTCAGATTGACCTTAAAGGGCTGAACGACCTACCCTGACGCAGGAGGTTCGTCATGCACATCACCCTCACCGCTCGCCACCGCGCCCGCGCTCGCGGCTGTCTCCTGGGCCAGCTCACCGGCGACGCCCTCGGCACCACGGTCGAGTTCTCGAAGGCTGCGGCCATCGCCCGCCGCTACCCCGACGGCCTCCGCGACGTCGTCGGCGGCGGCCCGTTCAACGTCCTGCCGGGCCAGGTCACCGACGACTCGGAGCTCGCGCTCTCCCTCGCGCGCGCCCTCGCCGCCCACGGCGCCGACTTCGACGCCATCGCGCGCAGCTACGTCGAGTGGTGCTGGAGCGACCCGTTCGACATCGGTGGCACCACCCTGAACGCCTTCCACTTCGCGCGCGGGACCGCCATCGACGAGCGCACGGTGGCGACCAACGCCGCCGACTACAACGGCCACCCCTCGCGCCAGGCCAACGGGTCGCTGATGCGGGTGAGCCCGCTCGGGATCTTCGGCGCCTTCGCCGACCCGACGGTCCTCGCCGACCTCGCGCGGCGCGACAGCCGCCTGAGCCACCCCTCCGCCCCGTGCCAGGAGGCGTGCGTCGCCTTCACCCGCGCCATCGCGCTCGCCATCGCCGACGCCGCGCCCCCCCGCGCCGCCTACGACGCCGCGCTCGCCAGCGTCGACACCCCGAGCGGCCGCGACAGCGGGGTCCACGGGTGGGTCCTCGAGGCCGCAGACGCCGCGCCCATCTGCGACGCGGGGGGCACGGGCTGGGTCAAGACGGCGCTCCAGAACGCCTTCCACCGCCTGCTCCACGCCGCGTCCTTCGAGGACGGCCTGGTCGCGACCGTCATGGCCGGCGGCGACGCCGACACCAACGCCGCCATCGCCGGGGCGCTCCTCGGCGCCGTCCACGGCGAGCTCGACATCCCGCCCGCCTGGCGCGAGACCGTCCTCGGCTGCGTGACGCCGCGCGGCCCGCGCTATCAGAGTCGCGACGCCCGTGAGCTGGCGATCGCGCTGCTCGAGCGCGGCGCCCGCGAGCTGGGGTAGCCCCCCACAGGTCCTGTCCGGCCTGACCGGTGGCTCGACCCGAAGTCCGCTGATAACCCAGCTCGCGTCGACACCCCGCCGGGCGGACGCGGAAGGGCGATGGCCAGCCCCCTCCACACAAAACTCGCCAGCCATCGCCCCCTGATCCGCCGGGTGTCTACACGCGCTACCTCCAGGTTGGCTGTCATCACCGCCACCGTGGCGGCACCGAGCCCTATCGCAAGCGCCGTGCCACCGGGAGAGGCTATTTGGTTTCGGTGGGTTACGTCGCGCTGGCGGGATTGAAACGATCGGTCTACGGTCGCGTGACGGTAGCCCCGACCGTAGCTGCGAGCCTCGGGCGATGGCCCACCCCCCGGGCGGCGCCCGGTTGACGCCGACGCGAACCTGCCCGAGAGTCGTCGAACGGGCCGGGGCTCGGCATTCCCCCGCGTCCAGAGGCGGGAACGATGCTCGACGGGCTCCTCGAGGGCTTCGAGGTGGTGGTGACGATTCCGGTCGCCTGGGGCGACATGGACGCCTTTCACCACGTGAACAACACGCGCTATTTTCGCTACTTCGAGGACGCGCGCATCGCGTACTTCGAGCGGACGGGGATCGCAGCGGCGACCGGGCGGCCGAGCGGGATCGGGCCGATCCTCGCCTCGACCAGCTGTCGCTTCAAGGCGCCCATCGCCTACCCCGATGAGGTGCAGGTCGGGGCGCGGGTCGTCAGCGTCGGCCGCAGCAGCTTCAAGATGGAGTACCGCATCGTGAGCGTCGCGCTGCACGAGACCGCGGCCGAGGGCCAGTCGGTCATCGTCGCCTACGACTACGACGCCGAGCGCAAGGTCATCATCCCGGAGGCCTGGCGCGACGCGCTGTCCAACGTCGAGGGCTGCGACTTCGCGCCCCAGACCGAGGCGGAGTAGCCGATGCGGTCGCGCTCCGCCCTCCGCGGCGCCGTCGCGCTCCTGGCCGGCGCCGTCCTCGTCGCGGGCGCCGGGTGCGCGAGCGACGGCGTCGCCGACTGCCCGGCGTGCCCCGAGTGCGCCCCCCCGCCCCCGCCCGTCACGGCCGCGCGGGCCCCGAGCGACGCCGACCCGCTGACCACCGAGCGCCGCCGCAGCCTCACGCTGATGGGCTTTGGCCCCGACGGCCTCGTCGCCCTGGACGTCGGCGACGATCTAATGGGCAGCTCCTACCAGCTCTACGACCTGGCCCAGCAGAAGCCCGTCAAGACCTACACCTACACCACCTTTACCGCGCCGCAGCAGTGGAACAAGGTCAAGCGGGTCCACAAGGTAAAGCCCCTCGGTGCTGCGTCGCAACAACGCCCCGGCGACGACCTGGTGCTGCTCGGCAGCGACCGCGACGGCTGGGTGGTCGTGTACCTGATGAAGGGGGAGCGGGCGGTCCCCTACTTCCGGATCCCGCGCCTCAGCGACGAGGAGGGCGCCCCGGCCGACGTCCGCGTCAAGCGCCTGGCGTGGTCTCCGGACGGCAGATACGCGGTCGTCATCCACACCCAGGCGCTCGCCAAGCCCCGCCCGTGGGAGGGCGACTTCCTCCACGCCTTCACGGTCGACCCCGAGCGTCTGCCGTTCTGACCGCGAGGGGTCAGGCACCCTCACTTTTTACTTTCCCCCATCTCGGCCAGGATCCACCTGGGACACCCCGAATAAGGGGTCAGGCACCCTCACTTTTTACTTTCCCCCATCTCGGCCAGGATCCACCGAGGACACCCCGAATGAGGGGTCAGGTACCCCTCACTAAGGGCGTCTTCCGAGCTTTCGGGGGACGCGCAGGTGGCGGCGGATCCGCCGGCAAGACGACAAGTTATTTCGGCACGGGCCCTCACCTGACACGGCAGGGCGCGGACCGGAGTCCGCAGCTGGCGACCGGCCGGGACACCGTGGCCCGGCCGGTCGGCCGCGGAGGACGCAGGTCCGCGCCCGATACCCGGGCGCCGCGCCCCGCACCCCGCGAGGGAAGCCCCGAGAGGCCCGCCTGGCCAACGCGAAGCGGGCCAGGCGGGGGTGAGGGGGTGAGGGGGTGAGGGGTCAGGCACCCTCACTTTTCACTTTCCCCTGCCGTCCCCCGGCTGCCGCAGCGCAACATGAAGGGGATGAGGGGTCAGGCACCCTCACTCTTCACTTTCCCCCGCCGTCCCCCGGCTGCCGCAACGCAACATGAGGCAATCGGGCTCCGCAAGCGCCCGCGCGCTTGGCGTCGAGGGCGATCGCGAATATCGTGATTTGGGTGTTCAGGCTGCCGGGGGGGCGGCCGAACTCTTGGGAGCGATGACGCATTCCACCCGAAAGGCCACCGTCCACGCCGCGAGCGGACGACCCGCCTCGAGCGAGCCGGTGCGCGTGCGCGCGGCGGTCCCTCCGTCCCGGAGCTCGCTGCAACGCAAGATCCTCACGCTCCTCGCCCTCGCGCTCCTGGGGACGCTGGCGGCCTGCGCCAGCGCGTCGCCGGTCGACGCCACCGAGGCCATCCGCCAGGTCGACGGCGACGTGGCGGTGCTCGCGGTGTTCGTGCGCGGCGACGACGTCGCCCGGTCGGAGGCGGTCGCCACCCAGGTGCGCGACCAGGTCACCGAGCGCTTCGGCGGCCACTCGCGGAGCGCGGCGGACATCCGCGCGGCCATCGCCGCGCAGCTCGAGGGCGCCTCCCTGCGGCCCTCCGACCGCCAGCGCGTCCTGCTCGCCGCGGAGGCCGTCGACGCCGACCCGGCGCGAGCCCTGGCGGTCCTGCGCGATCACCGCGCCGCGACCGTCGTTGACCGCGATCTCCGCACGAAGGCTCGCAGCCTGTTCTTGCGCGCCACCACCGAGGCGCTCGCGCGGGGGGATCAGCAGACGGCGCGCGACCTGCTCGCCGAGCTCTACGGCTGGTTCAGCTACACCGCGCCACCGCCCGGCGAGCTCGAGGTGCCGCGGGCGGTGCGCACGCTCTGGGACCAGGTCGTCGCAAGCACCCGCGACACGGCGCTCTATGAGCACACGCTGCCGTTCCTCTCGCTGCTGCCCCACGGGCTCGACCGCCTGGCCCTCGCGACGACCGACGTCAGCGGCCTCGCGCCCGACGTCATCGAGCAGGCCGCCCGCCTCGGGACGTTGCTGCGCCTCGACAAGGTGATCCTGGCCGGCATGGTCCAGAACCGCGCCCGCGCCTTCGTCGTCGACGTCTCGACCCGCGCCTGCCTGCGCAGCTGGACGCTGTCCAAGCGCACCCTCGACGCCGCCCGGAGCGCCTGGAGCGATTGATCGCGGCGTGCTGAGCGGGCGTAGGGGGGGCAGGCGCCCGCGCCCCCCAAGACCCCTCTCAGTCGTCGCCGTCTTCGCCGCCCGAGATCTCGTCCTCGGTCCAGTCCCACGGCCGGTGCGCGGCGATCCACCCGGCGTAGTCGCCGCCGTAGCCGACCTCGTCCCAGCGCCGATAGACCCGCGCGACGAGCGCCTCGACCCGCTCGCCGGGCATGGCCGGCCGGGCCAGCGCCTGATCCAGCACCTCGCTCGCCTCCCGCCGCGCCGCGGCGTGGGCCTCTTCGCTCGCCGTGTCGAGGTCGAGCTCCCCGGCGTGCCGCCGCTCGGCCAGCCGTCGCACGACCTCGCGCGCGCTCTGGCGGCTCTCTTTGATGTTGCCGCGCCCGGTCAGGACGTTGCCGAGCCCGTAGATGCCCCGCTCGGCGTCGAGCTCGCCGGTGTCCCAGTCGCGGAACGCGTAGACGTCCCGCTTCATCGGGATCCCCGGCAGCGGCTCTGGTAGGCTGCCGATGGAGCTCACCACCAGCTGACTGCGCACCTCGAACTCGCTCCCCGGGACCTCGACGACGCCCCCGCCATCCTCGGCGCGGGTCCGCCGAAAGACCAACCCGGCGAGCCGCTCGTCCTCGACCAGCACCCCGCACGCGACCGCGTTCGGCTCGAAGTTCACGAGGTAGCGCCGCAGCACCTTGTCGAGGATCTTGAGCCGCGTCTTGCGCAGCCGCGCCAGGCGCTCCGGGGTGGGGTCGGCGTCGGTCGCGAGCGGCATGTCCTCGGCCGACCGCCGGTAGAACAGCGTACACCCGCGCACCCCGAGCGCCTCCGGCGTGAGCGCGTGCGCCTCCAGCACCTTGTCGATCCCGCTGTGCTCCAGCTCGACCACGTCCACGTCGATCCCGCGCGCCGCCAGCGCCCGCTGGTACAGCTCCAGGTTCAGGATCTTGACCACGTCCAGCGACGCGAGCCCGCCGCCGATGACGATGGCGCCGTCCGCTAGCGCGTAGCTCGGCCCCGTCCAACCCGGATCCGGGTGGTGATTGAACCACCGCACCAGCGGGTTCTGATAGATCAGCCCGGCCCCGGCGAAGCGGTCCAGCGCCGTCAGGCCCAGGTGCCGGTCGCGCCACGCTCCGTTGGCGAGGATCACGGTCCCGACGCCGTACTCGTCGATCAGCTCGTCGAGGGTGAGCTCCTCGCCGAGCCGCGTGCGCGGCACGAACAGGATGTTCGGGTGCGCCAGGTTGGCGTCGATGCGCCCGAACTCCTTGCGGCGCAGCGCGGCGTGCCAGCGCGGCAGGCCGTCCTCGATCTTCCCGTAGGGCCGCGCGTTCTGCTCGATCACCACGACCAACGCGCCCCGCTCGGCCGCCATCACCGCGGCCTCCGATCCGGCGACCGCACCGCCGATGACGACCACTACCTGCCTCGCGTCCATACCCTGCCTCCGTGCCACGCGGAGCCGCTCTCGCGGCGGCTCGAACGTAGGGCGTGATATACCACGTCCCACCCGGACGCGCCCACGCCACCCAACGCCGCACGCGACGTTTGTCACCCGGTGTGTGCCATATCGCACACGCCGACACTCTCGTGAGGGTTACTTCGCACCTCGCACCGCAAACACTTTGCCTTGTGAAGAAGTGCGACTAGACTCCGCCCCCGTCATGGACGGCTACACACAGCTCGCCTGGTACCTCGCTCTCGGCATCGCCCTGGGCGTCGTCGTGCTCCTTATCCCACAGCTGCTCAGCCCGAGGGTGCGCGGTCGTCAGACCGAATCCACCTACGAGTGTGGTGTCGACACCATCGGCAGCTCGTGGATGCGGTTCTCGATCTCGTACTACGTGTTCGCGCTCATCTTCGTCGCCTTCGAGGTGGATATCCTCTACCTCTTCCCGGCGGCCCTCGCCTACCCCGAGTCGGGGTGGCGCGGCTTCACCGAGGTGGCGATCTTCCTCGTCATCCTGTCCCTGGCGATCCTGTACGCATGGCGCAAGGGGGTATTCCTATGGCAGGCCCATCGGGCCCCACAGTCCCGCTCGACGATCTCCGAATCGGCGGGCGCGGAGACGGTTCGCTGACCACCGCGGGGGTCGGCCCGACGTTGGTCAAGGTCGGCGCAGAGGCCGCTGATGACGTGCCTCTCGAGGTGCAGCCATACGTGCGCTTCGGCCTCCTCGAGGACCTGCTCAACAAGGCGCGGGCCAACTCGCTGTGGCCGCTGACCTTCGGGCTCGCGTGCTGCGCCATCGAGATGATGGCCGCCGGCGCGTCCCGCTTCGACCTCGACCGCTTCGGGGCCGGCGTCTTCCGCCCGAGCGCGCGACAGGCCGACGTGATGATCTTCGCGGGCACCATCTCGAAGAAGATGGCCCCGGTCATCAAGCAGCTCTGGGACCAGATGCCCGCGCCGAAGTGGGCCATCGCCATGGGCGGCTGCACCATCGACGGCGGGCCGTTCAAGTACCCCAACCAGTACGCCATCGTGGAGGGCGCCGACCTGCTCGTGCCGGTCGACGTCTACATCCCCGGCTGCCCGCCGCGCCCCGAGGCGCTCATCGCGGGCATCCTGGCCCTCGGTGACAAGATCAAGGCCGGGCGGAGGTTCAAGGGATGAGCGCTGTCGCCCCCGGGCTCGACGGTCTGCTGCTCACGAGCGCCGCCGACGACCACAACAAGACCGGGTTCCACCATCGCCACACCTGCGCCGCCGCCGAGCTCCCCGCCGTCGCGCGGGCCTTCGACGCCGCGGGCTACTACCTCGAGATGCTGACCGCCGAGGACCGCCGCGCGGAGCTCGAGAAGATGCGCCTCGTCTACACCTGGAACGTGCTGTCCAACACGCCGGACCGGCACCTCGTGCAGTGCGACCTCGAGGTCGGCGCCACCGCCCCGAGCGTCGTCGCCGTCACGGCGGCCGCCGACTGGATGGAGCGCGAGGTCTACGACATGTACGGCGTCCGCTTCGACGGTCACCCCGATCTCAAGCGGATCCTCTTGCCGGACGACTCGGACTTCCACGCCCTGCTGAAGGACTTCGGGCGCATCGATGGGGGAGGGGACGCCCCGGTCGCCGACGACGACGGTCACGCGGAGGAGACCTGATGCCCGAGGAGATCCGCGAAGACGACGCCGGCGCGATGGGCGAGAGCTACTACCTCAACATGGGTCCGCAGCACCCCAGCATGCACGGCGTGCTGCGCCTCAAGCTGCGGCTCCTCGGCGAGGAGATCCAGGACGCCGAGCCGGTCATCGGGTACGCCCATCGGGCGCACGAGAAGATGGCGGAGAACCGCATCTGGCCGATGTTCCTGCCGAACACCTCGCGCGTCGACTACCTCAGCGGCATGATCTACAACCTGGCGTACTGCCAGGCGATCGAGAAGATGCTCGACATCGAGGTGCCCGAGCGCGCGCAGTACATCCGCGTCATCGTCAGCGAGCTCAACCGCATCTCGAGCCACCTCTTGTGGATCGCGACCTACGTGATGGACATCGGCGGGGTCACGCCGTTCCTCTACCTGTGGGACGACCGCGAGATCATCCTCGACATCATGGACCGGGTCACCGGCTCCCGGCTGACCTACTGCTACGGGCGCTTCGGCGGCGTCACGATGGACGTCGACGACCTCTTCTGCGAGCAGACGTCGGCCTTCCTCGATCGCCTCGTCGGTCGCATGGTCGAGTACGACAAGCTCGTCCGCAAGAACGTCATCTTCATCCAGCGCTCCAAGGGCGTCGGCGTCATCGACGCGGACACCTGCCGCCAGTACGGCGTGACCGGGCCGTCGCTGCGCGCCGCCGGGGTGGCCTACGACGTGCGTCGCGCCGAGCCCTACGGCATCTACGACCGCTTCGACTTCGAGGTCCCGACGCTGACCGAGGGCGACTGCCTCGCCCGCTACGACGTCCGCGTGCGCGAGATCGAAGAGGCGTCCAAGATCATCCGCCAGGCGCTCCGCGACCTCCCGGGCGGGCTGGTGATGCCCGAGAAGCCGAAGAAGAAGTTCAAGCCGAGCCCCGGCGAGACCTACTTCGCCGTCGAGTCCGCGCGCGGGCACTTCGGGATGTACCTGGTCAGCGACGGCAGCGAGACGCCGTTCAAGATCAAGCTGAGGACGCCGTCGTTCTCCAACCTCGCCGCCATGCCGAAGGTGCTGCGCGGCACGATGGTCGCCGACACCATCGCCATCGTGGGCAGCATCGACATCGTGCTGCCGGAGATCGACCGCTAGTCGTTCATCACCGCGCGGCTCGTGCCGTCGAGCCGCGCTCTCCCTCTTGCACCGCAGAGGTGCCCCGTGCCCGATACAGTCGTCAACCTGGTTGACAGCCCGGCCCTCGGTGTCCTCATCGGCATCGCTGGTGTCATGGCGGCGCTGACCGTCAACGTGCTCTTCCTGGTGTGGCTCGAGCGCAAGGTCTCCGCCTGGATCCAGCGCCGCATGGGACCGACCGAGGTCGGCCCGTTCGGGATGCTGCAGACCATCGCGGACATGCTCAAGCTCATCTCGAAGCAGCTCATCACGCCGCGCCACGTCGACAAGCCCCTCTATCACATCGCCCCGGTGTTCGTGTTCGTGCCGGTGGTGGCCGCCGCCTCGCTGTTCCCGTTCGACGAGCACGTCTCGCTGCAGAACCTCGACATCGGGCTGGTGCTGGTCTTCGCCTTCGGCGGCCTCGGCATCGTCGGCATCTTCATGGCCGGCTGGGGCTCGAACAACAAGTACGCGCTGCTCGGCGCGATGCGCGCGGTCGCCCAGAACATCAGCTACGAGATCCCGCTCATCCTCTCCACCCTGTCGGTGGTGTTGATGGTCAACGCCATGGGCGACGCCAACACCAACGGGATGAACCTGGCGCAGGTCGCCTCGATGCAGCACGACAAGGGCTTCTGGTTCGTGCTGGTGCAGCCGGTGGCCGCGGTCATCTACTTCATCGCGGCGCTGGCCGAGACCAACCGGGCGCCCTTCGACATCCCCGAGGCCGAGAGCGAGCTCGTCGCCGGCTTTCACACCGAGTACTCCGGGATGCGCTTCGCGCTCTTCTTCTTCGCCGAGTACTCGAACATGTTCATCGTCGCCATGGTCGCGACGGTGCTGTTCTTCGGCGGCTGGAGCGGGCCGCTGCTCCCCGGCGCCATGTGGTTCTTCCTCAAGACCTACGCCATCGTCTTCGTGATGATCTGGATCCGCTGGACCTTCCCGCGCCTGCGCTTCGACCAGCTCATGAGCTTCTGCTGGTTGGTCCTCATCCCGCTCTCGATCCTGAACCTCCTCGTGACGGCGTTCATCGCCAGGGCGGTGTGACATGAGGGCCGTTCGAGCCGTATTCGTCGGCCTGTGGTCGCTGCTGGTGGGGCTCGCCATCACCATCAAGCACTTCGGGCGAACGACTATCCTGCGAAAGAAGGTCACCGAGCAGTATCCGCACGAGAAGCCGGTGATGTCGAAGGCGTATCGGAGCGCCATCAAGCTCATCCGCTTCGACGAGACGAACTCCCACGACTGCGTGGGCTGCAAGGCCTGCGAGCGCATCTGCCCCTCGTTCTGCATCTCGGTCGACGGCGACAAGGTCGACGGCATCCGCAAGAAGCGCGCGACCCACTTCGAGATGGACTTCGCGCTCTGCAGCCTGTGCGGGCTGTGCATCGACGCCTGCCCTACCGACACCCTCGAGTACTCGAAGCTCTACGAGGAGGTCGGCTACACGCGGCACTGGAAGCACGACCTGCTCAAGGACTTCAACGCCTACGAGGCGCAGTTCGTCGCGGAGCAGCGCGCCCGCGAGGAGGCCGAGGCTGCCGAGAAGGCGCGCGCGGCCGAGGAGAAGAAGGCCGCCGCCGCCGCCGCCAAGGCCGCCAAGGCCGCCGAGGCCGCCAAGGCCGCCGAGCCCGGCGCCGAGCCGGTCGCGGACCCGGCCGCGGACGCGGCCGCCGAGGAGAAGAAGAAGAAGATCGAGGCCGCCATGGCCGCCAAGGCCGCCAGGCTGGCCGCGAAGGCCGCCGCCACGCCGGCGCCGGAGGAGAGCTGACATGGGCGGGATGACCGGGCTCCTCATGGCCCTGGCCGTGGCCGGAGCGCTGCTCGCGGTGAGCCTCAAGAACGTGCTGCACGCCATCTTCGGGCTGGCGGTGACGCTGCTGGCGGTCGCCGGCCTGTTCGTCGTGCTGGGCAGCCCCTTCGTCGGCACCATGCAGGTGCTCATCTACGTCGGCGGCATCACGGTCGCGATGGTCTTCGCGGTCATGCTCTCGACCGTCGTCCAGACGCATCAGGCCGAGTCCCCCTGGCGCCGCGCCGGGGCCGCGTTCGTCGCGGTGGGCTTCGCCGTCGGCGTCGGCCTCGTCATCATCGGCGCCGGGCTCCCCAAGGGGCTGGCGCCGGCGCTCATCGAGGACGCCTGGTCGGTGCGGCAGCTCGGGACCTCGCTGCTCGGCGATTACAACGTCGTCTTCGAGGTGCTCAGCGTGGTCCTGCTCCTCGCCATCATCGGGGCCATCGTCATCTCGCGCCGCGAGGAGGACGTCGTGACGCCCGCCCCCGCCGCCGCCGTCGAGGAGACCCACCCGTGAACCTCGAGTCCTTCGTCCTCTTGTCGCTCGTCCTGTTCACCCTCGGCCTCTACGCCGTGATGGCGCGCCGCAACCTCATCGCCATCCTGATCGGCATCGAGCTGATGTTGAACGCCGCGAGCCTCAACTTCATGGCGTTCAACCGCTTCCTGCCGGTCGAGGACCCGACGGTCGGGCAGCTCTTCGTGCTGTTCATCATCGGGCTCGCCGCGGCCGAGGTGGCGATCGCGCTCTCGATCATCCTCGTCGTCTACCGCGAGCGGAAACGCATCGACGTCGACGACATCACCGAGCTGAAGGGATAGGCGCCCCTATGTCCCACGCGAACCTCGCGGTAGCCACGCTCCTCGCGCCGCTCATCGCCTTCTTCGTCGCCCTCGTCTTCTTCCGCAAGAAGCACGACGTCGCCGCCGGCATCGCCATCCTCGGCGGGCTGGTGTCGCTGGTCGGCTCGGTCTGGCTCTTGCTCGACCCCGCCCCGGCCCCCGAGCTCATCACGGCGCCGTGGTTCGAGGTGGGCGGCATCAAGCTCGCCTTCGGCGCGCTGCTCGACGGGCGCACGCTGCTCATGGGCGCCGTGGTCGGCCTCATCACGATGTGCGTGCTCGTCTACTCCCTCGGCTACATGAAGCACGATCCCGGCAAGGGCCGCTTCTTCGCGTTCTTGGGGCTCTTCGAGTGGGCGATGCTGTCCTTCTCCTACGCCCCGAACCTGCTCCAGGGCTTCATCTTCTGGGAGCTCGTCGGCCTCGCCTCCTTCCTGCTCATCGGATTCTGGTACGAGAAGCCGTCGGCGGTCGCCGCGGCCAAGAAGGCCTTCATCATGACCCGCATCGGCGACGTGGGCATGTTCGTCGGCCTCATCCTGCTGTTCGGCGACGTCCACACCCTCGACATCCTCGAGATCGGCAACATCTTCGCCGCCCCCGGCCTCCCCGAGGGCGTCTCCGCCGGCCGCGTCGAGCTCCTCGCCGGCCTGCTCTTCCTCGGCGTCATGGGCAAGAGCGCCCAGTTCCCGCTCCACACCTGGCTCCCCGACGCGATGGAGGGCCCGACCCCGGTCAGCGCGCTGCTCCACTCCGCGACGATGGTCGCCGCCGGCGTCTTCCTCTTCGCCCGCTTCCACGAGCTCTTCCTCGACGCGCCGACGATGATGACCATCATCCTGGCGATCGCCGTGTTCACCGCCCTCATCTCCTCCACGATGGCGATGGCGGCCAACGACATGAAGAAGATCCTGGCCTTCTCCTCGATCAGCCAGCTCGGCTTCATGATCATCGGGCTCGCCGCCGGCAGCCTCTTCGCCGGCCTCTTCCACCTGATGACCCACGCGCTGTTCAAGGCGCTGCTCTTCCTCACCGCCGGCGCCTACATCCACGAGTTCGGCACCAACGACATCGTCGCCATCGGCCGCGCCGGCGGCCGCAAGATGCGCGTGACGACGCTGGGCCTCTTCGCGGGCGGCTTCGCCCTCGCCGGCGTCCCCATCTTCGCTGGCTTCTGGTCCAAGGAGGTCATCCTCGGCGCGCTCCACGGCCCCGGCGCGGAGGTCTTCCTCATCGGCGCCTACGCCGCGGCCTTCATGACCGCCTACTACACCTTCCGGATGATCTTCCTCATCGTCCTGCCGAACACCGACTCGAAGGCCATCGTCGAGGAGCCCGCCGGCTCGCAGGGCGGCCACGGCCCCGCCGACCACGGCCACGCCCACGGCGCCCCGAAGGCCCCGGGCACGATGCGCGCCCCCATCCTGGTGCTCTCTATCGGCGCCGTCATCGCCGGCCTACCGTTCTTCGGCGACGCCGTCGCGGGCCTCCTCGGCCGCCCCCACGAGGCCCACCACGCCGCCATCACCGAGATGATCCTCCCGGTCGCCATCGTCCTCGCGGGCGTCGCCCTGGCCTGGCTCGACTTCGGCGGCAAGAAGGCCCCCCAGCGCGGCATCGTCGCTTGGTTCCCGCCGCTCGAGCGCGCGCTCAAGAACCGCTGGTACATCGACGCCTTCTACCGCAAGACCATCATCCGCTTCGTCAACGCCTTCGCCGCCCTCATGTACGGCGCTGAGACCCGCGGCTTCGACGGGGCCGGTGACGCCCTCGGCCGCGGCACGATGAAGGTCGGGGTCAGCACGGCCAAGAGCCACACGGGCCGCCTCCCCATCTTCGTGGGCACCGCCGTCGCGGTGCTCGCCATCGTCTCGCTCTCCATAGCGCTGGGCTGACCCAAAGGAACCACAGGTCATGGGCACCTCCGGATTGCTGACTTACATCCTGCTCACCCCGCTCGCGGCCTTCATCGCGACGCTGGTCATCCCGGGGCGGCACACGCTGGCGATCAAGGTCGCGAACGCGTTCTTCGCCTTCGTGGGCCTCGTCCTGTCGGTCGTGGTCTTCACCCAATACGACCTCGCGGCTGGCGGCTACCAGCTGATGCAGGACGTGCCCTGGGTGGACTCCTTCGGCATCCGCTACACCGTCGCCGTCGACGGCGTCGGCGTGGTGCTGGTGCTGCTCAACGCCATCGTGTTCTTCACCGGCGTGCTCACGATGTGGACGCTCACGCTCCGCGTCAAAGAGTACTTCGCCTTCATGGCGCTGCTCGTCTTCGGCGTGTTCGGCGTCTTCATCTCGCTGGATGTCTTCGTCTTCTTCTTCTTCTACGAGGTCGCGGTACTCCCGATGTACCCGCTGATCGCCATCTGGGGCAGCACGAAGAAGGAGTACAGCGCGATGAAGCTGACGCTGTACCTGATGGTCGGCTCAGCGCTCCTCTTCCCCGGGCTCATCTCGCTCTTCGTGGCCGGCGGCAGCGGCAGCTGGAACATCGAGTTCCTCGCCGCGGCGATCAAGAACCAGCCCGAGTTCCAGGTCTTCGTCTACCCCTTCGTCTACGTCGGCTTCGGTATCCTCGCCGGCATGTGGCCCTTCCACGGGTGGTCCCCCACAGGCCACGTCGCCGCCCCGACCGCCGTCTCGATGCTCCACGCCGGCGTGCTGATGAAGCTCGGCGCCTTCGGCATCCTGCGCATCGCCATCGGCATCCTCCCCCACGGCGCCGAGATCTGGGCCCCGCTCTTCGCCTCGACGGCCACCGTCGGCATCGTCTACGGCGCCTTCGTCGCCATGCGGCAGAACGACTTCAAGTACGTCATCGGCTTCTCGTCGGTGTCGCACATGGGCATCGTGCTGCTCGGCTTGAACACGCTGACCCCGGACGGCACCTCGGGCGCGGTCTTCCAGATGTTCGCTCACGGCATCATGACGGCGCTCTTCTTCTCCGCCGTCGGCTTCATCTACGACCAGACCCACGACCGCGACATCCGCCACTTCGGCGGCCTCTCGAAGCAGGTCCCGGTCGCCGCGGCCTTCTTCATCGTGGCGTCGCTGTGCGGCATGGGGGTCCCGGGCTTCGCCAGCTTCTGGGCCGAGTTCCTGGTCTTCCTCCAGGCGCTCGCGAGCTGGCCGGTCCTGGGCGTCGCCGCCCTCATCGGCCTGGTCTTCACCGCGCTCTACGCGCTCCGGGTCCTCGGCAAGGCCATGTTCGGCCCCGCCAACCCGAGCTGGGACCACCTGAAGGACGCGACCCCGTGGGCCATGGTGCCGCGCGTGATTCTGATAGGCGTCCTGGTCCTGTTCGGCTTCTTCCCGAGCTGGATCCTCGACATCATCCACACCGCCACCGGGAACAACTGACATGTCTGGGATGGGTGATCTGACGCTGTTTCTGCCTGAGGCGGTGGTGCTGCTAGCGGCCCTCGTCGCCTTCGCGATGTCGGCTTTTGCCAGGAGCTACCGCGCGGTCTGGTACGCGACGACCTTCATGTCCCTCGCCGCCGTGGCCGTGTGCATTGCGTCAATGGGGTTCCACGGCGAGCCGTTCTTCCCCGGCATCTACCGTGTTGATCTCTTTTCGCAGCTGCTCAAGCTCGGCCTCACCATCGGGCTGGCGCTGACCCTCCTCGTGAGCCGCGAGCTGCCGAGCGTGCGCGCGTCGGCGCACTCGGATCTGCCGATATTTCTGACCCTCGGCACTCTCGGCATGATGATGCTGGTGAGCGCGACCGAGCTCCTCACCCTCTACGTCGTCCTCGAGCTCTCGGCCTACGCGCTCTACGTGATGGCGGCGCTCAACCGCCGGCAGCGCGAGGGCGGCGAGGCGGGGGTGAAGTACCTGCTCTTCGGCGCGGCGGCCTCGGCGATCACGCTCTACGGGCTCTCGCTCATCTACGGCGCGGTCGGCTCGACGCTGCTGACGGACGTCGTCAACCACGAGTCCTCGGCGCTGCTGGTGCTCGGCGTGATCCTCACCCTCAGCGGGCTCTTCTTCAAGCTGGCGGTCCTGCCGTTCCACGCGTGGGCGCCCGACACCTACCAGGCGGCGCCGCACCAGGTGGCGACCTTCATCGGGACGAGCTCCAAGGTCGCCGCCATCGGTATCCTCGTGCGCGTGCTGACGATGGCCCTCGACGCGGACGCGGTGCAGACCCTGCTCATCGCGCTGTCGGTGGTCTCGATGACCGTCGGCAACCTGGCCGCGCTGGCGCAGAAGGACCTCAAGCGGATGCTCGCGTGGTCCACGGTGGCCCACGCCGGCTACGCGCTGCTCGGGATGCTGACGCTCAGCGAGCTCGGCATGGCGTCGGCGATCTTCTACGGCCTGACCTACTTCGTCATCGCGTTCGCGGCGTTCCTGGCGGTGGTCGCCGTCAGCCCCGAGGGCGAAAACCCGAGCCTCGACAGCCTCAAGGGGCTCTACCGCCGCGCGCCGCTGGTCGGCATCGTGCTGCTCGCCGGCATGTTCGGCCTGGCCGGGGTGCCGCCGACGCCGGGCTTCACGGGCAAGTGGTTTCTCTTCTCGGCCGCCCTCGAGAGCGACTACTTCTGGCTCGTCCTGGTCGGCGCCATCAACGCGACCATCTCGCTCTACTACTACCTGCGGGTCGTGAGGTACGCCTACCAGACGGTGCCCGACGGCCACGACAGCCGCCCGCTGAAGGTCGACTTCCCGACCCAGCTGGCCGGCTGGGCGGCGATGGGCCTCATCGTCTTCGTCGGCTTCTACCCCGGCCCGCTCTGGGACCTCGCCCGCGACGCCGCCAAGGTCCTGCTCGCCGGCGGCTGACACACCGGGGCGCGTCGGGCGCCGCGGCTTCTCCGTTCTTTGCGTGGCCTCCGCGTTGTGGAATGCTCCAGCGCGAGATCGAGGAGGCCACGTGATCCGGACCCTGTCAGCCCTCCGCACGTTGCTCGCGGCCGCTGCCCTGGTGTCGGTCCTGGCGCCGTCGGCCGCGGGCGGCGCCCCCATGAAGCGGCCCGTGCCGAACTACGACGGCCGCGCCGAGGCCGACGCGACCGCGGGGGACGCGCTCCTGTGGATCCCCCGCGTCCTGCTCTCGCCCGCCTACCTCGTGAGCGAATACGTGCTGCGCCGGCCCCTCGGCTACCTCTTCACGGAGGCCGAGCGCGCCGAGGTCCCGAGCCTGCTGCTGTCGATCTTCACCTTCGACGAGGGCAAGGCCGGCATCATCCCGACGGTGCTGTTCGACTTCGGGCTCGACGCCGGGGCGCTGCCGAGCGCCGGCTTCTACTTCTTCTACGACGACCTGGCCTTCGCGGGGCACGATCTGCGCGCGCGCGCCGCCATCGGCGGGAGCGACTGGGTCGAGCTCGACCTCACCAACCGCTTCGCCCTCGACGCCGCCTCGCGCCTGAGCGTCGGCCTCTCCTACGAGCGCCGCAAGGACGAGGTCTTCGCCGGCGTCGGCCCCTCCTTTGACGACGACGCCATCGGCCGCTACGGCCTCGACCGCCTCAGCGCCCGCGTCGGCGTCGAGCGCACCCTCGGCCTGCGCGGCGAAGTCAGCGCCTTCCTCGCGCTCTCGCACTACGGCTACTTCCGCGGCGACTGCTGCGATGAGCCCGGGCTCGACGAGCGGGTCGAGCAGGGCGTCTACCCCACCCCCGCGGGCTTTGACGACCGCCACACCGACGTCGGGCCCACGGTGCGCCTCGCGCTCGACTCGCGCCCGGTCCGCCCCGGGCCCGAGAGCGGCGTCCGCCTCGAGCTCTTCGGCGTCGCCGCCCGCGGCCTCGATGACACCGACGCCACCTGGCTCCGCTATGGCGCGTCCCTCGGCGGCTACCTCGACTTTCACAACAACCGCACCGTGGGCCTGCGCGTCTACGCCGAGTTCGTCTCCGCCATCGACGGCGACGCGCCGTTTTCGGAGCTCGCCCTGCTCGGCGGCAAGGCCCCGCTGCGGGCCTTCGAGGAGGGGCGCCTCCGGGGCGAGAGCGCGCTCGCGCTGACCCTCGACTACCGCTGGCCGATCTGGGTCTTTCTCGACGGCAGCCTGTTCGTCGAGGTCGGCAACGTCTTTGGCGCCGCTCTGGAGGGTCTCGAGAGCGACCGCCTGCGCCTCTCCTTCGGCCTCGGCATGCGTCCGGCCTCCCGCGAGGACCACCCCTTCGAGTTCCTCCTCGCCTTCGGCACCGAGCCCCTCGGTGACGGCGCCGAGATCACGACCCTGCGCGTCGTCTTCGGCACGACGACCGGCTTCTGATGAAGCGATTCCCCGCGCTCCTGGCCGTGGTGGCGGCGTTCGCCCCGCGCCCGGCGACGGCGGAGCCGCCGTCCTCGGTCGTGCGCCTCATCGACAAGCCGACCGGCGAGCCCCTCGACTGGGATCCGGCGTGGGGCGACTTCGGGATCGCCGACTGGGTCCTCACCGGGACCGCCGCCGCCGGGATCCTCGCGACGGTGATCTTGCCCCCCGTGAGCGAGCATTGGCGCGGCGGCGTCGGCCCCGACGAGGGGGTCCGCGACGCCATGCGCCTCGACACCGAGGGGGGCCGGCGGACCGCCCGGGAGGTCAGCGACGTCACGCTCACGCTGAGCGTCACCTATCCCCTCCTCGTCGACGGGCTCGTGGTCGCCGGCTGGTATCGGCGGAGCCCCGAGATCGCCGCGCGGATGGCCCTCATCGACGCGGAGGTGATCGCCGTCGCCCTCGCCGTGCAGGGCCTCACCAACGTCCTCGTGAGCCGGGAGCGGCCCTACGGCCGCGAATGCGGCCAGGACGAGCCCGCGAGCGGCCGCGACTGCACGAGCAGCGATCGCTATCGGAGCTTCTTCTCCGGTCACACCACGGCCGCTTTCGCCGCCGCGGCGGTCGGCTGCTCTCACCACGTGAACCTCGCGCTCTACGGCGACCCGGTCGCCGACGGCGTGGCCTGCGCCGGCGCGTTCGGCGTGGCGGCCTTCACCGGGCTCATGCGCATCGCGGGCGACAAGCACTACCTCAGCGACGTCCTCGTCGGCGCCGGCGTAGGCACCCTCATCGGCTTCGGGCTGCCGTGGCTCTTGCACTACCGCTTCGGCGACGACGCCGAGGCCGCCGCAGGCGCGCCCGCGGCGGCCTCGGTCTCGCTGGTGCCCTTCGGCAATGGCGCCGCGCTCATGGGCGTCTTTTGAGGGGCGCGGCCCATCTCCTCGGCCTCGCGGCCCTCCTCGGCGCGTCGTCGCCGCAGCTCGCGCGCCCCGCGTCGACCGAAGGACCCGCCGCGGCGGTCAGCCCGGAGGTCGCGCGCGCTCCACGGCTCTTCCTCTCGGCGGCGATCGACGTCGGCTTCCTCTACCTCCGTCCCCGCCTGTCCGCGGGTTGGGGCGAGCCGTTCGGCGCCTGGATCGGCGTCGACGCCAACCCGATCGTCAACGGCGAGGGGCTCGGCGCCTGGGCCGGCCTGAGAGTCGCCTTGCCCTTCATCGACTTGCGCGTCGGCGCTCGCTACTTCAGCGCCTTCACCGCCTCCTTTCTCGCCCCCGCCGAGGCCTACAGCCGCGCGAGCATCGAGCTGCGCGACGGTCCGAGCGCGCGCTGGCTCGATCTCGAGGCGGAGCTCTCCTGGAGCGCGGGCTTCGGCAGCGGTCAGCTCTACGGCGAGCACGCCGTGACCTACGCCGTCGGGGTCAGCGACGGCTACTGGCTCTACGACGAGACGCTGCGCCTGGTGCTCGATCCGCCGTGGGCGTGGCGCCAGCGCATCGGCGCGGCGTTCTACGTCGACAGCGCCAAGCGCTTTGCGATGGGCCCGATCCTGGAGGTCGCCGGCAGCCCCGGGCGCGGCACGGTGATCGTCCGCTTCGGCGGCGCGATCCGCATGCGCGTCTACGACGACCTCGAGGTGCGCGGCACCTTCGTGCCGGTGCTCGCGTCGCCCGACCAGCTCGGGCTCCGCGGAGCCGACGCCTTCCTCGTCGGGATCCGCTACCTCTGGGCGACCGACTGACTACGCGCTCGCCTCGAGCCCGCGCGCCGTCCGCCGCAGCGCGAAGACCCTCCGCATGAGCAGCCCGAGCAGCGCCATCGACATCTCGAAGTTGTCCTCGAGCACGTCGAGGAGCCGCCCGAGGTCAATGACCAGGGCCACGACCGGCGTCACGGTCGTCGCCGTCATGAAGTGGGGCTGCTCGGCGAAGCTCGTCGCCGCCCCCATCATGGCGTAGGGGTGATTGCGGACGACGCCGGGGCGCCCCGCCGCGGTCTCTCGCACGAGGCCGTCGACGACGCAGATGATCCGCGACGAGGCCTCCCCCTCGCGCCACAGGGTGTGACCGGCCGGAAGGCGCACCTCCTCGAAGGCCTTGGCGATCTCGGTCATGGTGTCGACGCTGGACTCCGTGAAGCCGGGCATCCGCCGCAGAAAGACCAGCCGCTCCACGAGGTCGAGGGGCCGGCCGAGGTGGCGGCAGGGCGGGCGCGCTCGCAGGTCCGGCATGTCGCGATCGCCGGGGAGGCGTCGCATCATCTCGATGAACGCCTTGGTGGTCATCCGGAACAGGCGCCGCACGATGCTGAACTGGTCCTCGAGCACCTCGAGCAGCACATCGGTCGAGAAGCTCAACGCCACGACCTCGGTCAGCGCGGTGGCCCGCAGCCCCAGGCGCCGCTGAGCAAAGAAGTCCGGCCCGCCGACCCCCCCCTCGGCCTCGACGCGCTCGCCCACGACGCCGTCGCGCATGACCTCCACGACGCCCTCGACGATGAGGTGCGTCGTGAGGATCGGCTCGTCCTGATGCTGCAGGAGCTCCCCACGCCGGAACACGGACTCGCGGCCGAGCTGAGACAGGACCTCGAGATCCTGGGGGGGCAGCCCGGTGAACACCGGGTTGCGGCGCATGACGAGGAGGCGCTCCATCGGGTTGACGAGCGTGGACCTATGCATGATCGGGCTCCTTGGGCAGGAGCGCGGCGTACCACGGCGTCTGCCGGCGCGCCCCCCGATCGGGGGGGGCGGGGTCCGGGGCGCCTTCGGGGAGCTCTCCCAGGCCGAGCTCCCGGGCGTGATAGCGGGCGATCGAGGCCAAGGTCGAGCTGTCGCCGGCCGCCAGCTCCCGCAGCAGCCCCTCGTATCCGCCCGGCGCCGAGGCGCGCGCCCCGCCGGCGACCATGCGCTGCTCGAACGGGAGGTCCGACACCAGAGCCATCACGGACCCTCGCAGGTCCGCGTCGATGACGTACTCGAGGAGCTCGAGGGCGTGGGCCCTCAGCACGCGGGATCCGCCGCGCATGCTTCGGTAGATGGGCTCGAAGTCCTCGTCGCGGTGCATCAGCCCGAGCAGCCGGAAGATGCGCTCCAAGGCCTGTATCTCCTTGTCCTGCACCAGCGCGGTCAGGAGCTCGTGCCCCGTCGTGTCGCGGGTCGGGTCGCGGGCCGCGCCGGCGACGAGCTCGTGGTGCCACCGCGTCAACGCGAAGGCGCCGTCGATGTCGCGGCTCACGGCCTCCCGGAGGACGCGCCGGTCGAGGTGGAGCCCGCGGTCGTCCGCGCGGAGCCGCCCGAGCCCGCGCAGGATCTTGAAGCGGACCGCGCTTCGCGGCTCCTCGAGCAGGCGCTCCATCAGGATGTCGGCCGCCTCCTGATCGCAGAAGCGGCTGATCGTGCGCGGCAGGTGCAGCCTCACGGTGTCGGGCAAGGACTCGTCCGCGAGCGCCCCGCGTAGATAGGCCAGGGCGCCCTTGCCGTGGCGCACCAGCGCCGCCCGGGATCGCAGCCGCAGCGCGTTCTCGCCCAGCATCGCGACGAGCGGCGGCAACATGGCCTCCGACCCGATGGCCCCCATCGCCTCGGCGGCGGCCAGCCGAACGTGGCGGTCGGGGCTCGCGGCGAGCTCGAGCACCAGCGGCTCGAAGAGCGGCAGCGGCTGAAGCGCGATCTCGGTCAGGATGGCGACGTGCTCCTCGGCGCTGTCACCGCGCGGGAGGGACGCGAGGGTGCTGCGGACCTCGTCGTCGTCGAGCGCGCCCGACGCGATGAGCGACGCGCAGGCGACCGTGGACAGCAGGCTGCTCGGGTCGTCGACAAAGGCGCGCAGGCGCTCGGGGTCGGGGGCCACGGCGTGGCGCGCTCGCAGCGCCGCCGCGCGCACGTTGGGGCGGGTGTCCGACGCCAGGAGGCGGTCGGCCACCGGGACGAACTCGGTGGTGCGGGCCTTCGCGAAGAGGTCGAGGGCGCGCAGCACGACGTCCTCGGAGGGGTGATAGAGGATGAGCGCCGGGATGAGGTTCGTGCGCCCCTCGCGGGCGAGGATCTCCATGGCGGCGACGACCTCGTTGTCGCCTTGGTTGAGGGCCCGGATGAGCGCCTCGAGGGAGTTCAGGTCGAAGTCGCGGACGTCGCGGCTCGACGCGAGCATGCCGCCGCGCAGGGAGGCGCGGAACATCTCCACGTAGTGCGGGCGCAGGCTCATCGCGACCGCGAGCCACAGCACGGCGAACGCGGCGGCGACGGCGACCAGGCCCAGGGTGCCCGCGCCCAGGGCGACCGCGCCGAGGATGAGCACGGAGGCGGCGGCCTGCGCGCTCCGCTGCAGGAGCACGTCGATGAACGCCTTGGAGTGGCGGCGGAGGCGCTCGGAGATGGGCAGGAAGAGGAGCTCGGTGGAGGTCCGGTGCAGGGAGTGGCGCAAGGCCGCGTCGGCCCCCTTGAGCACGACCGCGCCGAGCAGACCGCCGATGACGAAGAAGGTCGCGGCGCCGCCGAGCAGCAGGAGCGGCAGCAGGAGCAGCGCGCGGTGGACCCCGAGGCGGCGCATGACCGCGCCGGTGAGGAGGATCTGAGCCAGCAGGGCGAGCGTGTTGAGGCCGAGGTAGAAGCTCGCGAACCAGGCCCCGAGCTCCTCGCGCGGCACCTCGGCGGCGACCGTCGCCTTGAAGACGTAGTCGACCACGCTGAGGGTGAGGGTCGACACGATCACGAGCAGCGCGAGGCGTCGGATGTAGGGCGTGTGCACCACCGTGCGCATGCACTCGCGGACCTCCGGGAGGCTCAGCGGCGGCCGACGGCTCGGGGCGTCCTCGGGGCGGCGCAGCACGAGGGTGGGCACGGCGGCCGTGAGCGCGAGCACGGCGGCCGAGGCGAGGAGGAGGTGCTCCGCGGGCAGGTGTCGGGCCAGCTGGCTCGCGAGCCCGGAGCCGGCGACCGCGCCGAGCACCGCGCCCGCGCCGATGACGCCGTAGAGGCGCTTGGCCTCGGTGACGGTGAAGAGCTCGCCGAGCAGGAGCCAGAACCACGTGAGGGTGAGCGTGCCGAAGACCCCGCTCCAGGTGTAGAGGAGGTAGAGGGTCCACGGGCGGTCGGGGGTGGCGAAGACCCAGAACGCCACGTTGATGGCGGCGCTCGCGAGCAGCCAGCCGCCCAGGAGGCGACGGCCGACCTCGCGCGCCCCGGCGCGCGGGCGGGCGACCATGGCCGCGGCGACCGCGATGGCGAGGTAGACCCACGGGAGCTGCTCAGCGGGCAGGCGGCCGAGGAAGAGGGCGTCGCGAGCGGTCTCGGCGATGACGTGCGCCGACAGCACCCCGAAGAGCGTCAGAAAGGCGCCGAGGACGTTGCGGCGCTCGTTCTTGCGAATGTCCGGCAGCGCGACCAAGCGACTTCCTGTGTGGCAGCAGGGAGCAGCATAGCGACCGCCCCCCGGCGGGTAAATGGCTATCCGAGCGACCCGGGGGCTGCTAGATTCGCCCCCCGATGGCGAAGAACCCAATCAAAGCGCTGCTCGACGTCAAGAAGCGCGAGCTGCCGCTCGTCGGGCTGATGTTCGGCTATTTCTTCTTGGTGATCACGGTCTTCTGGATCCTGAAACCCATCAAGAAGACAGCGTTCATTGGGCATTTTTCGGACGGCGGGCTGCCGCTCTTCGGCGAGCTGCTGACCGGCGCCCAGGCGGAGCTGGTCGCGAAGGTGCTGAACATGGTCGTCGCGTTATTGGCGGCCCTCGCGTTCAGCGCCCTCGCTCGCACCTGGCGGCGGCAGGCGCTGACCTACGTGTTCTCCGCCTTCTGCGCGCTCTCGCTCGGGGCCTTCCTGCTCGCCGGCACCGAGGGCGGCCTCTCGGTGTGGCTCTTCTACCTCTTCGGCGACCTGTTCAACACGCTGATGCTCGCGACCTTCTTCGCCTTCTTGAATGACAGCGTGAGCCCCGAGGCGGCCAAGCGGATCTACGGGCCGATCGTGCTCGGCGGTGTCATCGGCGGCGCCTTTGGCTCGACCTTCGTGCGCACGCAGATAAGCGTCCTCGATAACGCCGACTGGCTCTGGATCTGCCTCGGCCTCCTCGGGCTCATCGTGGCCATCGCCTGGGCCGCGGGCCGCGAGGTCCAAAAGAACCCGCCGCCCGAGCCCGCCGCCGCCCCGGCCTCCGAAGCGCGGGACCCCGCTGGCAGCCCGGCGCTCGCGGGGGCCCGCCTCGTCGCGCGCTCCCGCTACCTGATGGCCATCGTCACCATCGTCGGCGTCTACGAGCTCGTCTCGACCCTGATCGACTTCCAGTTCACCGCCACCATCGAGGCCCTCGTCCCGACGGCCGAGCAGGGGGAGGCGTTCTCGACGGTCTACGCCGTCACCAACGTCTTCGCGATGGTGTTTCAGCTCGTCTTCACCGGCGCCGTGCTGCGGGCCATCGGCGTGCGCGGGGCGCTGCTCGTGATGCCGCTCGTCGTGGCGACGGCCTCCTTCGGCTACCTCGTGGCGCCGGTCGTCCTCGTCGCCGGCGCGCTCTCCTCGAGCGACAACGGCCTCAACTACTCGCTCAACCAGTCGGCGCGCGAGGCCCTCTACACCGTCACCTCGCGCACCGAGAAGTATCAGGCCAAGGCCTTCATCGATATGTTCGTCCAGCGCTTCGCCAAGGCGCTCGCGGTCGGGCTGTCGCTGCTCATCACCATCATCTTTAGTGATTTCGAAGACATCCGCTGGCTGAGCCCGATCGTCATCGTCGGCGCGGCGTTCTGGTTCTTCGCCGCCCGCGCGGCCGGCCGCGAGTTCCGCGCGCGCTCGGGGGAGGGCTGACATGGGCCGGCGCTGGTCTTGGGCGCTCGTCGTCCCGGCGACCGTGCTGTGCGCGTGCGCTGGGCTCCGGCCCTTCCCGAACGCGGCCCCCATGGCGGTCGATGACGATCAGCAGCCCTTCGCGCCGCGGCCCGCGACCTACTTCTCGCCCTTCATCTGGGACGGGGTCGACAACTCCTTCTTTCGGCCGCTGTCGAACCTCCTCGCGGTCGACCCCGCCGGCGAGGCCGTCAACGTCAACGCCCTCGACGAGGTGGCGGACTCCTCGTGGTGGACCAACCGCGTCGGGCGCCACGATGGCGCCATCACCCCCGAGGTGCTCGCGGTCGGCCCCTGCGAAGGGGCCCCCGACCTCGACCCGCGCGGCCCGTGGACGGTGGTCGGCGGCAAACCCGACGGGGAGAACCCGGGGTTCTTCATCAAGGGGCAGGACGGGAGCCGCTACCTGCTGAAGTTCGATGGGGCGACGCAGGCGCCCCGGGCGACCGCCGCCGACGTCATCGGCACGCGGCTCTACTGGGCCGCCGGCTACTTCACGCCGTGCAACCGCGTGGTCTTCTTCGACAAGCAGATCCTGAAGCTGGCGCCGGACGCGATGGCGGAGCGCTCGAGCGGGAAGAAGTCCAAGATGACCCAGGACATGGTGGACGCCGCCTTCGAGCGCGCCATGCGCCTGCCCGACGGGCGCTATCGCGGCAACGCGAGCCTCTTCGTCGCCGGGCGGCCGATCGGCCCCTGGACCTACGAGGGCGTCCGCGACGACGACCCGAACGACGTCGTGCCCCACGAGGATCGGCGCGAGATCCGCGGCGCGCGGGTGCTGGCTTCGTGGGTGAACCACTTCGACTCCCGCGAGCAGAATACCCTCGCCGCCTGGATCCCGGTCGACGGCGAGCGCGGCTACGTGCGGCACTACTACCTCGACTTCGGGGACTGCTTCGGGAGCCTCTGGCAGTGGGACGCCCTGTCGCGCCGCTGGGGGCACAGCTACATCTTCGATGTCGGGCACATCCTGGCAGACATCCTGACCTTCGGCGCCATCGAGCGGCCGTGGGAGAGGGCGAAGTTCGGGCCTACCGGGGACGTCTTCGGCTACTTCGGCGCCGAGCCCTTCGAGCCGGACGCCTGGGTCAACGAGTACCCGAACCCGGCGTTCTCGCGCATGAGCGAGCGGGACGGCGCGTGGATGGCGCGGATCCTGGCCGGGTTCAGCGACGCCCACCTCGAGGCGGTGGTGGCGACGGCGGCCCTCGATCCCGTGGCCCACGCGGAGCTGGTGGCGGTGCTCGCCGCGCGGCGAGACAAGATCCTCGCCCGCTACTTCAGCGAGGTCTCTCCGCTCACGGCGCCGACGCTGGTGCCGGACGGGGACGGGGTGCTGCTGTGCCTGCGCGACCTCGCGGCCGAGACCGGCGTCGCCCCGCCGAGCGGGCGCGACTACGCGGCCCGCGGCTGGCTCGGGCTCGAGCGCGCGCCGGTCGAGGTGAGCATGCACGCCGGCGGGCGCGGGCCTTGCGTGACCCTGCCCGCGACCGGGGTCGCCTCCGAGGGCGCCGCGACCTACGTGATGGTGGAGGTCCGAGCCGGGACGCGGGACGCGCGCGCGGCGCTGGAGGTACACCTCTACCAGACGGGCGCCGCGACCTATCGCGTGGTGGGGCTCGAGCGGCCGTAAGGGGGCCGGTCAGAGCGGCGTGACGGCAAGGGCCCGTGCCGAAATGACCTGTCGTCTTGGCGGCGGATCCGCCGCCATCTGCGCGTCCCCGAGAGCCCGGACGACGGCCGGTCTGCCTTCGCTTCCGGGGACACGCACCTGACGACGCCTCCTTGGCCATCCGATCCACCTGTTCCGGCACGGGCCCTGAACCCGCGCGCGCTACGGGCGTCGCCGGTGGAGCGCGGGGTGTCGCCCCGGGATGACCTCGAAGCGCAGGCGCACGACGCCGAAGGCGATGACGTCGCCGTCGCGGAGCCGCCGCCGGGTCACCCTCGCGCCGTTCACCGACGTCCCACCGGTGGAGCCGAGGTCGACGACCTCGGCCCCGTCGGCGTCCACCCGGAGGTCCGCCTGGCGCTTCGACACGCCGGCCTGGGTCAGGACGATGGTGCTGCTGCTGAGCGCGCCCATGGTCGTGACGCCGGCCCGGACCGCGAACCGCGCGCAGGGATCGACGGCCCCGGGGACGCTGAGCGCCAGCCACGCCACCACCCCCACCGGCGCCTTGGCCTCCGCCCGCGAGCGGCGCCTGAGCCACGTGAACGGCCTCCACCTCATGGCAAGCGGACGCGGCGCCGGGCCGCCAGGGCGTCGCGGTAGAGCGCGAGGTGGGCCGCGCCCATGGCGTCGCGGGTGAAGTGGCGCGCGACGTGCTCCCGCGCGGCGGCGGCGAGGCGGGCGCGCAGCTCCGGTGAGCCTGCGAGGCGGGCGAGGCGCAGCGCCAGCGCCGGGGCGTCCTCGCCCGGGAACAAGAGCCCGGTGCGCCCGTCGCTGACGAGCTCGGGCACCCCGCCCACCCGCGCCGCCACCACGGGACACCCGGCCGCCATCGCCTCGAGCGCCGCGAACGGCAGCCCCTCGTGCCGCGACGGCAGGACCAGCGCGTCGAGGTGGGCCAGGTACGGCCCGACGTCCTCGCGATAGCCGAGGAACCTCACCCGGTCCCCGAGCCCGAGCGCGAGGGCCTGCGCCTCGAGCGCCGCGCGCAGGCCCCCGCGCCCGAGCACCACCAGCCGGGCGTCCCGCGGCGTGTTCGGGTCCGCCAACCCCCGCAGCCCCACGTCCAGCCCCTTCTCCCGCGACAGCCGACCGACCGCGCCGAGCACCAGCTCCCCGCGCGGCAGATCCGCCGGACGCGCGGGCTGCGTCGCGAGGCGCGCCGGGACACCGTTGGGAATGACGCGACGCAGCAATGGCGCGTGCCAGGTATGCAGACGGCCAGCGAGGTCGTGAGAGGGATAGCAGACCGCATCGCAGCATCGCCGTATCAGCAGCTGCTCCGCCGCGAAGGAGGCCGCGGCGCGGGCGTGGGCCAGGCGCCCGGCGGGTGGCTCGAAGCGGTTGTGCACGGTCCGCACGAGGGCCGCCGCGGGCGGGCGGGCGAGGGCGCCGAGCAAGGTCGAGGGCCGGTCGTGGGCGTGGACGAGCGCGACCCGCGCGTCGACGAGGGCCGCGGCGAGGCGGCGGGCGGCCCGCGCCCGGGCGCCGCCGAGCAGGGTCACCGCCACCCCGGCGGCCCGCAGGCGCGCCGCGAGGGTGTGATCGTGCTGGACGCACGCGATCGGCGCCGGGCCGCCGCGGGCGCCGAGGAAGGCGACGAGGTGCAGGATCTGCCGCTCGAGGCCACCGAACACGGCGCCGGACGTCACGAACGCGATCCGGGGATGAGGCGCTGTGGACACGCGGGGATGCTACGCGGCTCGGCGCGCGCTGGGAACCGCTGACGCGCGACGCGCTGGAGAGCCCTGCGCGGCCCGCGCGTAGCCCCCCGGTGCGGCAGACCAATGAACCGCCGCCATTAGGCCAATGGTGGGGTCCACCCCCCTCCTGGGATCGATCTCGACCCCCTCACGTCGGCATGGGCTAGTCCAATGGGCAGTCCAATGCGGCTGGTTTGGGGTTATTGGACTACCATGCCTGCGGCCCGTGAGGCCCTGCGAGGGGGGGGGGCCCGCGATTGGACCATCCGGAGGGAGGGCGGAGGGGGGGGGCCTCACGGTCGCGACAATTTGCCGCATCCCGTCCGCCGGGGCCGCGGTGGTAGGAGCGCCCCCGACCCGCGGTACGCGGACCAGCCCATGCGTTCCACGAGGCGCCTGCCGCCTCACCACTCTGGAGATCCTCGTGATGCTCGACGCGACCCCGCGCCGTATGGCCCTCGCCCTGTCGCTCCTCGCCCTCTCGCTCGCGGCGCCCGCCTGCGCCGACGACGCGACGCCCGTGGACACCACCACCGCCGAGCTCGCCATCAGCGCGACCCTCGACCCGATGCCGCCCACGACCGGCCAGCACACCCTGACCATCACCGTGGTCGACGAGGACGGCGCCCCGGTCGAAGGGGCCACCGTCACCGTCGACCCGCAGATGACGATGCACGGCCACGGCTCGTCGGAGACCGCGGTCGTCGCGGAGGACGGGGCGGGCGTCTACACCGCCTTCCCGGTCACCTTCCAGATGCCCGGCATGTGGAAGGTCAGCGTCTCCGCCACCGCCGGCGCGATGAGCGGGAGCGCCGCGATCGACTACCAGGTCAACTGACCGGTGCGGCGTCCAGCCCTCGCCCTGGCCGCGTCCCTCGCGGCCGGCCTCATCGTGGCCGCCGCGCCTCAGGCGGGCGCTGCCCCCTGCTGCATGTCGGCCACGGCCTTCGGCACCGGGCGGCTGCTCATCTGGGAGGACCTCGCGGTGGGCCTCCGCACGAGCGTCGCCGGCGGCCTCGGCCAGTGGGACGGCGACGGCGACTGGCACCCCTACGTCGGCTACGACGAGCTCGAGTGGCGCTCGGAGATCTGGGGGATGGGCGCGCTGTCCCGGCGGGCGTCGGTGTTCGCGCGGCTCCCGTTCGTGGCCACGCGTCGCGCCGCCGGGGACCTCGACGGCTTCGGCGGCGGCCTCGCCGACGTCTCCGCCGGGCTCCGCTACGAGCTGCTCACCATCGGCGAGTACGTGGAGCTACCGGCCATCGCCCTGACGTTGTCGGTGACCGCGCCGACCGGGCGCGCGACCTGGGGCGCGGCGACCCCGCTCGGTGTCGACGTCACCGGTCGGGGCGCCTGGGCCCTCGGCGCCGGCGTCAGCGTGGAGCACACCGAGCTGCCCTGGTTCGTGCGCTTCGACCTCGGCGTGACCGTGCCCCTGCCGGCCGCGCGCCCGGATCTCGGCGGCGTGGACCAGCGCTTCGGGCCTGAGCTCGCGACCGACGTCGCCGGCGGCGTCGAGCTGACCGACGGCGTCGTCACGAGCCTCGTCGCGCGCCTCACCTGGGCCGGCGAGATCGTGCTCGACGGGCGCAGCGTCGCCGACTCCGGCCGCCTCGACGTCGGGCTCGGCGCCGCGCTGTCGTGGCGCTTCGATCCGCACTGGACCCTCCAGCTCGCGGTCGACACCGGGCTCTTCGCCGATGGCCTCGGCGACAACCAGGCCGGGCGGGTCACCGGGACCGTCGGCCTCCGCTACGGGGTGTTCTGATGGGGCGTTGGCGAATGGCGCTCGCCGCCCTGGCGCTCACCTCGCTCGCGGCCTGCGCCTCAGCCGGCGGCGCGAGCCGGCTCGGCCCCGACGATGGCCGGCTGCGCGCGGTCGACGGGACCCCGACCGCCCTCGCCGCGACCTGGGCCGGTCACGACGCCACGGTGCTCGTGTTCTGGGCCAGCACCTGCCCGTGCGTGAAGCGCTACGAGGCGCGCGTCGCCGCCCTGCGCGACCGGTACCCGGCCGACCGGGTCGCCTTTCGCTACGTGGCGTCCAACGCCGACGACGACCTCGCCGATCTGGCCGCCGCGCGCGCCGCCGGGCGCGAGATCGTCCCGTTCGCGCAAGATCCCGGCGGCGTGCTGGCCCGCACCCTGGGCGTCGTCAGCACCCCCACCGCGGTCGTGATCGACGCCGCCGGCGCGGTCCGCTTTCGCGGCTGGATCGACAACGAGCGTGTCCCCGGCGACCCCGACCGCGAGCCGTGGCTCGAGGAGGCCGTCGACGCCTTGCTCTCCGGCGGCTCCGCGCGCGCCGTGACCCCGTTCTGGGGCTGCACCATCACGCGCTCGTTGGGCGAGCGGCCGCAGTGCAGCGCGCCCGCCCCGGTCGCACAGCGGCGCTGTCACCCCTAGGCCTAGGGTCCGCACAGAAATATCTCAACATCCTGGCCGGCGGATCCAGCCCACTGGGCGGCCCGATGAAAGCTCGTGCCGAAATAGCTTGTCGTCTTGCCGGTGGATCCGCCGCCATCTGCGCGTCCCCGAGAGCTCGGAAGACGCCCTTCGGGGTGCGCCGCGTTTTTCCAGGCGGCCCTTCAGCCCTCCTTCGCGGGGCGCCGCGCCCGGTTCGCCCTGCCGTCGCCGAGAGCTGCGGACTCCGGTGCGCGCCCTGCCGTTTCAGGCTCGAGGGTCGAAGCGCGCTTCGGAGGTTGGCCTTCGGCCGCAGACCGCGCAGAATCGCACAATGACGCGGGATCTCGACACCCTGAACCTCGCCTGGCTGACGCGCCTGCGCTGGGCCGCCATCGCCGGGCAGCTGACGACCATGCTCGTCGTCCGCTACGCGCTCGACGTCCTTGTGCCGTGGGGTCCGCTCCTCGCCGTCGTCGGCGTCGAGGTCCTCCTCAACGGGCTCGGGCACGCCTGGCTGCGCACGCGCCGGCCGATCAGCGAGGCGGTCATCGGCGCCACCATCATCGCCGACGTGCTCGCGCTCACGCTGCTCCTCTACTTCACCGGCGGGCCGACCAACGCGTTCAACTTCCTCTACCTGGTCCACATCGCCCTGGCGGCGGTCGTGCTGCGGCCGCTGTGGACGTGGGCGCTGGCGGCGCTGGCGGCGGGGTTGTTCGCGCTCCTGTTCGTCGCTCACGAGCCGATGATCCTCGCGGGCGTCTCCGGCGGTGACCCGAACCTCCACGCCATGCACGGGGGCGGCGGCGCGCTGATGGAGGTCCACATGCGCGGCATGTGGGTCGCCTTCGCGGTCGCGGCGGCGTTCATCGTCTACTTCACGAGCCGGATCACGCGAGAGCTGGCCGAGCGCGACGGGGAGCTGCGGGAGGCGCGGGACCACGCCGCGCGGGCCGAGCGGCTGGCGGCGCTGGCGACCCTCGCGGCGGGGGCGGCGCACGAGCTGTCGACGCCGCTGTCGACCATCGCGGTGATCTCGCGGGAGCTCGAGCGGGACCTCTTGCGGAGCGCGCAGCCCGGGGGAGGGGGCTGCGACACGTCCGAGTCGGTGGAGGACGCCAAGCTGATCCAGGGCGAGGTCGCGCGCTGTCGCGGAGTGCTGGATCGGCTCGCCGGGGACGCGGGGCGGCCGCGCGGCGAGCCGCTGGCGCGCCTGAAGGTCCCGGCGCTGCTGGAGGCGACGCTCGAGGGGACGAACCTCTGGGTCGAGGTCGCGTCGGACGCGGGCGGGGCGGTGGTCACGGTGCGCCCGGTCGCGCTGTCGCGGGCGCTGCGTGGGCTCGTGGACAACGCGGTGGCGGCCTCTGGGGTCGACGGCGTGCGGGTGACGGCGCGGCTCGCGGGGGGGGAGCTGGAGCTCGTGGTGGCCGACAGCGGCCCGGGGATGGCGCCGGCGCTGCTCGAGCGCATCGGTGAGCCGTTCTTCACGACGAAGGAGCCAGGCAAAGGGATGGGGCTCGGGGTGTTTCTGGCGCGGAGCGTCGTTGCGGAGCACGGTGGGCGCCTGGAGCTCGAGTCCGAGGTCGGGCGCGGGACGCGGGTGGTCGTGAGGCTGCCGCTGGCCGGCGCGGACGGCGTCGAGGGAGGTCGTGATGATTGAGGAGGGAGCGTCGGTCCTGCTGGTCGACGACGACGAGGTGTTCCGCAAGACCCTGGCGCGCGCGCTGTCGCGGCGCGGGCTCGAGGTGCGGCTGGCCGAGGACTACGAGACCGCGATGGAGGCGGCGCGGGCCGACTCGCCGGAGCTGGCGGTGATCGACCTGCGGATGCCCGGGCGGTCGGGGCTCGAGCTGCTGCGGGATCTGCACGAGCTCGATCCGACGACCCGGATCGTGGTGCTGACCGGCTACGGGAGCATCGCGACGGCGGTGGACGCGATGCGGCTCGGGGCGACGAGCTACGTGCCCAAGCCGGCCGACGCCGACGACATCCTGGCCGCCTTCGATCGCGCCGAGGCGCCGCCGCTCGAGGCGGTGACGGCGGACTTCCCGGCGCCGTCGCTGGCGCGCGCCGAGTGGGAGCACATCAACCGGGTGCTCAACGACTGCGGCGGCAACATCTCGGAGGCGGCGCGGCGGCTCGGGCTGCACCGGCGGTCGCTGCAGCGCAAGCTCCAGAAGTACCCGCCGCGCACCTGAGCGCGGTTCGACGTCGACGGCCCGTGGGATCGAGCGAAAAGTGTGATATCCGATCCGCCGACCCGCGGCGGAGAGCACCGACCATGAACCTCCTCGACTCCCTCAAGCAGTACACCACCGTCGTCGCCGACACCGGCGACATCGACGCGATCGCGACCTACGCGCCCCAGGACGCGACGACCAACCCGTCGCTGCTGCTGCAGGCCGCGCAGAAGCCAGAGTACCGCGACCTCGTCGACGCCGCCCTGGCCGCCGCCGGTGGCGAGAGCAGCGCGGCCGCGCGCGCCGAGGCCTTCACCGATCACCTGTTCGTGGGCTTCGGGGTGAAGATCCTCGAGATCATCCCCGGCCGCGTCTCGACCGAGGTGGACGCGCGCCTGTCCTTCGACACCGAGGCGACCGTCGCCAAGGCGCGCCGCCTCATCGGGCTGTACGAGGCCGCCGGCGTCGCCCGCGAGCGCATCCTCATCAAGGTCGCGAGCACCTGGGAGGGCGTCCGCGCCGCCGAGCGGCTCGAGGCCGAGGGCATCCACTGCAACCTCACGCTGCTCTTCAGCTTCGCTCAGGCCGTCGCCTGCGCCGAGGCGGGCGTGACGCTGATCTCCCCCTTCGTCGGTCGCATCTACGACTGGCACAAGAAGGCGCAGGGGGTCAGCGACATCCCGCTCGACGCCGACCCCGGCGTCGCCTCGGTCACGCGGATCTACAACTACTTCAAGAAGTTCGACTACGCGACCCAGGTCATGGGGGCGAGCTTCCGCAAGTCCGGGCAGATCGTGCGCCTCGCCGGCTCGGATCTGCTGACCATCGCCCCCGATCTGCTCGACGAGCTCCGCTCGACCCCCGGCGAGGTTACCCCGACGCTGACGGTCGCTGGCGCCCGCGCGAGCGCCGTCGAGCGCATCCACCTCGACGAGAAGGGCTTCCGCTGGCTCCACAACAGCGACCCGATGGCCGTCGACAAGCTCGCCGAGGGCATCCGCCGCTTCGACGCCGACGCCCGCAAGCTCGAGGCCTGGGCCCTGGCCCAGGTGGACTGAGCCACCGCGCCCAATTTACTGCATTGCAGCAGCCAGCTTCGTCCTTTTGTTCCACGGGGTTATTGAATTTCTATGCGTATCGCACTCGCCTTGCTCGCGCTCGCCCTGGTGGGTCCTCCGGCATGTGACTCGGGCGGGGGCGGCGGCCCGGTATCCGGCACCGTCACCCTCGCCAAGGACCAGGGCGTGGACTTCCACACGGGCGCCGTCCAGGACCCGGGGAACTTCAAGAACAGCGACGTCTTCACGGCCAGCAACGGGTCGGCGCTGCAGCTCATCACCGGCGGTGACAGCCCGACGGTGAACCGCCCGGCGAACTGGTTTCTGGGCAATGGCGGGGTCCACCAGACCTTCCCGAGCCTCGCCGACGTCCCCGACGCGCCCCCGACCGACGACATGACCGCCTCGCTCATCAAGGCGAGGGCGGGCAACGGCTTCATCGTCGTGACCCACGCCGGCGCCCTCGTGCGCGGCTGGGTGGCGTCGGCCGACGCCAGCGCCGTGACGATTCAGTTCGAGCCTTACGCTCCGGCGACCGCCGAGTAGCAATGTCGTGACATCGCGCCGCCGCCGTTTCCGCGGGGCGCGGTCCGTGTTAGCGGATGGCAAACCTCCAGCCCGGGGACCGCCGTGCGCATCTCGAAACTCCTCTCGTCGCTCGCCGTGATCGCCGCGGCGCTCTCAGGCGTCGCCTCCGCCGCCCGCGCGGAGTCCGAGGTCGGCTACAAGAAGGGCTTCTTCCTCGAGGCCCGGGACGGCGACAGGAGCTACTCTCTCGTCGTCAACGGCGTCCTGCAGACCCGCTTCGCCCTGACCCTCCCCGACGGCGGCGACGACAGCTACGCCTTCGACGTCGTCCGCGCCCGCGTCGGGCTCAAGGGCAACATCCTGTCCGAGGACCTGACCTACAGGATCCTCGTCGAGCTCGGCCACGGCGACACCCAGCTCAAGGACCTGTGGGTCGACTACGCCTTCACCCCCGGCGTGCAGCTCCGGGTCGGCCAGTGGAAGCGCCCGTTCTCGCGTCAGTTCATGACGTCGGCGACCGCCCAGCAGCTCGTCGACGTGGCGCTCACCGAGAGGGCCTTCGACACCGGGCGCGACCTCGGCCTCGCGGTCCACAACGACTACGAGCGGTCGCCCACCGTCGAGTGGGTCGTGGGGCTCTTCAACGGCACCCATGAGAAGCCCTGGTATACGGCCAAGCTCGACGCCACCGCCGGCACCGTCACCTCGATCTCGCGCACCAACGTCCCCGCCCAGTTTCGCCCGGTCGCGGTCGCCCGCGTCGGCTACAACCACGGCGACATGGCCGGCGAGGGCTACAGCTCCGCCGATCTTCACCCCGACAAGGGCCTGCGCTTCGGCGTCGCCGCCAGCGGCCTCGTCGACTTCGGGCTCGACGACGACACCGGCGCCATCGCGGCCGACCTCGACTTCATCCTGAAGGTCTCGGGCTTCGCCGTCTCGGGCGCGTTCTTCGTGCGCACCCTGACCGGCGACGCCAGCGGCCTCGACCGGATCGGCTTCGCCGTGGACGCGGGCTACGTCATCGGCGGCACCGTCGAGCCCGTCCTGCGCTTCGCCCGCGTGGTGCCAGACGACGACGCCGAGGCGACGACCCAGGAGCTCGCCTTCGGCCTCAACGTCTACTTCGTCGGCAACACCTTCAAGTGGGCCACCGACGTCGCCGCGCTCGGCCACGAGCTCGGCGGCACCGCGACCACCGACGTCCGCGTCCGCTCGCAGCTCCAGCTGGTGTTCTAATCTTGGGGGTCAGGCACCCTCACTTTTCACTTTCTGCCCGCTCGCGCGCCATCGGCGCAGGTACTCCCTGCATAGGGGTCAGGC
>PHBI01000255.1 GCA_002841945.1 Deltaproteobacteria bacterium HGW-Deltaproteobacteria-14
CCCGCCGCCGCGACGCGCTGGGCGGCGGGGGGGCGGCGGTTGAGCCCGGTCGCCGGCCCGCGCGCGGCGGGGGGCAGCGGCGGCGGCTCGCCATCGACGGGCGCGAAGCCCAGCGCCTCGTCGAGGTGCGCCATGCGCTCGGTCGAGACCGGCCCTCGCGCCGATCGCCGCGGGTCGTTCGCCCGCACCGGTCGCTTCTCGTCCCCAGGTCCGCGTCGCTCGTCATCGCTCATGCCCGCCATGCTACCCGCTCCGGGGGTGGGCGCAAAGGTCGCTGACGCGGCCCGGGCGCGCCCCGCGCCGGCCGAGGTGACCTTGCCAAGCGCCGCCCCGACGTGGTAGCCGTCGCGTCTTCTCAGCGTGGATGAGGTGCCGGATGGCCAGTGGCCGCATCGTGTATGCCGACGACGATCTCGAGCTGACCCGACTGGTCGCGGGGACGCTCAGGGACGAGGGATACGAGGTCATCGTCGCCAACGACGGCGAGGAGGGCCTCGAGTCGATCCTCGTCGAGGAGCCCGATCTCGTGATCCTCGACGTGATGATGCCCGGCCTCACGGGCTGGGAGGTGGCGAAGTACCTGCGCTCGAAGCGCGAGTTCGACGCCACCCCGATCATGATGCTCACCGGGATCGGCGAGCGCATGAACGAGATGACGGCCCCGCTCTACGGCGCCAACGCCCACCTCGACAAGCCCTTCGACATGGAAGACCTGCTCGCCATGGTCGAGGGCCTCATCGCTGACTCCGAGGACGACGAGGACGGCGAGATCGAGTTCGACATCGGCGAGGACGACGAGACCTGATCGCGCCGCGCATCTCGCGCTTGCGAGATGCGCTGCCGACCCCGACCTCGTTCACAACCGTCGACCAACGCGCGCCTCATTATCGCGGTCGCACAGGCGCGAGTGCCGCTCCCGACGCGGTCCGCTCTGTCGCGCCTACAGCAGCGCCGCGACGACCGGGAACGCGAAGATGACCCCGTCCACCCGGTCGAGCATGCCGCCGTGGCCCGGGAGGAGGCGACCCGAGTCCTTCACGCCGCAGGCCCGCTTGACGAGGGACTCGGCGAGGTCGCCGAGCTGCGCCGCCGTGCCGCCGAGGAGACCGATCACGACCGCGTGCGGCGCGCCCAGCTGGGGCAGCCAGAGCTCAGCGATGAGGACCGCGACCCCGACGCTCGCCGCGAGCCCGCCGACGGCCCCTTCGATGGTCTTCTTCGGGCTCACCAGCGGGTAGAGCTTGTGACGTCCGATCGCGCGGCCCACGAAGTAGGCCCCCGTGTCGCCAGCCCAGACCACCGCGAGGAGCAAGATGATCACCATCCGCTCCGGCAGCACCGCGATGCGCAGCCCGAAGCTGAACGGCACGACGATATAGACGAGGCTCCCCCACAGGATCGCGACCCGCAGCGCGGCCGTCTCGATCGGTCGTGGCCGCGCGAGCACGGCCAGCGCCGGCACCAGCACCGCCAGCACCGCGACCAGCCGCAGGTCGCCGGGGTAGCGCCACGCCAGGATCATCACCGCCACCGCCAGCGCGACGCCTACGACCCGCTCGACGAGCTGCCCGGGCAGCACCATCGCCACGAGCTCGTTCACACACAGCGCCGCCGCGACGACCAGCAGCGCCGCCACCATCCACGGTTGACCCGCGAGCAGCAGCCACACCACGAGGGGGGCGAGGACGAGACCGGTTATGATTCGCGTCAACATGCGGCGCAGATTGCCCGATCCGTCGCCGTTTGTCGCCCGCTCGAGCGGCGCCGGCGCGGCCATCTCGCAGCCGCGCGTTGCGCCCCTCCAGTGGCCCGTCTATCCTCGCACGCCGATGCAAGGAACCGCCCGCCAGCGACTCGACGCGCGGATCGGCCACGGCAACAGCTGGACAGCGCTCCGGCTGGACGGCGTGATCGACGAGCACAACGGCCTCGACGCCCTCACCGGCGCGCTCGGGCCCGCGCGCGCCGTCCTGTTGATCGACCTCATCGGCGTGCGGCGCATCAACTCGGTCGGGGTGCGGGACTGGGTGGTGTGGCTCCGGGGGCTGCGCCAGATCTACCCGACGATCGTGCTCTTCGACTGCCCGCCGGCGATCATGAACGAGGTCAACCTCGTCCGGAACTTCGCCGAGGGGGCGGTCATCACGACCTTTCGGGCCCCGTACTATTGCGATCGCTGCGGGCAGGAGAGCGTGCAGACCCTCGACGCGCTGGAGATGCTCGCCTCGGGGATCCGCAAGGCGCCCGCGTTCCCGTGCGACAAGCCCGCCTGCGCCAACGCCCTCGACGACGCCGAGGAGACCTACTTCGCCTTCTTCGACGATCTCGGGGAGGTGCCGCGGCCAGCCGACCTCGGCGCGCTCGTCGCGGCGGCCCGAACCGCGCTGGACGCCGCCACCACGCACGCCGCCGCGCCGATCCCAGCGGCCGCCTCCGCGCTGAACCTGAAGGGCGCCGAGGCGCGCCTCGCGAAGGCCGGGCTGCCCGCGGGGGCGCCGGTCTCGCCGGTCGCCCGCGCCGAAGGGCGCCAGGACGTGGTCTTCGTCGCCATCCTGGTCGTGATGCTCGGGATCCTCGGCACCCTCGTCTACCTCATCACGACGCTGGAGTAGGCGATGCGCATCACCCTCGGCGTCAAGCTCACGCTCACCTCCACGCTGCTCGTCGCGATCGTGGTGACCTTCCTCGGCTACCTCCACGCCGCCAACATCCGCGAGCAGCACGATGCGTGGTCCGCCGAGCGCAGCGCGACCTTTCGCGAGTCGGCGGTCCGCCTCGCCGAGAACAGCGCCAACGTGCTCGCCATCTCGCTCAGCGAGCACCTGCAGGGCACCGAGCTCGAGCAGCTCGACTTCGTCGTCCACCAGCTCGTCGCGCGCGACGCCCGCGTGGTGTTCGTGCGCCTCGCCGACCAGCGCGGCAAGGTCCTCGCCGACTCGGTGCGCAAGGTCAGCGCCGGCTCTCTCGAGACGCTCCCGGGCACCCCGGCCGAGCTCGCCACCCCCCTCGAGGAGGAGACGATCGTCGACGGCCGCCGGATCCTCGCGGTCCGCCGCCCTATCACCCTGGCGGCCGCCCCGGGCCAGCCCACCCCGACGCCCATCGGCGTGATCCTCTTCGGCTACGACCTCACCCCCCTCGACGAGCAGATCGCGCGCCTCGACGCCCAGCAGGCCGAGGCCACCCGCAAGTCCCTGGGCTTCAGCCTCAAGGTCGGCGGGCTCGCGCTCCTCGCCGGCGTGCTGCTGAGCCTGCTCCAGGCCCTGCGCTACTCGCGCCCCATCCGGCGCCTCGCCCAGACCACGGCCCGCATCGCCCAGGGCGACCTCAGCGCGCGCGTCACCATCCGCCAGAACGACGAGGTCGGGACCCTCGGCGACCAGTTCAACCACATGGCCGATCGCGTCCAGCAGCTGCTCGTCGAGACGGTCGCCAAGGCGGAGCTCGAGCACGAGCTGGCCCTGGCGCGCGAGATCCAGATGGTGCTGGTCCCGGGACCCGGCACGCACACCGCGCCCGGGCTCGAGGTCGCCGGCCACTACGAGCCCGCGGCGGCGTGCGGCGGTGACTTCTGGGATCTCTCGGCGCTGCCCCGCGGCCGCGCCGCGATCCTGATCGGCGACGTGACCGGCCACGGCGTGCCGGCCTCGATCCTCACGGCGACGGCCAAGGGCTGCATCGACACGCTGCGGCACGTCCACGGCGAGAACATGCAGGTCGCCGAGACCATGCGGATCCTCGACCGCGTGATCCACGAGGCGGGCCACGGCACGTTCTTCATGACGGCGTCGGCGATCGTCCTCGACGCCACGCAGAACGCCCTGTTCTACGCGTCCGCCGCGCACCCGCCCGGGCTGCTCCTGCGCTGGACCGAGAGCGGCATCAAGCTGTCGCGCCTGTCCGCCCGCGGCAACCGCCTCGGTGACGGCGAGTCCTCGGGCTTCGAGGCGCGACGGATCCGGGTCGTAAAGGACGACCTGCTGGTGTGGTACACCGATGGCCTGACGGACGCCATCGACGCGGAAGGTCGCACGTACACGGCCCGGAGGTTGCTCACCACCTTGAGCCAGATCGACCAGCACGCCCACCCGGAGCAGATCGTGGCCCACGTGGTCGCCGACCTGAACGCCTTCCGGGGTGGCACCCCCCTCGAGGACGACGTCACCCTCGTCGTCGGGCGGATCACATGACGGCGGGGAGCTCGCGCGCGCACGTCCGCGGCGTCCGAGGGGCGTCGAGAGCGCTGGCGCTGGCCGTGGCGCTGCTCGTCGGGGCCGGTCCGGCGGCGGCCGCGCAGGCGCTGTCGCCGCGCGAGGTCCAGCGGCTGTTGCGGGTCGCCCAGGACGACCTCGACTCGGCTCGCGCGCTGATGTCGCGGGGCGAGCAGCGCGGCGCCAAGGAGCGCCTCGACGAGGCGGAGGCGGCGTACCGCAGCATCCTCGACGCCTCGCCGCAGCAGCAGGAGGCCGCGGTCGGGCTCTCGAGCGTGCTCTTTCTGACCCGCCGCTACGAGGACGGGATCCGGCTCATGGGGCCGTTCTACGAGGCCGACAAGGACGACCACGACGTCGCCCACCAGCTCGGCCTCCACCTGTACCGCGCGGGGCATCAGGCGAGCGCGATCCCGCTGCTCGAGCAGGTCGCCGCGGATCCAGGGCGCTTCGACGCGAGCTGGCTCCTCGCGGTGCACTTCTACCACCAGGCCGCCTGGGAGCGCGGGCTCCCGCACGCGGAGCGCTACGTCGCCGCCCGCCCCGACGATCTGCGCGCGTACGGCGTCCTCGGCACCTATTACCTCAAGACCGAGCGCTTCCCCGAGGCGGTCAGCGCCCTCGACGGCTACCTCGAGGCGTTCCCCGACAACGTCGCCGCGCGCATCAACCGCGCCAACGCGCTCTTCCGCCTGGATCAGCTCGACCGCGCGGCCAGCGAGTACGAGGCCCTCGTCGCGGCGCACCCGGACCGCTCGCGGCTCGTCTACAACCTCGCGGCGGTGCGCGTGCGGCAGGGGCGCTGCGCCGACGCGTTGCCGCTCCTCGAGCGCTTCATCGCCAACGAGACCCAAGACGGCAGCGCCCGCTACTTCCGGGCCGACTGCCTGCTGCGCCTCGGTCGCCTCGAGGAGGCGCAGGACGCCTTCGAGGGCGCGCGCGACGGGGCCGAGAACAACCCCTGGATCTACCACGGGCTGTCGCGCATCGCCCTGGCCGCGGGGCGCCTCGACGAGGCCCTGGCCCAGGCCCGTCACGCCGCGGAGCTCGCGCCCGCCGAGGTCGAGATCGTCGCCTGGCTCGGGACGGTGCTCCGCAAGGTCGGCCGGCCCGGGGAGGGGCTCGGCTGGCACGACAAGGCGCTGGCGCTCGACGCCACGCGCGCCTCCCTCCACCTCGAGCGCGGCCGCGATCTGTGGCTGATGAAGCGGCTCGACGACGCGCTCGACGCCTTCACCCAGGCGCGCGCGGCCGACCCATCGCTCACCGCGGCCGCCGACGGGATCGCGGCGGTCCGGACCGCGCGCGGCCAGGCCGCCCGCGCCGCCGGCGAGCCCGAGCGCGCCGAGGCGGAGCTCCGCGCCGCCG
>PHBI01000256.1 GCA_002841945.1 Deltaproteobacteria bacterium HGW-Deltaproteobacteria-14
CCGCCGCCGCGTGGACGTCGACCGCTCGTTCGCCGCCGGCCGCCCGCTTCTGGACCCCGGCCTCCCCGCCGCCGGCCGACCCGGCCTCCGCCCCGCCTGCGCCCCCGGCCTGCGCCGCGCGCGCGGCGTTCAGGATCTGCGCCGCCGCCGCCGCCAGCTTCGGATCCTTCGTGTTCTTGGCCACCCAGGCCACGTAGGCCTGGGCGGTGTGGACGTCGAGGGCCGCGCCGACCTGCTCGGCCATCTCCGAGCCCGCCGCGGCGATGCCCTCGATCGCCTGCTTCAGCTTGGCGTCGACCTGCGACTGGATGTGGCCCGCGTGCTTCTGCGCGACCGCGCCGACCTTCTTCTTGCCCTTCTCGCCCTGCTTCCCCTTCACGGCGCCCGGCGCGCTGCGCTGCACCACCCCGGGTCGCGACCTCTGCTGCACTGCGAGATGCTGTGGCAGCGGGTCGCCATAGAGTTCGTGATTGTTGAGCGCGATCCCATCGTGCGCTTGCGAGAGCACGGTGTCGAAGCGGCGCAGCTGCAGCGGCGGCGCGCCCACCGCGACGCTGTAGTCATCGATGGCGGTCCGCCGCTGGACCGCGGTGCGCGCCCGAGCGCGCCGGTCCTCGTGCGCGCTGTCCTGCGCGCGCTCGGCGGGCCCCCGGGTCCGCTCGCTCCTCAGGGCCTCGATCATCGCTCCCTCCCATGTCCGGTCACATGCCCACCAGGCGTTTCAGCGCCGCCCAATCGTGCGCGAGGCCCTTCTTCAGGTTCGCCCGCTGCTCCTCGCTCGTGTAGCGGTGGCCGAGGAGGTTGGACCCGCCGCCGCCGCTGCTCCCGCCCAGGCTGCGCGCGGCGAGCTCGCCCTGCACCCGCGCCGCGCCGCCGACGTGGGCCTGGACCCCGCGGACGTCGTGTCGCCCGAAGGCGCGCTGGATGACGTCGACGTAGGGCAGGGCGCCGCCTGCGCCGCTGACGCCGCGGGCGGCGGCGGCGTGGACCGCGCGCTCGTCACCCTCGACCTCCGCGCCGCGCGCCTCGCGCCGCACCGCGAAGTGCGACGGCACCGCGTCCCCGTACAGCTCGTGGTTGCGCCGGGCGACCTCGCGGTGAACCCGCGTGAGCGCCCCGTCGAGGCGCCTCAGCTGCACCGGCTCCGCCGCCACCGCCAGCGGGAGCTCGTCGACGGTCGGCCGCCGGGCCGCGGCCTCACGCCGCCGCTGCAGCGCCGGCGACCGCCCGACCAGGCGCCCGCCGAGGGCGTGTCTGGTGCCTTCTTGATGGCGGCTGAGGGTCTCGGCGAGCACCGGGGGACCTCCTGCGCCGTCTCGGCGCGCGGGCTGGAGCTGCATGTGCGAGGGGGTGCCGCCATGGAAACGTCCGGGGCGGGGGAGGTCAAAGGCCAAAGGCGATCGACGCCGAGATTGAGCAACCCTACCCAGGCCGGCCCGGTCACTCGGGTCGCCGCTACTCAACGCCCCGACCCATGATCCCGGGCCACGGCGGGACCGGTCTCGGTGCGGACCCCTCAGAGCTCGTGGTCTCTTGCCGAAGCTGGACCCGGTTCCCATCGCATCGGTCGCGGACCTGCCGTCGCTCGGCTCAGCCCGCAGCGCGACCGACGCGGCGCCGGGCCGCGCCGTCCGATCGCCGCGCCGCAGCGCCCGGCCCCGCCGGCCGGTCTCGTGCTGCACCGCAGTAGCGTCCGCTCCCGCGAGCGCCTATGCTCTGCCCCCGATGACAGCCGACACCACCGAAGAGGTCTCCCGGACGTTCGCCCCCGGAGGCCGAGGCAGCGACCTCGGCCTGGCGCTCGCGGTCGTCTGGTGCCGCGACGAGCCCACGCGCGCGGGCGAGCTGCTGTGGGTGGGCCCCCACGACCGCCGGGTCCACGTCTTCGGCCGGGGTGACGAGGCCCCGGCCGCGCCGGACCACGTGCGCGCCCACCTCGTGCGCCAGCGCCCGGGACAGACGCTGCGGGCCGAACCGCTCCTCGCCAAGCGCCTCTCGCGCGAGCAGCTGCACATCCGCCGCCTCGCCGACGACCGCCTCACCCTCGACAACCGAGGCCGCCGCGCCCTGCTGCTGCGCGGCGTCGAGACGACCCACGCCGTCGTCGGCGCCGGGGACGTGGTGATGATCGAGGGGCAGCTCTTGCTGCTCTGCGTCACGCGCCCGGCCGTCCTCCCACCGCTCATGCACGCGAACCATGGCGCGATGCACGAGTTCGGCGCCGCGGACGCCGCCGGCCTGGTGGGGGAGAGCCCGCCGATCTGGGCGCTGCGGGACGCCATCGACCTCGTCGTGCGCGACGACGGCCACGCCCTGGTCTACGGCCCGAGCGGCGTCGGCAAGGAGGTGGTGGCGCGGGCGCTCCACGCCGCGAGCGCCCGCGGGTCGCGCCCGCTGGTCGCGCGCGACGTCGCGTCGATCCCCGAGGAGCTCGTGGGGATCGAGCTCTTCGGCCACGAGGGGCCCGGCGAGGAGGGCACCCCGGGGTTGGTCGAGCAGGCCGAAGGCGCCACGCTGCTCCTCGACGATCTCGGCGGGGCGGCGGGCCCGCTCGCGTCCCACCTCGGGCGGCTGATGGACCGCGGCGAGTTCCACCGGGCCGGAGACCCACGCCCGCGGCGGGCCGACGTGCGCATCGTGGCGACCCTGTGCGACGAGCCCCAGACGCTGCCCGTCGCCCTGCGGGCCCGCTTCCGCCACGCCCTGCGGGTCCCCGGGCTCGCCGAGCGGCGCGAGGACATCCCGCTGCTGGTGCGCGATCTGCTGCGCACCGGGCTGGCCGACCACCCCGACCTGCGGGCGCGCTTCGCGGACGCCGACGGCGAGCCGCGGGTCGCACCGGGGTTCTTGCGCGAGCTGGTCGAGGACCCGCCGGACGGCGGCGTGCGCGCCCTCGACGCGCGGCTGTGGCGCGGGATCGTCGCCGCGCCGGGCGAGTGGATCATCGCGCCGCCGCACCCCAAAGACCTCCAGGGCGAGGCGGCGCCCGGGGCGGGCGACCTCGGGGCGAGCGAGCCCGACGACGGCTCCTCCGCTGCCGGGGCGACGGCCCAGGATCCCGATGACGCCTCGCTGAGCGCCCCCACCGAGGGGGCGACCGCGGCCGGCCGCGTCATCCCGGCGCCGGTGTGGGACGGCGCGGGTCGAGGGCCCCTCGACCCGCGCCTCGCCCCACCGGGGCTGCCGGCGAGCGTCTCCGCGGGCCTCCCGACCCTGACCCGCGCCGAGCGCATCGTGCTGCAGCACGTGGCGCTCAACCAGACGAGCCGGGAGATCGCCAAGCGCCTCTTCGTCAGCGTCCGGACGGTGCAGAACCACCGCGCCCGCATCTGCGACAAGCTCGGCCTGCGCGGCAACAACCGTCTGCTCGGCGTCGCGATCGAGCTCGCCCGCTACCTCGGCCCCCCCGAGGAGGGCTGACCGAAGCGGCGGCGCGGCGGCGCGCCGTGCGGGGCCTGGTCAGGGGCCGGAGAGCAGCCCGAGGCGGCGCTCGGCCGCCAGCGTCACCTCCATCGTCAGGAGGCGCTCGTAGCCGAGGTTCAGGACCCGTCGCCACACGACCTCGGCCTCGGCCGGGCGGCCCGCCTCGTCGAGGGCGCCAGCGAGGGTCTGCAGCCAGCGAGCGCGGTCGAAGAGGTCGCCCTCGGTCCCGATGGGCCACGCCCCCGCCCGCGCGAGCTCCTCGAAGGCGGCGACGGCCTCGTCGGCGTGCCCCTCGAGCAGCTCGGCGCGGGCCAGCAGGCCGCGTCGCGCCCGGTCGAGGGCGCTCGCGCGCATCCTCTGGTCGTCGAACCCCCCGCCGAGGCGCTTGCTGATGGCCGCGGCGTGGGCGCGCAGGCGCTCGCTGTCGGCCCCGATCTGAGACAGGAGCCGCAGCGCCTCGAGGTGGAAGCGGCCGTTGGGATCCACCGCGGCCGCGTCGACCTCGGCGAGGAGATCGGACGGCGCCCCGCCCATCGCCAGCTCGACCCGCCACCGATAGGCCGCGTAGCCCTCCGCCGCCGCCGTCGTCCCGGTCCGCTCGGCCCACTCGTCGAGGGCGAGCCGGGCGCTCTCGGGGTCCCCCGCGCACAACAGCGCGTTGAACCACAGGTAGTAGGTCCAGTCGATGCCGAGGGTGTCGCCCGCCTCGCGCGCGGTCGCCAGCATCTGACGACCCTCGCCGACCGCCCGGTCGCAGTCACCCTCGAGCATCGTCGCCGCGAGCGACATGTGGGCGGCGTAGTAGGTGACCGCCCCGCTCGCGTCGCGCGAGCGCTCGAACAGCGCCCGCGCCTCGCCATAGTGGCCCTCGTACAGCTCCAGCTCGCCGAACACCTGGCCCATCCCCGGCATCTCCGGCGACAGCCCGAGGGCCGCCACGCGCTCCCGCGCGCTCGCGCAGCGGTCGGTCCAGCACAGCGAACGGACCAACTTCGACGCCGCGGCGGGGGTGGCCGGCGCCCGCGCCAGCACCGTCTCCGCGTACTCGCCCGCGCGGTTGAGGCTCCCGACGTTCTGCATCCGGAACTTCAGCGACAGCAGCTCGAGCCGCGCGGTCAGGTCGTGCGGGAAGCGGGCCAGGTGCGCCTCGAGCTGCGGCACCACCGCCGGGCGCTCCTGCGGCGTCAGCTCCGCGCGCAGCACGGCCGCGAAGCTCACGTCGCGCGGCGTCGCCCGATCGGGCCGCGCCGCGATCGCCGCGAGGGTCGTGAGCGCCTCCTGCGACCGCGAGCGGTCGACGTCGAGGGCCGCGTCGAGGAGCAGCGCCGGGGTGAAGCCCGGGTCCGCCGCGAGCGCCTCGCGGACGTGAGACTCGAGCTCGCGCCAGCGATCATAGTGCAGCGCATCACGAGCGTTCAGCCAGTGTCGCCAGGCATCCATCGAGCGAGTAAGGGGTGGAATTCGCTGCGGTGCGTCAGGGGCGCTCAGCAGCGCCATCGTGTCGGCGGCCAGCGCTCGCGCCGCCGCCAGCGGATCGGCGATCTGGGCGGACGCCGACAGGGCGCGAAACGGCTCCTCCTCTCCGGTCAGCCGCCAGCTCAGGGTGACGGTGAGGGTCGCGCGCTCCTGGCTGACGGTGACGACCCCGACGGCGTCCACCCGCCCCGGGGCGCTCGGGCCGGTCACGAGGGCGCCCGGGGTCAGGGCGGCCGGATCCTCGCCGGGGGCGCGCGCGAGGAGCTCCCGCCGGGACAGGGCGGAGATGGTCTCGGGGGCGAAGCCGAGGTAGACGCCGACGGCGTCCGCGAGGACCGCCGCCGTCATCGGGTCGTCCTCCATCGCGGCGGTCGCGGGGATGACCGCCACGGTCCGGCGCCGCGTGTCCCGGAGCAGCGCGACCGCGTCCATGGCGACCTGCCGCGGCGGCGCAGCCACCTCTCCCCCCGGGCGCTCCATCCCCGGCGGACCCGCGGTGGGCGGGGCGCTCGCCAGCGGCTCGGCGGGCGCCGCGACGCTCGCCACGGGGGCGTCCGCGCCGCCGGATCCCGCGAGGGCCACGACCAGCGCCGCCGCCGCGACCGCGGCGGCCGTCACCG
>PHBI01000030.1 GCA_002841945.1 Deltaproteobacteria bacterium HGW-Deltaproteobacteria-14
GCAGCGCCGCCAGCAGGAGCAGGCCCAGCGCGCCGAGGAGCAGCGCCGCCGCCAGGAGGAGTCCCGCCGCGCCGAGATGCAGCGCCAGCAGGAGCAGACGCGCCGCGCCGCGGAGCAGCGCCGCCAGCAGGAGCAGGCCCAGCGCGCCGAGGAGCAGCGCCGCCGCCAGGAGGAGTCCCGCCGCGCCGACATGCAGCGCCAGCAGCAGGAGGCCCGTCGCCTCGAGGAGGGGCGCAGGAAGGCCGAGGCGGAGCGCAAGGCCGCCGAGCAGCGCCGCCGCGTCGAGGAGGAGCGCAAGCGCCGCGAGGAGGAGCGCAAGCGCCTCGAAGAGCAGCGCAAGGCGCAGCCGGGACGACGCGGACGCTGACCCCCCGAGCGCGCGGGTTCAGGCGCTGGCGGCCGACTGCTGCGCCTGCTCCGCGAAGCGCTGCTGGATCTTCTTGAGCAGCGGGGCCAGGACGTTGAAGTCGAGGCCGGCGTTGAGCGCGAGGGGCGAGAAGAGGAAGTCCACCAGGTAGAAGTCGCCGAAGACGTTCAGGTTCGGCGCGTTAAGCTTGGCGTAGCGGTCGAAGAAGAGCAGCTGCTTGAGGATGAGCAGGAACTCGCTCGGCAGCTTGATACCGTAGCGGTAGGCCACCTTGGTGATGTCGGGGAGGAGCTCTTCGTACTTGATGTCGGCCAGGTTCTTCTCGATCAGCGGCGCGTAGACCCGCTCGAGATCGGCCACGAAGGCCTCGCGGTCGAGCTGCGGCTCCACCGCGCCGATCTCCGTCATGACCTCGGCGAGGGCGTGATAGTCCTTGGCGGTGAACGCCAGGACGTAGCGCATCACCTGGTGGCGTTGCTCGCTGGTGAAGCGGCCGATGATGCCGAAGTCGAGCAGGCCCACGGCGGGCCCGTCGGGGAGCATCATGAGGTTGCCGGCGTGGGCGTCGCCGTGGAAGAAGCCGTCGAGCATCATCGTCATGAGCCACGCGCGGAGCCCGCACCGCAGGTACTTCTCGGCGTCGATGCCGGAGGCGGCGATCCCCTCGGCGTCGTCGGCCTTGAGGCCGTGGAAGCGCTCCATCACGAGCACCCGCTCGGTCACGAGCGCGTCGACCGGGCGCGGCGCCTTGACGTCGACGATGCCGTACTTCTTCATCAACTGGTTGAACTCGTTGAGATTTGATCCTTCCTTTCGGAAGTCGAGCTCCTCGTGGATGGTCCGGTTGAAGTCGTCGATGACGCCGGTCATGTTCGCGAGCCGCGCGCCCTTGAAGAGCTTCTCGGTCAACCACGCACCGCGCCGCATCCACCACAGGTCGGCGTCCACCACCGGCTCGATCCCGGGGCGCTGGACCTTGACCACGACCTCCGAGCCGTCGGTCAGGGTGGCGGCGTGGACCTGCGCCACCGACGCTGAGCCGAGGGGGACGTCGTCGAAGGAGGTGAAGATCGTCTCGAGCGACCCGCCGAGCTCCTTGGCGACCGTCGCCTTGAGCTGGTCCACCGGGAAGGGCTTCACCCGATCGAGGCAGCGCTGGAACTCGTCGGAGTAGCGCTTCGGGAAGAGCCCGGGGCTCGACGCGACGACCTGCCCGAGCTTGATGAAGGTCGGGCCCATCGCCTCGAAGGTGAGGCGCACGATGCGCTCGTTCGTCCACGGCTCGTAGGCGGCGCGCGCGTGGAAGACGCGCCAGACCAGCCGCCTCAGGCCCGTCTGCGAGTAGACCCAGGCCCAGAACATCCAGGTCAAGAGGAGCGCTATCTTGAACGCGCGGCCGATGACTCGGAGCACGCCCTACCCCGCGCCGTCGAGGAGGACGCCGGCGGCGACGAGGCGCGCGACGTCCGCGTCGTCGAAGCCCAGCTCCAGGGCGATCGCGCGCGAGTGCTCCCCGAGGCGGGGCGCAGGCCCTGGCGGAGCGGCGGCCCGCGGGCGCGCCGGGGTCCGCAGGCGGCGGTGCCCCGCGGCGTCCGTCAGGACGTTACCGCGAGCCACGTGGAGCGGGTGCTCGGCGAGCTCGTCGGGCACGAGCACCGGCTGACAGCAGGCCCCGGCCCAAGCCAGCGCGTGCTCCCAGGCGTCGCGCGTGCGGCTCGCGAAGAGCGCCTCGAGGTCTCCTCGCAATGCAGCATCGCCATACTGTCGCTTCAGCCATTCAGGCCGCCCGATGGCTTTGCAGAAGGACGCCCAGAACTTGGGCTCGAGCGGTGCGATGCCGAAATAGCGACCATCTGCGGTGGCGTAGACGTCGTAGCACGGCTGCCCGCCGGTCAGGAGATCCGCCCCGCGCTGGGGAGCGGCGCCGGCCCCCGCGATGAGCGGCGCGAGGGAGGCGGTGAGGAAGCTCAGCGCCCCCTCGGTCATCGAGACGTCGAGGAACGCCCCCTCACCGGAGCGGTGGCGCGCGTGGAGCGCGCTCAGGACGGCCACGAGCGCCCACAGGCTGCCGCCGTAGTCGGCGATCTGCGCCGGGGGGAGCGCGGGCGGACGATCGACGGGCCCGCCGAGGCCGATCACCCCGGCCAGCGAGGCGTAGTTCAGGTCGTGGCCGGCCTCGGCGGCGTAGGGGCCGTCGTGGCCGAAGCCGCTCAGCGCGCAGTAGATGAGGCCCGGGTTCACGGCGCTGAGCGCGTCGTAGCCGAGCCCGAGGCGCGTCATCACGCCGGGCCGGAACGACTCGACGACCACGTCGGCCCGAGCGGCCAGCGCCGCCACGAGGGCGGCGCCGGCGGGAGCCTTCAGGTCCACGGCGAGAGAGCGCTTTCCGGAGTTCAGCGCGCTGAAGGCGTGGCTGACCTCCCCGGACAGCGGCGGCATCCAGCGAAGATAGTCGCCACCTTCGGGCGCCTCGATCTTGATCACGTCGGCGCCGAGGTCCGCGAGGGCCAGCGTGGCGTAGGGCCCCGGCAGGAGCCGGCTGAAGTCGACGACCCTGAGCCCCGCCAGCGGGAGCGGAGCGCCGGCGCTCAACGGGCTCAGAGGATCTGCTGGAGCTTCATCGCCAGGCCCATGTCGCCCTCGACCTGGACCTTGCCGAGCATGAACGCCTGCATCGCGTCGAGCTCCTCGGCGTCGATGGCGACGAGATCGTCGTCACCGACCGTGATCGTCACCTCGGCCTCGCCGTCACCCTCGGTGACCGCGACGTTCTTGCAGTCGACGATCCAGATGCCGGCGTTCGCGCCGGTCACCTCGAACTTGAAGACGCCGTCGATCTCCTTGGTCTTGGCCGGGTCGGCCTTCAACCGCTCGTCGATCTTGGCGAAAACGCTCTTCGGCGTGCCCATCAGTCGCTCCTTGGTCAGGTCTCGTAGCGGTCGGGCTCCTGCGGTCTCCGCGGCTCCCTGGCCGACCATCGTCGACCTGCGGGACCAGCTGCGACCTTCGGCTCCCGACCCGTGATTGCAGTCGGTGCCCGCCAAACGGGTGCGTTCCGGGTAGCACGCACGTCTTCGCGGCGTCAACGGGTGGCGCGCGACGCGCGCTCGGCGCCCCCCTTACCGGCGGCGACGCGCCGTCGCCGCTTGCTTGCCGCGCCGCGCTTGGGCAAGGTAGCGCGCCATGGCGAGCAGAATCCAAGCGTGCTTCGAGCGACTCCGCGCCTCCGGCCGGCGCGCCTTCGTCCCCTACGTCACCGCGGGCGACCCGGACCTGGCCACGACGGCGGCCGTCCTCGACGCCCTCGCCGCCAACGGCGCAGACGTCATCGAGCTCGGGGTCCCCTTCTCCGATCCGATGGCGGACGGGCCGGTCATCCAGGCGGCCATGACCCGCGCGCTCGCCGCCGGCGCCACCTTCGCCGGCGTGCTCGACGTCGTGCGCGGCTTCCGAGCGCGGCACCCCGACACGCCGGTGGTGCTCTTCGGCTACCTCAACCCGCTCTACCGTCAGGGGCTCGCGGCGGCGTGCGCGCGGGTCGCCGACGCCGGCGCCGACGGCCTGCTCGTCGTCGATCTGCCCCCCGAGGAGGCCGCGCAGCTCACGGTCCACGCCAGGGCGGCCGGGCTCGACTTCATCGCGCTCTTCACGCCGACCTCCGACGACGCCCGGATCGCCGCCATCGCGGAGCACGCGAGCGGTTTCGCCTACTACGTCTCCATGGGCGGCGTCACCGGCGACACGCTCAGCGACTTCACCACCGTCGCCGCGCGCGCCGCCCGGGTCCGCGAGATCAGCGGCCTGCCCGTCTGCGTGGGCTTCGGGATCCGCAGCGGCGCTGACGCCGCTCGGGTCGGCGCCTTCGCCGACGGCGCGGTCGTCGGCACCGCGCTCGTCGAGGCCATCCACGCCGCGCCCCGCGGCGGCGAGGCGGCCGCCGCCGGCGCCCTCACCGCCAGCTTCCGCGCCGCCCTCGACGCCTGAACACGGCTCCTGGGCGCAACGCCACGCGCCGTCAGCCCGTCGCGACGGCGACGGCGTCGACGGCGACGGCGTCGACGGCGACGGCGTCGATCTCGACGCGCACGTCCCGCGGCAGGCGCCGCACCTCGACCGTCGCCCGAGCGGGGCGGTGCCCACCCAGCGCCGCGGCGTAGATCTCGTTGACGACGCTGAAGTCGTTCAGGTCCGCCAGGAAGATGGTGCAGCGCACGATGTCGGTGACGGTGTGCCCGGCCGCCGTCACGACCGCCAGCAGGTTCGACATCACCTGGCGCGTCTGGGCGGCGACGTCGCCGACGCCGACGAGGGCGCCGGACGCGGGGTCGAGCGCGATCTGCCCCGAGCACCAGGTCGTGTCACCGGCGCGGATGGCCTGGGAGTAGGGGCCGATGGCGGCGGGGGCGAGGGGGGTCGCGATGGTCCGATGGGGCATGGGTCCTCCGTGTTTGCCCGGGACGCGAGCGGCGTCGTCGTCACGGGGTGGAACGCGCTCTTTTTTTCGGCGTGTGATTTTTGACCACCCACCGGGGCGGGCCTATCGTCAGCGCGTCGAGAACAGATGACAACCATCTGAAATCGAAGCACTTTCCCGACGAGGCCCGCATGAGCGAGCGCACGCGCACCCTAACCCAGAGCCGCCGACTGGGAAACAGCCGCCGCTGGGGCGCCGGCTACCGTCTCGGTCGCCGCTGCGAAGCGGCGGCGGCGGTCGTCGAGCCGGCCCGCGCGGCGACGGCCGCCGGCTCGGCGGTCATCGAACTCTGGCGTCACCGCGAGCACGCTCGCCAGTGACGTCCCGGCCGCCGCACCAGGCGGCGGCCATCAGCTCTTGGGAGCTGCGGTCGCGGTAGCAACTTCCTCCCCGACACCGACTCTCGCGGCCGCAGCTCCCTAGAGCCCAAACACCCCTCCCCACCCCGGCAGGCCCATGGCCCGACGCTCCCCCGCCTTTGACGACGCCATCCTGCGGCTCGACCGCTGGCAGGTCACCGGCGCGCTGCTCGGCCTGGGCGCCATCATCGCGGTGGTCTTCTTCGCCGGCGTGGTCGTCGGCCGTCAGAGCTCCGCCCCGCTGCCCCCGACGCCGGCCCGCATCGGATCGTCGGACGGCGACGGCGGCGGCGCCACGACGATGTCCCACGCCGAGCGCAGCCGCGCGATGGCCGAGCTGAAGCAGGGCACCCGCGAGATCGACTCCGACCTCGCTCGCCCGATCGCCGACGTCGTGCCCCGCGACCCGACCGACGCCGCCCGGGTCGAGACCCACCGTCAGCTCCAGGAGAGCCGGTCGGCCGGGCTCGCCGGGGTCGAGGGGGCGAGCGCCGCCCCCACCAACGGACCGCACGTCGTCTCGATCGCCCCCTCCGCCGGGATCGCGTCGTCGAGCGATGGCCGCACCGGCTACACGCTGCAGGTCTCGGCCTTCGAGGTGAAGGCGGCCGCGACCGCCGTGACCGGCGAGCTCGAGGCCGGGGGCTACCCCGCCCGGATGCGCGAGGTCAGCGCCAACGGCCGCACCTTCTGGCGCGTCGAGGTGGGCTTCTTCGAGTCCCCCGCCGCCGCCTCGGGCTACCAGGGCCAGTTCGAGCGCAAGAGCGGCTACAAGACCGTCATGGTCCCGGTGATCTAGCAGGCCGCAGGGAGAAGCACGCGCGCGCGCTTCTCTCCGCGATAGCGCGCGCGCGGTCAGCCCGACTCAGCCCAGACCGATGAAGTGCAGCGCCTCCTCGTCGAGGCCGAGGTAGTGGCCGACCTCGTGGAGCACGGTGATCTCCACCTGCTCGATGGCCTCCTCCTCGCTCGCGCAGGACCGCTCGATGTTCCAGCGGTAGAGGTAGATGCGCGCAGGCCCGTCGAGCACCGCGTTGACGCTGTGCTCGGTGGCGCGGTCCGGGCCGTCGAACAGCCCCAGGATGCGCGGGTCCGCGACGTCCTCGTCGACGATCCACGCCTCGGGGTAGTCCTCGACGATGATGGCGACGTTGCCGAGCGCACGCCGCGCCACCGGCGGGAGCCGCTCGATCGTCGCCTCGACGGTCTCGATGAAGCGGTCCTCGGACAGGTACAGGCGCTGGACCGGCTCGAGCTCGTGCTCGAGCTGCCACACCGCCTGGAACGCCTGCTTGCGGATGTCCCACTCCTCGAGCCCCTCGGCCACGAGCCCGAGCTCGTACCAGAGGTCGGCGTCGTCCTCGTGCTTGCCGGTCCCGTCGAGCAGCGCCGTCAGCGCCTCCCTCGGGCGCTCCATGTCGCTCAGGATGTGCGCCAGCTCCAGGACCCCGTCCGGATCGTCGGGGAACGACCGGGCGATGGCCTCGGCCACCGCGAGCGCCTCCTCGTGGCGATCCTCGAGCCAGCGCGCGCGCCAGTCGAGCGCCATGAACTCGAGCGACCCCGGCCCCCCCTCGGGCAGCATCCCGATCGCGGCGCGGTGCCGCTGCACCTGCCTCAGATCACCCGCATCGTACGCGTTCAACCCGAGGTGAAAGTGCGTCATCAGCGCCCGCTGCCGCAGCATTCGGCGGTTGAGTCGCTTCGACCGTTGCATCCCGTCCGATTCCACAGCGTCGCTCTCCGCCGCCCGGCCCGGGCTCAGCCGCCACCCCCGGCCGCTGGCTCGTCCTGGTCCACCTCGGTGTAAACGTCGGGCTTGCCATCGCCGTCCCGGTCTTCGCCGATCCGTATGAGCTTGCCGCCCTCGTAGTACTCGATGGTGTCCATCTTGCCGTCGCCGTTGGTGTCACGCTCTTTGCGAGCCAGCTGAGCCTCGTTGTAGAACTTGATGATCGACGGGGTGCCCGCGAAGTTCAGCGCCAGATCGCGCCGAAACAGCGCCCCGTCGGAGTAGTAGTCGATGGCGTCGAACTGCCCGTCGAAGTCGAGGTCCATCTCCTCGCGCACCACCGTCCCCTGCTCGTTGAAGTGCCGCCGCACGTCGGGGGTGCCGTCGAAGTTCAGGTCCAGATCCTGCCGCGCGAGCAGCCGCGGCCGCTGGTCCCGCGGCGTGTCCTTGTCACCCTTGCGGATGTAGTAGCGCCAGTCGTCGGCCGACTTGTCGCCGTTGAGGTCGAACTTCTCGACCTCGGCGTCCCCCCGCACCTCGAGACCCAGCATCGACGCCTCGGGGGACTTCCCGGCCTTCTCCTCGGGCGCAGAGCTGCACGCGCCGATCAGGGCGGCGGCGGCGGCGGTGACAGCGGTCAGGGTCTTGCGCATCGGACATCCAAGTGGGCACAGGTCAGGGCGTACTCCCGCGGATCATGGTCGCATCCGTCCGACGAGGTCAAGCGCCGCAGCGGCGCGTGCCGCCACGGGGTCACGCCTTGGCGCCGCTCCCGCCCAGCGACGGGAAGAGCCCGAGCGCCTCGAGGGCACGAAACCCGACCCGCGCGGCCAGATCACCGTCCGGCAGGATCGCGTCGCTCTGGTAGATGACCTGAAGACGCCCGCGCTTCTCCGCGTCCCCGACCGCCGCGGCGATCGTCAGGGTCTGGAGGGTGCCGACCGCCATCAGCAACGGCACGACGTGGACCCGCTGGACCCCGGCCATGCGGCCCGCCTCGAGCACCGCCTGGGCCGTCGGCTCCGGCGACATCCCGACGACGTGTCCGACCCAGGCGTGGCACGCGTAGCCGAACCCCCACCGCATCAGCCGCGTCCGCAGCGTGTGCATCAGCGCCTCCCAGGCATCATGATGCAACGCAGAACCGTAGGCGCACAGAACGACTGCCTCGTGCGCCGGATAACGCCGCGCGAGGCTTGTGCGTCGCAATATATTTCGAAACAGGAGGTCCTCGAGGGCGCCGACGTGGATGAGCCGCACCGCGAGCCCGGAGGCGAGGGGCTGCTGACCCTCGGCGACGAGCCGACGGCGCACGTGCTCGGGCACCGGGAGGCCCAGGAGCCCGGGCAGATCCTCACCGACGTGGGCCGAGACGGAGAGGAACAGCGGGACCACCACGACCTCGGAGCAACCCGATGAGAGCGCCATGCGCACGGCGTCCGGGATGCGCGGCGCGCTGCTCTCGATGAACGCGGCCTCGACCGCGGCGAAGGCGTCCCTCACCCCGGGGGTCTCGGCGACCTCCGCGGCGAACGCGTGGATCGCCGCCGCCCACCCCTCGGACTTCGACCCGTGGGCAGCGATCACGAGGGCTGGACGCGTACCGCTCATGTCCGCAGCTTGTGCCTCCGCCGATCGGCGGTCAAGCTCGCGCCCGACGCCGCAGCCGCCGCGGGGCCCGAATCCTCCGGCCGGGGCGCGGCGCGGGTGAGTTTTCCAGAGTCACGCCGGCGGTTCGGCTGCTATGGTCGCGCGGCCCGCGCCCGGGACCCGCCCGGTCGTCTGACCTGCGACGGCAGGTTGGGACACGGAGGCCGTAGCTGCCCCCGTTGGTCGACGAAGTCGGCCGAAGGGGGTCGCGGAGACCGCAGCGGCCCAACCGAAACCCGGGCGCCGCGCCCCGCAGAGGGAACCTGAAAGGCCCGCCTGGCGAAACGCGAAGCGGGCCAAGCGGCGGCGAAACCAACGAGGATCCGCATGAAGACCATCATCGAGCCGTTCCGGATCAAGGTCGTCGAGCCCATCCGCATGACGACCCGCGAGGAGCGCAGAGACGCCCTCGTCGCCGCCCACTACAACCTCTTCGAGCTCAAAGCCGACGACGTGCTGATCGATCTCCTGACCGACAGCGGCACCGGCGCGATGAGCCAGGAGCAGTGGGCGGCCGTGATGCGCGCCGACGAGAGCTACGCCGGCAGCAAGTCGTTCTTCGTCTTCCGCGACGCCGTCCGCCACGTGTTCGGCTACGAGCACGTCATCCCGACCCACCAGGGGCGCGCCGCCGAGCGCATCCTCTTCGAGCTGGTCGGCGGCGAGGGGACGGTCATCCCCAACAACACCCACTTCGACACCACCCGCGCCAACGCCGAGCACGCCGGGGCGCGGGCCGTCGATCTGGTCGCCGCCGTCGGGCGCGACCCGGCCGCGGAGCACCCGTTCAAGGGCAACATCGACGTCGAGCGCCTCGCCGCGCTCATCGAAGAGGTCGGCCCGGCGCGGATCCCCATCGGGATGATCACCATCACGAACAACGCCGGCGGCGGGCAGCCGGTCTCGATGGCCAACGCCCGCGCCGTCAGCGAGCTCCTCCACCGCCACGGCATCCCGCTCTTCTTCGACGCCTGCCGCTTCGCCGAGAACGCCTTCTTCATCAAGCAGCGCGAGCCTGGCTACGCCGACCGCTCGATCCTCGACATCTGCCGCGAGATGTTCGCCCTCGGCGACGGCTGCACGATGAGCGCGAAGAAGGACGGGATGGCGAACATCGGCGGGTTCTTGGCGACCAACGACGCCGAGCTGGCCGCCCGCGCCCGCAACATCCTCATCCTGACCGAGGGCTTCCCGACCTACGGCGGCCTCGCCGGGCGCGACCTCGAGGCCATCGCCCGCGGCCTCGAGGAGGTCCTCCACGAGGACTACCTGAACTACCGCATCGTCAGCACCGCCTACCTCTGCGACCACCTGCACGAGAAGGGGGTGCCGGTGCTGCGCCCGGCCGGCGGGCACGCGGTCTACCTTGACGCGGCGGGCTTCCTCCCCCACGTCCCGAGCCACGAGCTGCCGGGCCAGGCGCTCGCCTGCGCCCTCTACGAGGACGCCGGCATTCGCGGTTGCGAGATCGGCACCGTGATGTTCGGCGACAACGCCCAGATGGAGCTCGTGCGGCTCGCCATACCGCGGCGCGTCTATACCCAGAGCCACATCGACTACGTGGTCGAGTCGGTCCTCGACGTGTTCGCGCGCCGCGACGAGATCCGCGGCATGCGCATCACCTGGGAGCCGTCGGCGCTGCGCCACTTCACCGCCCACTTCGAGCCGCTCGCGTGAACCCGGCGCAGCCGGCCGAGGGCGAGCCTTACGGACGCACCGTCGTCGCCGCCGACGAGGATCACGAGATGATCCTGATGCGCTGGCGCGCCGGCGCGACCTGCGCGCCCCACGACCACGGCGACGCCAGCGGCGTCATCCACCTCCTCGAGGGCGTCTTCACCGAGCGCGTCTACGCCCGCGACGGCGACCGCCTCGCCATCGTGCGGACCCGCGAGGTGGTCGCCCCGGCCATCGTCGAGGTCGGCGCCGAGCACATCCACGACATGCGCTGCGACCGCGCCGGGGCGAGCCTGCACGTGTATCGCCCGCGGATCCACGGGATGCGCGTCTACGACCTGGCCCGCCGCGAGGTGCTCGTCGTCAGCGACGACTGCGGCGCGTGGATCCCGAGCGACCCCGCCCTGGTCCTGGCGCGCGAGCCTGGCTTCGGCCCCTGACAGGCGCGCCGAGCGTTCAACGTCCCTCCCGGAGCCCAGCCCGCCCGATGCATTGGATTGGATACACCACCCTGTACCGCGAAGGAGGTCCCCAGCTGGCGCAGGCCGCGCGGACCCTGGCGCGCGAGCACGAGGCGACCGGCGCCGCGGTGCGCCTCGCGCGGATCGAGTCCAAGCGGGACTTCGTCGACGAGATGGAGCGCCTGCGCGCCCGGGGGGAGCGCCTCGACGGGCTCCACTTCCTCGGCCACAGCGGCATGTACGGGCCGATGTTCCGCACCACGGCGATGCCCGAGCAGTTCAGCCCCCACGAGTGGCGGACCCTCGCCGAGCGGGGCGCCATCCCCTTCGCCGAGGGCGGCCAGGCGTGGTTTCACGCCTGCCGCACGGCGCGCTGGTTCGCCCCGTTCTTCGCGCGCACCTTCGGCGTCCCGGCCCACGGCTACCACTGGTACACCTCGTTCTCGACCCGGCGCGAGCGCTTCCGCTGGCCGGGGCTGCGCTACCCGAAGGACGCCCCGCTGCACCTGATCGGCGTCAAGGGCAGGAAGTCCCACGGGGTCATCGGCTCGGCCTTGAAGTACGCCGGCTTCGCGGAGGCCGAGGCGTTTCGACGCTACGCGCCTGAGCCCGTCCTCGGCGACGCCAGCTACGACGGCGTGGCGGAGCTGTACGACGCGGTCTTCGAGGACATCCGGGTGCGCGAGGACGAGTGGCGCTGGCTCGAGGCGCACCTCCCCGCGGGCCCGCCGCCCCGGGTCCTCGACATCGGCTGCGGCAACGGGGCGCTGCTGCGCCAGCTCGCGCCGCGCGTCGCGCGGGGCGAGGGGGTCGACGGCTCCGAGGGGATGATCCGGGTCGCGCGCCGCCACGACAACCCCGAGCACCTCGCCTTCACCCACGTCGACGAGCCCACCCTGCCCTTCCCCGACGCCTCCTTCGACGTCGTCATCTCGCTGCTCTCCTTCCGCTACCTCGACTGGGACCCGCTGATGAACGAGGTCCGCCGGGTCCTCGCCCCCGGCGGGCGCCTGCTGGTCATCGACATGGTCACCGCCCCGGTCGCGCCCCGCGAGGTCCCGCGCCTCGTCGCCGACGCCGCCCGCGCCGTCGCCCAACGCCAGGCGCGACCCGCCTATCGCCAGGCCCTGGCGCGCCTCGTCGCCGACCCCCGCTGGCAGACGATGCTGCGCTACAACCCCATCCGCGCGCAGCACGAGCTCGTCTGGTACCTCGAGAGCCGCTTCCCGGGACGCCACGTCGAGCTCCTCAACGTCGGCTGGCACGCGCGGGTCCTCGCCTTCGACTCCGGGCCCCTCGCGCCGGGGACGGTGGCGCCGCAGAGCTACCCGTGAGCGAGGTCCGGGTCGGCGTCCTCGACTGGGGTATCGGCGGCGTCGACGCCCTCGCCCGGCTGCGCGCCCGCTTCCCGAGGCTGCCGCTGACCTACTGGTCCGACAGCGGCTTCGCGCCCTACGGCAAGGTCCCGGCGCGCGCGCTCGCCGCCCGGGTCGCGGCGGTGGCGCGGCGCATGGACGTCAGCCACCTGGTCGTCGCGTGCAACGCCGCCAGCACCGTGCTCGACGAGGCCGACCTGCCGGTCCCGACCCTCGGGGTCATCTCCCCCGGGGTCGCCCTGGCGCTGGCGTCGCCGGCGCGCAGCTTCGGCGTCATCGGCGGCGAACGGACCATCGCGTCGGGCGCCTGGGAGCGCCCGCTGGTCGCGGCCGGCCGCACCGTGCGAGCCCGGGTCGCCCAGCCGCTGTCCGCCCACGTCGAGGCCGGGCGCCTCGACGGCGCCGCGCTCGAGCGCGATCTGGACGCCATCCTCGCCCCGCTCGCCGGCGTCGAGGCGCTGATCCTCGCGTGCACGCACTACCCCGCCATCGCCGGCCCGATCCGCCGGCGCCTGCCGGGCGTCCCCCTCGTCGACCCGGTCGACGCGCTGATCGACGCGGCCGCCGACGTCTGGCGGCTCGCGGATCGAGGTGACGGCGCGCTCCGCGTGCTGACGACCGGCGCCGCGGCGGAGACCCGCTGGGCCGCCCTGCGCGCCTTCGGGGTCACCCTCGACCCGACCGAGGTCCCCCCCGACGCCCCCTGACGTGGCCGTCCGCCCGCGGCGCGCCGGTGCCGACGAGGCGCCCCTGGTCGACGTCTTTCGGGCCTGACCTTGCGTCCGCGCCGGGGCGGGGTATCCTCCGTGACGCAGCGCGTCGCGAACCGCGTCATTGCAGCGTCGGGAGCGACGCGCGCGCCCCACCCGACCCGCGAGGCCGCCATGGACGACGTCAAGGACCTCTACGATCTCGGCGAGATCCCCCCTCTCGGCGCGGTGCCGAAGCTGATGCACGCCATGCCCATCCGGCGTGAGCGCCACGGCCGCCCGGCTCAGGCGATGCTGCATGAGACCGTGCCGGTCCCCGAGGCCGGGCCGGGCGAGGTGCTCGTCTACGTGATGAGCGCGGGCGTCAACTACAACGGCGTGTGGGCCTCGCTCGGCAAGCCCCTGAGCCCGATGCAGATCCACAAGCAGCCCTATCACATCGCCGGCAGCGACGCGTCCGGCGTCGTCTGGAAGGTCGGCGCCGGCGTCGTCGGCTGGCAGCCCGGGGACGAGGTCGTGGTGCACTGCAACCAGACCTGCGGGCAGTGCCACAACTGCAACGGCGGCGAGCCGATGCTGTGCCGCGAGCAGCAGATCTGGGGCTACGAGACGACCGACGGCAGCTTCGCGCAGTTCGCCAAGGTGCAGGCCCAGCAGCTGCTGCCGAAGCCCAAGCACCTCACCTGGAGCGAGGCCGGCTGCTATATGCTCGTGCACGCCACCTCGTGGCGGATGCTCTACGGGCACGCCCCCCACACCCTCAAGCCGGCCATGAACGTCCTCATCTGGGGCGCCTCGGGCGGGCTCGGGACGATGGCGATCCAGATCTGCAGGGCGGCCGGGGCCAACGCCATCGCGGTCGTGAGCTCCGAGGAGAAGGGCCGCTACTGCATGGACCTCGGCGCCAAGGCGTGGATCAACCGCAAGGACTTCGACTGCTGGGGGGTGATGCCCGACCCCGAGGATCCAGAGGCGTACGGCAGCTGGGTCAAGCGAACCCGGAAGTTCGGCAAGGCGATCTGGGACATCACCGGCGGCGTCGACGTCGACATGGTCTTCGAGCACCCGGGCGAGCAGACCTTCCCGGTGAGCGCCTACGTCGTGCGCCGCGGCGGCATGGTCGTCTTCTGCGCCGGCACCACCGGCTACAACCTGACCTTCGACGCGCGCTACGTGTGGATGCGCCAGAAGCGCATCCAGGGCAGCCACTTCGCCTCGAAGTACGAGGCCGATCAGGCCAACCACCTGGTGATGGACGGCAAGATCGGGACCGGGCTCTCGCGCTCGTTCAGCTTCGACGAGTGCGCCGTCCCCCACGAGCTGATGCTCGACAACCGCCACCCGCCGGGCAACATGGTGGTCAACGTCAACGCGACGGCGGACGGCTGCCACAACCTGGCGGAGAGCCGCAACGCCCAGGCGCGCTGAGGCGCTGGGCTGTCGCATCGCAAGATCGATGACGCGACCAGGTGACATGCGTTAGTCCGCACGATCCTGGCCGCCACATCTCGCATACGCACGGAGGCAGCCATGGCGGACACCGTCGCTTCGCGCCCACGCAAGAAGGACCGCCCCTGGGTCATCCGCACGTACTCGGGCCACTCGTCGGCGGCGGCGTCGAACGCGCTGTATCGCGAGAACCTGGCGCGCGGCCAGACCGGGCTCTCGGTGGCCTTCGATCTGCCGACGCAGACCGGCTACGACGCCGACCACCCGCTCGCGACCGGCGAGGTCGGCAAGGTCGGCGTCCCGATCGGGCACCTCGGCGACATGGAGGCGCTGTTTCACGGCATCCCGCTGCGCGAGATGAACACGTCGATGACGATCAACGCGACGGCGCCGTGGCTGCTCGCGCTGTACGTCGCGGCGGCCGAGCGGCAGGGGACACCCCGCGCCGGGCTCCGGGGGACGACGCAGAACGACCTCGTGAAGGAGTTCCTGGCGCGCGGGACGTACATGCTGCCGCCGGAGCCGTCGCTGAAGCTGCAGGCGGACGTGGTGGCGTTCACGGTGCGCGAGATGCCGCAGTGGAACCCGGTCAACGTGTGCAGCTACCACCTGCAGGAGGCCGGGGCGACGCCGGTGCTCGAGGTGAGCTTCGCCCTCGCGGGCGCGCTCGCGCTGCTCGATCAGGTGCGCGGCCGCGCGGACGTGGACGCGGCCACCTTCCCGGAGGTCGTGGGGCGGCTGAGCTTCTTCGTCAACGCGGGCATGCGCTTCATCGAGGAGATGGTGAAGCTGCGCGTGATGGGCGGGCTGTGGGATCGGCTGTGCCGCGAGCGCTACGGCGTCACCGACCCGAAGCTGCGGCGCTTTCGCTACGGGGTGCAGGTCAACAGCCTCGGGCTGACCGAGCAGCAGCCCGAGAACAACGTCTACCGCATCGCCCTCGAGATGCTCGGGGTGGTGCTGTCGAAGCGGGCGCGGGCGCGGGCGGTGCAGCTGCCGGCGTGGAACGAGGCGCTCGGGCTGCCGCGGCCGTGGGATCAGCAGTGGTCGTTGCGCCTGCAGCAGATCATGGCCCACGAGACGGATCTGCTGGAGTACGGCGATCTCTTCGACGGGAGCACGGTCATCGCCGAGCTCGAGGCGACGCTGGCGGCCGACGTCGAGCGCGAGATGGCGTGGATCGCCAGCGAGGGCGGGGTCGTCAAGGCGGTGCAGTCCGGGGCGATGAAGGAGCGGCTGGTGGCCGCCAACACCGAGCGCCTCGGCCGCATCGAGCGGGGCGAGCAGCAGGTCGTCGGGGTCAACTGCTTCACCGAGTCGGCGCCGTCGCCGCTGGTGGCGGGGGCGGACGGCGGCATCATGACGGTGGACGCGGCGGCCGAGCGCGAGCAGATCGCGCGGCTCGCGGCGTGGCGAGCGGCGCGCTCGGCGGACGACGCCCGGGCGGCGCTGAGCGGGCTCCGGGACGCGGCCCGCGCCGGTGACAACGTGATGGAGGCGAGCGTGCGCTGCGCCCTGACCGGGGTCACGACCGGCGAGTGGGGGGGCGTCATGCGCGAGGTCTTCGGCGAGTACCGCGCGCCCACCGGGGTCGGGGCGGTCAGCGGGGCTGCGGGCGCGACGGCGGGGCTCGGGCGCGCCCGCGAGGCGGTCGAGCGGGTCAGCGCCGGCCTCGGGCGGCGGCTCAAGCTGCTGGTCGGCAAGCCGGGGCTCGATGGGCACTCGAACGGGGCCGAGCAGATCGCGGTGCGCGCGCGGGACGCCGGGATGGAGGTCGTCTACGAGGGGATCCGCCTGACCCCCGAGCAGATCGCCAGCGCGGCCGAGGAGGAGGGCGCCCACGCGATCGGCCTGTCGATCCTCTCGGGCAGCCACCTGGCGCTGGTGCCGGCGGTGTTCGCGGCGCTCGCGGCGCGCGGGCTCGAGGGGGTGCCGGTGGTGGTCGGGGGGATCATCCCCGAGGGCGACCGCGGCGCGCTCGAGGCCCTCGGCGTGGCGCGGGTCTTCACCCCGAGCGACTTCGATCTGAACGCCATCATGGTGGAGATCGCCGGGGCGGTGGCGCGGGCCAACGGGCTCGCGGAGTGACGACGGAGGTCGAGCGCGTCTGCGCCGGGGAGCGCCGCGCCGTGGCGGCGGCGCTGAACCTCATCGAGTCGACCCGGGGTTCGGACCGGGCGGCGGCCGAGGCCCTGGTCGACGCGGTCGCTGGGCGCGCGCGGCCCGGCGGGCAGGTCGTCGGGCTGACCGGGCCGCCGGGGGTGGGCAAGTCGACCCTCGGGGGCCGGGTCGTCGGCGAGTGGCGGCGGCGCGGGGTGACGGTCGGCGTGATCGCGGTCGACCCGAGCTCGCGGGCGTCCGGCGGGGCGGTGCTCGGCGACCGCTCGCGGATCGCCAAGCCGGCGGGCGACGACGGGGTCTTCATCCGCTCGATGGCGGCGCGGGACCGGCTCGGCGGGCTCGCTCCGGGGACGGTCGAGGCGATCCTGGTGATGCGGGCGGCCTTCGACCGGGTGCTGGTCGAGACGGTCGGGGTCGGGCAGTCGGAACGGTCGAGGCGATCCTGGTGATGCGGGCGGCCTTCGACCGGGTGCTGGTCGAGACGGTCGGGGTCGGGCAGTCGGAGACCGACGTCTCGACCGCCGCCGATCAGACCGTCGTGATCGTGCAGCCGGCGGGCGGGGACACGCTGCAGTTCATCAAGGCCGGGCTGATGGAGATCTTCGACCTGCTCGCGGTGAACAAGGCGGATCTGGGGGCGGTCGCCGACCGGACGCGGCGCGAGCTCGGGGCGGCGCTGCGGGTGCTCGGGCGGGCGGGCACCCCGGTGGTGTCGACGAGCGGGGCGAGCGGCGCCGGGGTCGCGGCCCTGGTGGACGCGGTCGACGGGCGCTTCGCGGCGCTCGGGGCGGGGCTGGCGGCGCTGCGCGAGGAGAAGCTGCGCGAGCACTGCGTGCGCACAGCGACGGAGCTCCACGGGACGCTGGCGCTGGCGCGGCACGGGGGGCGCGCGGCCGCCCACGCGCGGCTCGCGCGGATGCCATCGGGGTCAGCGCCGAGCGCGCTGCTGGCCGCGGCGATCCCCGCGGGCTGACGCCGCCGGGTGGTGCGGCGCGGGTCCCGGCCGCCGGGGTCCGGTTTGTCCCGGTCGGCGCCCGAGGCTAGGCTGGCGGCGCATGAACGCCCGTCTCCAGCCCCCGGCGCTCGCCGCCGCGCTCGCCTTTGCCGCATTGCACATCGCCGGATGCGACTCTGGAGGCGGTTCGGCGTCGGTCGCTTGTGCAACGCCACAGGGCGGCGCGGCCGTCCCCCTGGTGAGCCACGACCTGTGGCAGGTCGCGCCCGCAGACGGCGACCCGTGGGCGGCGGCGCGGCCGGCGGAGGACGTCTGCACGGGCGCCAACCGCTACGCCGAGGACTTCGCCGGGACCTACTCCTACGCCATCCAGACCGGGCCCGGGTGCGGCTACACGACGGTGGTGCAGCCGGCCCAAACGAGCGCGTGCGAGGGGCAACGGCTGTTTGTGTGGCTGTGGCGCTTCGAGCTGACGGCCCCCGATCCCGGCGAGGCCCACATCGGCGTGCGGATCGGCGACTTCGACGCCTGGGAGGTCACGGTCCCGATCCCGAGCGGCAGCCAGCTCTACACCCCCGACGTCGCGCTGCCGGTCGACGTGCCCGCCGGGACGCCGATCTACTACCACGTCGATAACCATGGCTCGAACAGCTACAACCTGCTCGAGATCAGCATCAAGGCCGAGTAGCGGCGACGGCGCGGGGCCCGCCGGGTCAGCTCCACCCGCCGTCCGCTTCTCGTCTCGTCAGCGGATGGCGATGCCCCAGACGTATGCGACCCCGCGCAGCGAGCAGGCGCTGCCGTCGGTCCAGGCCCAGGTCTCGTCGAGGCGGCCGCCGCTGGCGCGCGCTCGTCGCGCCGCGCGGCTCGAGGGGCGCGACCGCGAGGCCCGCGCCGCTCCGAGACGGCGCCGCAGCTGCGGACGCGCTCGCCCCGGTGAACGCTGCCGCGACTGCGGGTGCTGCACCGCGATAGGCGAATGTAAACCCCACATCGAGCTGAGCGCGAGGACCACGGCATCGGGCGGCGCCGCGCCACACAATCGCAGCTTCGCAGACGGTGTTCTGGCCGGGGTGCTGACCGAGCGATAAGAAAACGCGAAAAGGACTTCAGATCCGAACGCAACCTACCGTTACTTTTTGTAACCCCGGCCGACAAAGGAGCGGTTGATGCCGCAGCGACGAGATGGACGCTCCCCGCCGACCATCCCTCCGACCCCACTGGCCCGCGCGATCGGGCACCTCTGGAAGCACGACCGCGGGAACCACCCGCGCACGCTGTTGGGCACACCCCGCCCTGGCCAGCGACGAGAGACGGCACCCCAACCCGCGTAGCCACGCGGTCGGGCGCCCCGTCGATCCCCGGCCCACGACGACGCCAACTCCCCGTGGCGTAACGGATGGGCCCCCCTTACCCTAGCTCTCGCGTCTGATCTCTCGGCCCGCGACGACGCCGACTCCCCGTGGCGCATCGCTTGGGTCCGTTTCCTCGAGTCGAGCCTCACGGCCCGCCCTGCCGCTGTCTCCCCGATGCGCGCAGGGCGGGCCGTTTCTTCGTCGCCCGCGCGATCGCGGCCCTTGCGCACCGGCGCGCCTTTACACCCCGCCAGCCGCGGGCGATCGTCGCGGCCATGAGGCTCTTCGCGACCATCCACGCCGCGTTCCACCGGCCGGAGACGACGATCTACCGCTGGGTCAACGGCACCGTCTGGCTCCTCATCTTTCTGTCCGTCGGCCTCTTCGCGCTCCAGGTCGGCCTCGGCGTGATCCGCCTCCAGGACTCGACCCTCGCCGTGCTCGACGACGTCATCCTGGTGTTCTTCGCGGTCGAGATAAGCCTGCGCATCCTGAGCTACGTCCCGCCGGAGCTCGACATCTTCGACCTGTCCGAGCCGGCGCGCCTCCGCCTCCACCTCAGGGGGCGGCTCCGCTTCCTGATGACGCCGCTCAACATGATCGACCTCTTCACCGTGCTCGCGCTGGTGCCCGAGCTCCGCGGGCTGCGCGCGCTGCGGCTCCTGCGGCTGCTGCGCACCGCCAAGCTCTTCCGCTACTCGCGCCCCTTCGCCCGCATCGCGCGCGGCTTCTTCGAGAACCGCCTGCCCTTCTGGTTCGCCTTCAGCCTGCTCGGCACCGAGGTCCTCCTCGGGGGCCTGTCGATCTGGCTCGTCGAGGGCAACAGCCACCCCCACATCCAGAGCCTCGGCGACGGCTTCTGGTGGGCGCTCGTGACGATCACCACCGTGGGCTTCGGCGACATCACCCCGATGACCGACCTCGGGCGCGCGATCGGGGGCGTCGTCATGGTCGGCGGCATGTTTACCCTGGCGCTGTTCGCCGGCATCGTCGGGCACGTCTTCCTCAACATCCTCATCTCGTTGCGCGAGGAGCAGTACCGCATGGCCGATCACGTCGATCACGTCGTCATCTGCGGCTACAACATCGGCGCCCGGGCCCTGCTCGACCAGCTCGTGCACGAGCTCCCGGCGTCGACCACGATCGTCATCATCGCGGAGGGCGAGCGCGATCCGCTCGTGCCCCCGGAGCTGTCGTGGGTCAACGGCGATCCCACCAAAGAGAGCGAGCTCGACAAGGTGCGCCTGAGCCACGCCGCGCGCGCCATCGTGGTCGCCCCCCGCATGGTCCCACCCCAGCAGGCGGACGCGACGACCGTGCTCATCGTGTTCACGCTGCGGCGCTACCTGCGGCGCCTCGCCGAGGCCGGGACGCTGCGGCGCAAGAAGCCCCTGTGGCTGGTGGCCGAGATCCTCGACGCCGAGAACGTCGAGCACGCCCGCACCGCCGGCGCCGACGAGGTGATCGAGTCGACGACCATCGCCTTCTCGCTGCTCGCCCACGCCGCCGCGGTGCCGGGCTCGGCGACGATCATGGGCAGCGTCGCGACCGCCGGCGCGCTCAACCTCTACCTCGGGGTGCGCCCGCCCCCCGCTGACACCCCGGCGAGCTTCGGCGCGCTGGCCCGCGAGCTCAAGGCGAGCCACAACGCCTTGCTCATCGGCCTGCACGACCCCGAGAGCCACGACGACACCTTCAACCCGGCTGACGGTCACGCCGTCGATCCGCAGATGCAGCTCATCTACCTCGCCTTCGAGGCGGTGCTCCCCCCCCCGAGCTGACCGGCGAAGCGTTCGCGCGTGGGTCCCCAGGATCAGCCGTGGAGCGGCCGCTCGACGGCGAGGAAGAAGCCGTCCTCGCCGGCCCCCTGGTAGAGCGGCATCAGGAGCCAGCCGTCGCGCGGCGCGCGGACGACCCCGTGGCGGTCGTCGGCGAGGGCCTCGCCGCGGGACACAAACACGAGGTTGTGAAAGCCCGGGCGCATCCGAAACCCGTCGCGCGGCTCGAGGGGGTGGCGGTGGGTCACCTCGACGACCCGCGGCAGCCCACGGCCGACCGCGGTGAGCAGCGCGCGGTCGGCGGCCTCGTCCGGCAGGGACTCCCGCGCGACCGCCCCCAGCTCCGCGAGCGCCAGCCGGATGAGCGCCGCGTGCGCGTCCACCGTCGCCGGGTCGTCGTGCCTCCCCGCCTCGAAGCCCAGGATCGGCAGCCCCTCGTCGCTGAAGAGCTCGAGGATGGTGCCGCCGATGAAGCGCTCGAGCGACACCAGCACGGGCACGCCCAGCTCCGCCGCGAAGGCCAGCTCCGGCCCGGCCGCCCGAGTCACCACGAACGGCGGCCCGGGCGCAGAGAAGCTGTGCAGGTCCAACCCCAAGACCGGCCCGCGCGCGCCGGCGAGCGCCGCGTCCAGGACCCCGAGGAGCTGGGCCTGCTCGTGATCCTCGGCGTCGCGGCGCCGGAGCGTCCCTTCCCGCAACGCAGCAACCCGCGCCGACGACCACCGCCGATTGAGGTCCCCATCAATACCGCGCTGCATCAATCGGAGCGCCGCGAGGTGGCCGTTGAGCGCCACGAAGCGCCCCCCGAACGCCGGCCGAGCCGCCTCGAGCCACGCGAGCACCCGCCGCGCCGCCACGCCGCCGGCGGGCTCGTTGCCGTGGATCCCGCAGATCGCCACCACCAGCGGGCCGGGGCCGGCGGGGTCGCCATACGCGCCGATCAGGCGCTCGGGGGGCGGCTCAGGCAAGGCTCGCGAGCTGCTCTTCCATCCAGGCCGTCGCGACCTTCAGCAGATCGGTGTCGGTGACCATGCCGACGAGGAGGCCGCCCTCGTCGACGACCGGCAGGCAGCTCGCCTTGTGGTCGCGCATCAGCCGCAGCGCGTCGACGGAGAGGCAGTCCGGGGTCACGGTGATCGGGTCGCGCTTCATGATCTCGTCGACGCTGATCGCGCCGCGCTCGGGCTTGAGCCCGGTGGCGAGCAGCTCGAGCATGTCGCGCATCGTGACCAGCCCGACCAGGCGACCGTCGTCGTCCTCGACCGGGACGTGTCGGACGTGCTCCCAGTGCATGACACTCGCCGCCAGGTCGACGATGTCCTCGGGGCGCATGGTGAACAGATCGGTCGCCATGTACTGCGCGACGTAGCGGTAGCTGTCGCGCCAGTCCTGGGTCTCGCCGAGGACCGCGAGGCGCCAGGTGTGCACCGGGTGGTTGCTGCGCTGGCGCTCGAGGCTCGCGACCACGAGGGTCCGGTGGCGCTCATCCTTGGTGCCGCTGTCGCCCATCGCGTCGAGCGAGCCCAACATCCACTGCGCGCCGGTCTGCCCGGTCGCGACCCGGGCCTCGAGGATGCCCATGTAGCGGTTGACGTCCTCGGACGCGATGCCCCTCGACGTCAGCCCGGCGCGCGCCTGGGGGATGAGGACGTCGCGCAGCAGATCGGCGGCCTTCCAGTCGCGGCCGTCGGTCCAGGCGAAGTTCGCCCGCAGCCCGAAGCGCGCCGCGTTCAGGAAGTTGTGCTCGGCGTGGTCGAAGCTCAGGTGCTGGGTGACGTCGGCGAACTGGTCGCCGAGCGCCGTCATCAGGCCGAAGAAGAAGGCGGCGTTGGCGACCTCGTCGGCCGGGGTCGGCCCCGACGGCAGCGTGCGGTGCTCGATGCGGAGGTGCGCGACCCCGTCGGTGACGCCGTAGCACGGGCGGTTCCAGCGGTAGACCGTGCCGTTGTGCAGGCGCAGGGCCGAGAGCCTCGGCGCCACCCCGCGCCCGATGAGCTCCATCGGGTCTTCGTCGGGCTCGGTCGAGAGCAGGATGCGGTAGCGCGCGATGTCCTCTTGGAAGAGCTCGAGGATCGACTCGCGGATCCAGCGCGTCCCGAAGCTCACCCGCGGGCGCAGGCCGCGCGACGACTGATGGGTCGTGCGGTTGTCGATGGACTGCTGAAACAGCGCCACCCGGGTCTCGCGCCACAGGCGCTGCTGCATGAGCAGGGGCGAGTTCACCGACACCGCCATCACCGGTGCGGTGACGAGCTGCGCCAGGTTGTACATGCGCGCGAACTCGTCGGGGCCCACCTGGAAGTGGATCTGAAACGACGTGTTGCACGCCTCGAACAGGATGTTGTCGTGGTCGAAGCGCAGCTCGTCGTGGCCCTTGATGGACAGCGAGAAGGCGCCGCCACGCATCTTCTTGAGCGTCTCGTTGAGCAGGAAGTAGCGCGGCATCGGCGTCATCGCGTCGAGGCTCAGGTGCTTTCTGGTGATCGTCGGCAGGATCCCGGCGAGCAACACCTCGACGCCCAGCTCGGCGGCGACGCGGCGCGCGGTGGCCAGGTGCTCGACGACCTCGCGCTCGATGTTGCTGAGGCAGCTGCCGCCGAACACCTGCGGCTCGAGGTTGAGCTCGAGGTTGAAGCGCGCGAGCTCGTTGGTGAACTCGGGCCCGAGGCGCTCGAGCAGCTCCGGAGCGGCCATCGCGGGGTTGCCGTGCGGGTCGACGAGGAACATCTCCTGCTCGGCGCCGATGCGGCGGACGCCCGACTCGATCATGCCGCGGTCGAGCATGGTGCGCAGCGCGAACAGGTCGTCGAGCAGGCGGCGGCTGAACGCGCGTAGCTCGGTCGTGTCGAGCCGCTGCTTGACCTGCTGCTCACCCATCATTCACCTCGTCGGGGGTCCGTTTCAGCGTATGCCGGTCCTCGCCGCGCACGCAACCCGCCGCGGCGAATGCGTATAGCAGGTATACACACATGGCGACCATGTCGGCCTCGGACGCGGCTGCGCGCCGCCAGGCCGTGCATACACCGGCGCGCGGGGCTGGCACGGCGGGTGCATTACACCGGCGGGACGCACCGACTCTCCCGGAGGCCCCCCATGCGACTCGCTCCCCCGCTCATCCTCGGGCTCTCGCTCGCCCTCGCCGGCTGCCCGGACTTCGACGACAGCGGGGCGGCCATGCCGACCCTCGGCCCGGTCGCCGTCGCCGATCAGATCCTCACCGCCGACCGCCACGACGAGGCGCTCGTCGCGGTCACCGTCGACGCCGGCCGGGTCAACACCGTCCAGCGCATCGCGCTCTCCGGCGAGCCGACCTACCTCGCGGCGCTGCCCGACGACAGCGGCGTCCTCGTCCTCGAGCGCGACAGCGAGACCCTCGAGCGCGTCACCGTCCCCGACGGCGACCGCACCACCTGGGTGGTGGGCGCCCCGTTCGAGGGCCTGTCGATCTCGCCCGACGCCACCGCGGCCATCGCCTTCTTCCCCCCGGGGACGGCCACCGCGGTGTTCCACAACGCCAATGAGATCGCGTACATCGATCTCCGCCCCGAGATCCCGGTCGAGGACGCCGTGGTCAGGCGCACCCTCGCCTCCCTCGGCGGCGCCCCGCTCGCGGTCTACCCCTCCCCCCTGGTCGGCGACCGGCGCTTCGCCTTCGTCCTGTCCGAGGAGCACGTCGCCATCCTCGACCTGAGCGACCCCGACGCCCGCGAGCGCTCGGTCCCCCTCGTCAGCCTCAACACCGGCGGCCAGCGCACCCCGAAGGACATCCGCTTCGCGGTCGACGCCACCAGCGGCGAGCCGGCGCTGTGGGCCGTCGTCACGACCTACGAGGGCAACAGCGTCTACGCCCTGCGCGTCTTCGACAGCGTCCCCGAGGAGGCGAACGGCGCCAGCTTCGACGTCCGCCTCACCCAGCTCGCCGGCTTCACCTCGGGCGGCGACGTCACCCTCACCCAGCTCCCCGACGGGCGCCTCGCGAGCCTCATGGTGAGCCCCGCCGGCGGCACCGCCACCGTCACCTTCCTCGAGAACGGCAACAGCCAGGCGGTGCAGCTCGGCGCCGGTGTCAACCGACTCGACACCTACCTCGAGGAGGGCCGCCCCATCGCCGTCATCTACCGCGCCGGCGGGACCGCCTTCCACATCCTCGACATCGGCGCCATCGAGGAGAGAAAGGACAAGGCCTTCCGCACCCGCTACGCCAACCGCGCCATCCAGAGCCTGCTCCCCATCCCCGGCACCCCGCTCTTCTTCGCCTTCCACAACGACACCGACGAGGCCGTCAGCGTCATCAACGCCGACACCGACCGCGTGACCTCCTTCGGGCGCACCGGCTACGTGCGCGACGTCATCCTCAGCCCGGACCTCGACCGCCTCTATCTCCTGACCCGCGTCGCCAACGCCGACTACCTCGTCAACGTCCAGCTCGACAACCTCCACCCCACCACCTCACCGGTGCCGAACGGCGCCTCGCGCCTGCTGCTGCTGCCCGGCGCCGCCACCGTCGCGACCGCCGCGGATCTCATCGGCGGCCAGCTCGTCCTGTGGCCCGCCAACGACACCACCGCAGACACCGCCTACGCCGTCCCCGCCTACCTCCTCGACGGTCTCCTCGACCGCGCCACCCGCTGACCGGAGCCCCGCCATGCGTATCGCCACGACCCTCATCGCCCTGGCCGCGCTCGCGGCGCCCGGGACCGCCCTCGCCGCCCCCCACCCCTTCGAGCTCTCGATCGCCCCCCAGACGAGCCTGTCGACGTCGAGCTCCGTGACCACCATCTCCGACGACGCCGCCCACCTCTCGGCCACCGCCCGCGTCGGCTACGAGGTCATCGACGGGCTCGACATCTACGCCGGCTACCGCCGCCTCGGCGCCTTGCACCGCCTCGACGAGAGCGGCGTCGAGTGGAACACCGACGTCTACACCGCGCTCATCGGCGCTCGCCTGCGCTACCGCCTCGTCGGCGACTGGCTGCGCCTCTACGGGCAGCTCGACATCGAGGCGAACTACGCCGAGCTCACGATGAACCTCGGCGACCGCCACGGCAGCCAGGGGACGTGGAGCGGGGGGCTGCTGCCCGAGATCGGCCTCGAGGCCTCCTTCGAGCTCGACGACACCGTGCAGTTCCTGCTCCGCCTCGGGGTCGGCTACGCCTTGCGCCTCGACCACGACTTCGACGCCGTCGCCGTCGGCACGCCGGCCCCCGCCGAGCGCCCGGTCGACCTCGGCCCCGCCAACTTCTCCGCCCTCAGCGTCGGCTTCACCGCCGGCGTCCGCTTCTAGGAGGCCCCGCGATGCGTACCCCCACCTGGCCCATCCCGCTCGCCCTCCTCGCGCTGTCCGTCGGCGCGTGCGGCGCCGACGCCGCCAGCAGCAACGCCGGCGCCTTCGACACCAACAGCTGGAACTCGCCCGACGCCGCGAGCAGCGACACGAGCTCGGCGAGCGACACCTGGACCCCCAACGACACCGCGGGTTCGAGCGACGCCGTCGCCAGCGACACCTACATCCCGCCGCCGCCGGTCGAGACCGAGGAGGACTTCGACCTCCGCACCCCCGAGGCGGGCGGCAGCTACCTCTACATCCCGTCGGCCGGGCTCGACGCGCTGGTCGTCGTCGACGCGACCAACCTCGCCGTGCACCTCGTCGAGGTCGGCGTCGAGCCGACGCTGGTGCGCGCCCTGCCCGACGATCGCGGCGCCGTCGTGCTCAACAGCGGCTCCTACGACATCTCCATCGTCCGCCCGCTCGAGCGCGGCGAGTTCGCGGTGAAGACCGTCGACGTCCTCGCCGACCACAACCGCATGGTGCTGAGCCCCGACGGTGACTGGGCCTTCGTGTGGTTCGATCCGACCGCGGGCGGCGGCGGCTTCGGGAGCCTCCAGGACGTGAGCGCCGTCCGCCTCGTCCCCGGCGCCGAGGTCGTCTACAACCTGGCCGTCGGCTACCGCCCGACCGAGGTCCACTTCACCGCGAGCGGCACCCTGGCGCTGTTCTTCTGCGAGAACGGGATCAGCGGCGTGCGCCTCGCCGAGCTCGACGGCGACGCGTTCCTGCCCCCCGTGGCCGTCGACGCGAACCCGTTCCAGAAGCCGTCCGACCGCGAGATCAAGGTCACGCCGAGCGGCGACATGGCGGTGGTGCGCGACCTCGTCGTCGCCCCGCGGCTGACCCTGGTGGGCCTGCAGGACCACAGCATCCGCACCCTGGACCTCCCCGACTGGCCCAGCGACCTCGACATGACCCCCGACGGCGGCCGCGTCGTCGTCCCGATGAAGACCACCGAGCAGGTCGCCATCGTGCAGGTCCCCGAGGCCTTCATGTGGGAGGCCCCGGCCCCCGCCGACGAGAACGCCACCGTCCCCGACAACCCGTTCGTGACGCTGTCGTTCACCGGCTCGCACTTCGGCTCGACGGTGCTCACCGCCGACGGGGCGCGGGCGCTGCTGTACACGACCGATCCCGGGACCCAGGCCATCGGCATGGTGGACGTCGCCTCCGGTGAGATCGGCGTGCAGCCGCTGGCCAAGGAGGTCACCAGCGTGCTCGTGTCCCTCGACGGCCGCATGGCGGCGCTCTTGCACCGCAAGACCTCGGGCAGCGACGCGAGCCTCCTCGACGTCGAGGCCTACTCGCTGCTCGACCTCGACAGCGGCTTCTCGAAGATCGTCACCGTCGACAACCCCGTTAAGAAGGTCATCTTCACCGACGACTCCCGCGAGCTCTTCGTGCTGATGCCCGATCTCTACGGCGCCGACCACCTCGTGCACCGCGTCTCGACGCGCTCCTTCGCGGTCATCCCCTACGCGACCCCCGACGCCCCGGTCTTCGTCGGCGCCATGCCGAGCATCCACAAGGTCGCCATCGCGCTGAACAACCCCACCGGCTGGATCACCCTCATCGACACCGAGGACAACTCGGTGGACCAGGTGAACAGCTTCGAGCTCAACAGCTTCATCGAATAGCGGCGCCGGCGATCGACGTCCGCCGGGTTGACGCGCGCTCCAGCGAGGCGCGCGCCGACCCGGAGGCGAGGCGCGGACCGCGTCCCCGAGAGTCGTGTTCACGGCGGCTGGCACCTCGCACAATGCCGTGTCATATTCGCGGCATCGGTCCCATCGAGAGGTGCCCCCATGAGCGACAACGAGCGCGTGAGCCCAGCTCCGTCCCCCCAACCCCAGACCGCGACCGGTGGTGGGACGTCGTCGGCGACGGCGCCCTCCCGCCAGAGCGTGCAGCTCAAGCGCGCGATGGCCGACAAGGACTTCGCCGAGCAGGAGGCGATGCTGTCGCCGGTGCAGCGCGCCGGCGCCGCGGCCGAGACCGACGGCGTCCATGCTGCAGCGCAACAGGGAATCTCCGGAAGCGCCACCGCGCTTCCTCATCTTGGCCAGATCCAGCAGGCCTTCGGACGCCACGACGTGGGCGCTGTGCAAGCGCACACCGACGGCGCCGCCCAGGCGGGCAGCGCGGCCATGGGGGCCAAGGCCTACGCGACCGGTCACCACGTCGCCTTCGGCGGGACCCCCGACCTCCACACCGCCGCCCACGAGGCGGCGCACGTCGTCCAGCAGCGCGGCGGGGTGTCGCTCTCCGGGGGCGTCGGCAAGGGCGGCGACCGCTACGAGAAGCACGCCGACGCGGTCGCGGACGCGGTCGTGTCCGGCAAGTCGGCCGAGCCGCTGCTCGACACGATGGCGGGCGGCGGCGGCGGGCCCGCCGTGCAGGGCCTGCACGGCGACCTGAGCGCGCAGGTGCGCCCGGAGATCGCGGCCGAGAACCCCGAGATGGCGGGCAGGACGGTCGGTGAGGCCGGCGCCGGGGTGTCGGAGCGCGACGCCAACTTCAACCCGGCGCGCAAGGTCGAGCTCGAGGTCAGGCTGACCGCGGCGATCCTGCAGAACCCGGGGCCGGCGCTGGCGGTGGTCCACGAGGTCTCGCGCAAGATGCTGGCGTACTTCGACGCCAAGGTCACCGCCGGGCTCGCCCAGGCTGACGCTGATCTCCGCGCCCTCGGGACGCTGTTCGCCGGCACCGACGATCGCCCGAACACCGTCTTCTTCGGGCGCCTCGCGGACTCGGCCAGCCAGCTCCGCGGCGACATCGCGTCCGAGATGCGCGGGCTCCTCATGGGCGGCGGCACCATGACCCAGCACCTGTTCGCCCACCACCAGTTCATCGACCAGATATGGGACAAGGGCGGCGCCGGGGACTTCGCGCAGAACGTCGCCGGCCAGCTCCAGCAGATCGGCCGCGAGCGCGGCGAGCAGTTCAACGTCCAGGTCGAGGCGGTGGCGCCCAAGCACTTCCGCAAGGACGCCGGCGGCGCGGCGAGGCCCGAGTTCGCCGAGCGCGGGCGCTACACCCCGAAGGACCGCGAGTCGCGCGTCGGCGAGACCTTCGGCCAGGGGACCGCGGTGCCCACGACGGGCGCGGCGGCGGGCATCGCCGCGCGGCAGCCGGGCGGCGGCGCGACGCCGCAGGGGACGGGGAAGCAGAGCGCGGCTCCGGCGGCGGCTGCGGCGACCGGGCTCACCGCGGCGCAGGGGGGCGAGCAGGCCCACCAGCGCGGGATCGACCGCCTCACGATGGACGAGTCGAACGCGTTCATCCAGCGGGCGCGGCTGGTGCTCGACATGCCGCTCGCCGGCGGCGTCTCCGGGACGACGACGGACCTGATGGAGGTCGCGACCATCTTCGGGGTGTCCGATCTCCACCTCTACGCCCTCGGCGTGCTCGGCCACCTCGGCTCGGCGGGCGCGCACAGCTTCCACGAGATCGCCAAGGCGGCGTCGTTCGCGGGGGTGCCCTACCGCGACGGCGACTACGCCTCGTTCATCCCGCCGGCCTACCTGCCGACCATCGCGGGGCTCCTGCGCGAGTACGCCGACGTCCTCCACGCGCCGGCGGGCGGCGCTGCGGTGGCCAAGGGCGGCGGTGGCGCCGCGGACGGGGGTGGAGCGTGAGCGCCGTCGCGGACGCGGTGGCCGCCAAGAAGCTGCGGCTCTACTGGGACGTGGGCGCGCTGCCCGCCGGGGCGCCCGACAAGGACGCGATCCTCGAGGCGCTGTGGGGCGTGGTGCGGGATCGGCACGCCGCGCCCGGCGTCTCGCAGGACGAGCGCCTCGACGTCCGGGCGGTCGCCGCGGCCGCCGGCGGCGGCGTGGATGTGCAGTTCTACTACGTCTTCGACCGCGACTTCGCGGCGATGTACGACCAGACCGAGGCGTTCGAGGGCGAGGTCGCGCTCTCGGCGGACGGCGCGACCGCGAGCGTCGTCAGCTGGCGCGCCGCGAGCTGACGCCCGCTCACACGACGACGACGTCCTCGAGCCCCTCCTCGGCGGGCGGGAAGGCCATCTTCAAGGCCTCGAGCCGCTCGACGAGGAGGGTCGTGATCGCCCAGTCCCGGTACCACTTGCGGTCGGCCGGGATGACGTACCAGGGCGCGTCCTTGGTGCTCGTCTTCTCGAGGGCGTCCTCGTAGGCGGCCATGTAGTCGTCCCACAGCGCGCGGTCTTCGAGGTCGCCACGACGGAACTTCCAGTGCTTGGTCGGGTCCTCGAGGCGGTCTTCGAAGCGCTCCTTCTGCTCGTCCTTCGAGATGTGGAGGAAGATCTTGATGATCGTCGTCCCCTCGTCCGCGAGGAGCTGCTCGAAGGCGCGGATGTGCTCGTAGCGCTTGGACCAGCGGTCTTTGGGGGCGAAGCCCTTCACCCGCACGACCAGCACGTCCTCGTAGTGCGAGCGGTTGAAGATGACGATCTCGCCGGCGCCCGGGGTGTGGGGGTGGACGCGCCACAGGTAGTCGTGGGCGCGCTCCTCCTCGGTCGGCACCTTGAAGCTCTTGACCTTGACCCCCTGCGGGTTGGTGCCGTCGAAGATGCGCCGGATGGTGCTGTCCTTGCCCGCGGCGTCCATGGCCTGGAGCACGATCAGGACCTTGTGCTTGCCCTCGGCGTAGAGCAGCTCCTGGAGCGCCTCGAGGCGGGCGTTGAGCGCGACGAAGCGCGCCTTCGCCTCGTCCTTGTCCCCGTCCCAGCCGCGGGTGTCGCGAGGGTCGTGCTTGTCGAGGCGGACCTTGTGTCCGGGCTTCACGCGGTAGCGATCCATCGCTGCGGCTCCTTGTCGTCGTGCGTCGTTGGGCCGCCGAGCATCGCACCAACGGCCGCCGCTGGCGACCCGCGGCACGTCGTCCTTGACGGTCCCGCGGCGGCACGCTACCGGTCGCGCAACACAGCGGGCCACGTCGAGGAAGCCGGTGAGACGCCGGCACTGCCCCCGCAACTGTAACCGGGGACGACCCCGAACGACGCCACTGGCCACACCAGGCTGGGAAGGCTCGGGGAAGGACGATCCGGGAGTCAGGAGATTTGGCGTGGCACCGCGTTCACGGCGGCCTCGGAGGGAGGCGGGTCGTGGCGGAGGAGCCGAGCGCGTGCGCGTTCAGACGCCCCTCTCCCACCCCGCCCTCGCGTCGAGGTCGCCTCCACTCAGGAGAGACGACGATGACGATGATGCGTGGACGATGCGCCCGCGTGGCGCTCGCGCTGGGGCTGGCGGGGACGATGGCCCTCGGCGCGTGTGCGGAGGACGAGGCGACGGCGCCGGCCGGCGACGCGATCGAGGTCGCGGGCACCTGGACGAGCCCCTTCAGCAGCGACGGCGAGCTGATCAGCGACAGCGTGTGGGGCACCCCCGACTTCATGGTCGACGTGGTGTCCTTCGACAACGCGGCGAACTTCGCGGTGACCCGGAACCTGGCGACGGCGGACTACGCGCCGAGCAAGTTCAACAAGAACGTCTGGACCGAGCCGGACGCGACCGGCTTCTACTACTGCACGGTCGCCTTCGGGCTCGACACCGCCGAGGCCGCCGCGGCGGCCGACGCCTCGGTGGCGGACGTGAACGACCTCGAGGGCGCCGGCTGCGGCGGCTTCGGCTGGACCCACCTGACGAAGTAGGCAAGACGCGAGGACCGGGCGCGGGGCACGGCCTGCGCCCGGTCACCGTCAGTCGCGCAGGTGATGGCTGAGGTAGCCCGTCGGGAGCGTCGGCCAGATCTCGCCGAGCAGGTAGATGCTGCCGGTGACGAGCATCCCGCCGTCGGGGCCGGCGTAGTGCCGCCCGAGGGCGAGGGCCTCGGCGCTTTCGGACGCGAAGGTCACCCGGTGGTGCAGCCGACTCGCGATGGCGATGTACGGCTCCCACGCCGGGACCGGGTTCGCCGCCGCCTGGGTCAGGACGACGCCGTCCACCTCCGGCAGCAGCTCGGCCAGCATCCGCTCGACGTCCTTGTCCGGGTTGACCCCGAAGACGAGGATGCGCGGCCGCTCGGGCAGGAACGCGCGGACGTGGCCCTTGAGGATGTGGGCCCCCATCGGGTTGTGCGCGGCGTCGAGCAGCAGCGCCGGCCACTCCTCGCCCTCGTCGTCGACGATCGGCGGGCGGCGCTCGAGGCGCCCCGGGTGGCGGGCCCGCAGGAGCCCCTCGGCGAGGTGGACCGCCTTGATCGCGAAGCCGTGCGAGGTCAGCGTCTCGGCGGCGGCGCACGCGAGCGCCGCGTTCATCCCTTGGTGGACGCCGCGCAGGCCGAGCCGCACCGGTCCGACGCGGTGGAGCCAGCCGCGGTAGCGGAACCCCTCGGGGAGCCACTGATAGAGGTAGTCGACCCCTTGGCGGTGGATCGGGCAGCGCAGGGCGAAGGCGCGCGGGCCGAGGACCTCGTGGAAGAGATCGGGGTCGACGTTGGTGACCAGGGTCGCGCCGGGCTTCATGATCCCGGCCTTCTCGGCGCAGATCGCCTCGAGGGAGTCGCCCAGCAGGTGGGTGTGGTCGAGCCCGATCGGCGTGATGACGGCGGCCAGCGGGTCGACGACGCTGGTGGCGTCGAGGCGCCCGCCGAGGCCGACCTCGAGGACCGCGAGGTCGACGTCGCGCTCGACGAAGTAGCCGATGGCCATCACCGTCAGCGCCTCGAAGAAGGTCAGCGGGATGGGCTCGGCGTCGTCGCCGCCTTCTCCGGCCGCGCCCTCTCCGCCCTCGATCACCTCGCGCAGGCGCGCCGCCCAGCGCGTGAAGTCGTCGGCGTGGATGCGCTCGGTGCCGATCTTGATCCGCTCGGTGACGCTCGCCAGGTGTGGGCTCGTGTAGAGGCCGACGCGGTAGCCGGCGGCGTGCACGATCGAGGCGAGGAACGCCGAGGTCGAGCCCTTGCCGTTGGTCCCGGCGATGGTGACGGTGCGCAGGCGGTGGTGCGGGTTGCCGAGGCGCTCGAGGGCGGCGGTGACCCGCTCGAGGCCGAGCCGGATCCCCCGGGGCTGGAGGCTGTTGAGCCAGGACCAGGCGTCGCTGAGGGGGTTCGGCCCCGATGGTGTTGCGATCGACACAAGAGCAAGCTAACCGCACCGCAGTACCCGAGCAATGGTATGGAACGCCCAGGCTCCGACCGCAACGTGGAGGACCCCCCGATGGACGCACCGGCCGCCCCCCCAGCCGCGCCGCCCGCCGAGCCGATCGACAAGCCGGCCGACCAGATGACCACCGACGAGCTCGCCGCCGCGGTGCGCTATCACAACTGGCGCTACTTCGCGCTCGCCGACCCGATCATCAGCGACTACGCCTTCGACGCGCTGACCCGGCGGCTGACGGCGCTCGCGCCCGAGCACCCTGCGCTCGCCGAGCTGACCGCGGCGGGCGGCGGCGGCGAGCGGGTTTTCCACGACACCCCGATGCTCAGCCTCGACAAGGCCTACGACGAGGCGACCGTCCACAAGTGGGCCGACGCCTTCGAGGGGCCGATCGTCGAGTCGCCGAAGATCGACGGCGTCGCGGCCTCGCTGAAGTACGACGCCGACGGGCGCCTCGTGCAGGCGGTCACCCGCGGCGACGGCGCCCGCGGCGAGGTGTTCACCGCGAACGCGCGCTTCATCGCGGCCATCCCGCAGCGCATCGGGGCCGGCCCGGTCGAGGTGCGCGGCGAGGTCTACCAGCCGCTGTCGGTCTTCCGCGAGCGCTTCGCGGCCGACTTCTCGAACCCGCGCAACACCACCGCCGGCGCGATCAAGCAGAAGGAGGCCGAGCGGACGGCGGCGTACGGGCTGCTCTTCTTCACGTACGCCGTCCTCGGGCGCGAGTTCGAGACGGTGACCGAGCGGATGGCGTGGGCCGAGGCGCACGGGCTGCCGGTCGTCCCGTGCGCGCTGATGGACAAGGGCGACGTCCAGGCGGGCTACGACGCGTGGCTCGCGAAGCGCGCCGCGCTCGACTTCGAGATCGACGGGGTCGTCTACACCGCCGACCGCATCGCCGAGCACGCGCGCCTCGGCGCGACGGCGCACCACCCGCGCTACGCCATCGCCTACAAGTTCCAGGGCGACAGCGGGACGAGCACCATCGAGCGCATCGAGTGGTCGGTGAGCCGGAGCGGGGCCATCACGCCGATCGCGGTCATCGCGCCGATCGAGCTCTCGGGGGCGATGGTGTCGCGCTGCTCGCTCCACAACCTCGCCATCCTCGCGCAGCTCGGGGCGAGCCCCGGCGCGCAGGTCACCGCGACCCGCCGCGGGGGGGTGATCCCGCACATCGAGTCGGTCGTCACCCCGGGGCCCGAGCCTGCCGAGGTCCCCGCGCTTTGCCCCGTCTCCGGGCACGCGACCGAGCAGGTCGGGGACGTGCTGATGTGCTCGGAGCCGCACCACTGCCCGGCGGCGATGCTCGGCACCCTCGAGCACTTCACGAAGTCGGCCGAGATCGACGGCTTCGGCCCGAAGATCATGGCGCAGCTCCTCGAGCACGGGCTCGTGCGGGAGCCGGCGGACTTCTACCGCCTGACGGTCGACGACCTCCAGCGCCTCGAGCGCCTCGGACGCAAGAGCGCACAGAACCTGGTCGACAACGTCGCCGGCGCGCGCACGCTGCCGCTCGCGCGCTTTCTGCGCTCCCTCGGCATCGAGAGCCTCGGCGCGGTGGCCGCGGACAAGCTCGCCGAGGCGTTCAAGACCATCGACGGGGTGCTCGGCGCCTCGGTCGACGAGATCGCCCAGGTCCACGGCCTCGGCGAGCTGACCGGGCGGCTCATCGTCCACGGGCTCGCCACCCGGCGCGAGCTCATCGCCAATCTGCGCGAGTTCGTGACCATCGAGGCGTTCACGGCGCCGGCGGCCGTGATCGCAAACGACAGCCCGGTGTCCGGACGGTCCTTCGTGTTCACCGGCAAGCTCGCGTCGATGGACCGCAAGGCCGCCCAGGAGATGGTCAAGGCGCGCGGCGGCGAGACCCCGTCCGGCGTGTCGCGGACCCTCGACTTCCTGGTCATTGGCGACGACGGCTCGGCGCTGCTGAGCGGCGGCGCGATGAGCTCCAAGCACAAGAAGGCCGAGCAGCTCGTCGCCGAGGGCGCGGGCATCCGCATCATCAGCGAGACGGAGTTCCGCGCGATGTGCGGCGAGGGCCGCGACACGCCGCCCACGCCATAGCGAGGGCATGCGAACTATGCTAATCGGGGCCGGGCAGATGAAGGGGGGGCCATGAGGCTGAGCCTCGAGGTGAAGGAGATCCTGCGCGCGGCGCGCGACCTGGCGGACGGGGCGGAGCAGCCCCTGACGACGGGGCACCTGCTGCTCGGCATGCTCACGAGCGCCAACCGCGCCAGCGCGGTGCTGCTGGACCTGCGCATCGACGCCGAGCGGCTGATCGCCGCGCTGGGCGCCGTGAAGCGGGCCGAGCGCAAGCTCGAGGAGTCCGAGGAGCTGCTCGGGCGCGTCGAGGCGCGCATGGGCGAGGCCGCCCGCAACACCGGCGCGGCCATGGTCACGAGCCTCCACCTGCTGCTGGCGCTCACCCGCGAGAAGACCTCGGTCGCCTACCGCGCCTGCGCCTTCATGGGCATCCCCCCGGTGCAGATCCGGACCCTGGCGCTGGGCCGCATCAACGGCCCCACCCCGCGCTCGATGGCGCGCGCCGACGGCCGCCGCGGCCGCGCCGACGACGCGTTCCGGGACGAGCCGGAGAGCTCGGTCGCCCTGGCCGAGCCCGAGCCCGAGCCGGCGCCGCGCCGCCGGGCCGCCCCGCGAGCGCCCGCGGTGGCCGCGCAGACCTCGCCCCCCGAGCCCGCCGGCGAGGCGCGCGCGCTCCCCGACTTCACGACGCCGCTGGTGCGCCCCGAGCCCGGCCCCGCCGGAGACGAGGCGCCCGCCGGCCCTGACACCGCCGCCGAGGTCGACGACGACCCGGGCGCGCCCTACCTCCTTGATGAGGAGCGGTTCCCGCTGCTGGTCGGCCTGACGCGAAACCTCAGCGCCGAGGCGGCGCGCGGCCTCATCGACCCGGTGATCGGGCGCGACCGCGTCATCGACACCATCATCGACGTGCTCAACAAGCGCCGCTCCAACAACCCGTGCCTCGTGGGCGAGCCCGGGGTCGGCAAGACCGCCATCGTCGAGGGCCTCGCGGTCGCCATCGAGGCGCACGGCGAGCGCCTCGCCGCGCTCCGGGACCGGGTGATCCTGTCGCTCGACGTCGGCTCGCTGGTCGCCGGGACCGAGCTCCGGGGCTCGTTCTCGCGGCGCATGGCGAAGCTCAAAGACGAGGTCCGCGAGGCCGATGGGCGCGTCATCATCTTCATCGACGAGCTCCACACCCTCGTCGGCGCCGGCAGCGGCGAGGGCCCGCTCGACGCCGCCAACGACCTCAAGGCGGCGCTCGCCCGGGGCGAGTTCCCGTGCATCGGCGCCACGACGCCGCGCGAGTACCACCGCCACATCGAGAAGGATCCGGCCCTCGAGCGGCGCTTTCAGCCCGTCGAGGTCGAGGAGCCGAGCGAGGAGGAGGCGCTGCTCATCCTCAAGGGGGTCATCGACAAGTACGAGGACCACCACGGCGTCCTCTACCAGCCGGAGGCGGTCGAGGCGGCGGTCCGGCTGTCGCGCCGTTATCTGGTGGACCGGCGGCTGCCGGACAAGGCCTTCAACCTCGTGGACACCGCCGCCGCGCGCGCCGTGCGCCACGGCAAGGAGGTCGTCGAGATCGAGGACATCGCGGCGGTCGTCGGCGAGCTGACGCAGATCCCGGTCGAGCGCCTGCTCATGACCGACGCCGAGCGCATGCTGAGCCTGCGCGACTTCCTCGGAGCGCGCATCATCGGCCACGACGAGGTGCTCGACCAGGTGACCGAGGTCATCCAGCGCAACAGCGCCGGCTTCTCGTCGCGCCGCCCCATCGGGTCGTTCCTGTTCCTCGGCCCGAGCGGCGTGGGTAAGACCGAGACCGCCAAGGTCCTCGCGGAGTTCCTGTTCTGCGCGAAGGACGCCATGACGCGCTTCGACATGAGCGAGTTCATGGAGCGCCACGCGGTGAGCCGGCTCCTCGGCGCGGCCCCGGGCTACGTCGGCCACGAGGAGGCCGGCCAGCTGACCGCGGCGCTGACGCGGCGGCCCTACCAGATCATCCTCTTCGACGAGATCGAGAAGGCCCACGCCGACGTGCTCAACGTGCTGCTGCAGGTCCTCGACGAGGGGCACATCACCGACGCCAAGGGGCGCTCGCTGTCGTTGTCGAACACGGTCATCATCATGACCACGAACCTCGGCGCCACCGTGCTGAACGACAAGAGCAAGCGGCGCATCGGCTTCGGCGGCGCGCCCGCCCCGGCGAGCGGACCCGGGCGGCTCGACCCGGGCGACCTCGACGCGGTGCTGCGCGAGGCGCGGCGCGCCATCCCACCGGAGCTGTGGGGGCGCATCGACGAGAAGTGCGTGTTCGCGCCCCTCGGCGAGGGTGAGATCGCGCGCATCACGCGGCTGCTCATCGACGAGAGCTCCCAGCGGCTGCTCGAGGAGCGCCGCATCAGCTACGAGGCCGGCGACGACGTCATCGCGCACCTCATGGCCCACGGCGGCCACGACCCGTCGCTCGGCGCCCGACCGATGCGCCGCGCCGTGCAGCGGATCTGCGAGACCGCGATCGCGCGGGCGGTCCTCAAGGGGGACGCCCAGCCCGGCGACCACCTCAGCCTGCAGATGGACGGCGACCAGCTCATCGTGGTGCCCACGGTCGCGTAGGCGCCCGCGGCGCTCGCGGGCGGCCGGCGTCGCGTCGGTCGGGCCCGCGCGGCCCGGCCCGGCACGACCGTCACCGCGCCTTGTCGAGCTCCACCCGCACGGGGCCGTCACCGGACGCCGCGAAGCGCCCCGCGAGCGGGATCTCGAGGCCCCCGACGGTGCGGGCGACGACGCGGACGTGGTAGTCGCCGCTCGGCACCCGGAGCGGCACCGCCGGCGCCAGCGGGCCGTCGAGGCGACCGACGACGAGCGAGGTGCTGCCCTTCTCGGCGCCATCCTCATCGAAGTAGCGCGCGTCGAGCCGCTCGACCGCGTGGCGCGGCACCGCTCCGCTCGGGGTGTAGAGGGTCGGCGGCACCTCGAAGACGACGACCAGATCCGCCGGGACCTGGCCGCGAAACAACAGAAAGCCCCCCACGACGAAGAGCCCGATCGCCACGCGCCCGAGGATCTTGCGCGAACGCCACCAAGGGGGCTTGGCGGCCAGGGAATCGGGGGCCGGGGTCGTCGCTTCGTCCATCGGTCGGGGAAACTAGCACAGCTGGCCCGGCCTGATATGACAAGTCGACGTGCGGCGGCGCGCGACACACCGGGAGAGGCACATGAAGGTCGTCTTGTTGATGGGCGGTCGCAGCGGTGAACACGACATCTCGCTCATGTCGGGCGCGGCGGTCGCGGCGGCGCTCGACCGCCTCGACTACCCTCACCTCGACGTGATCCTCGAGCGGGACGGGGGCGCGCGCTGGCCCGGCGGCGCCGGGAGCACCGCCGAGGCCCTCGTCGCGATCACCGAGTGGGGACCCGACGTCGCGTTCATCGCCATGCACGGGGCCGACGGTGAGGACGGCACGGTGCAGGGCGCGCTGCAGCTCATCGGCGTGCCCTACCAGGGCTCCGGGGTCCAGGCCTCGGCCAACGGCCTCGACAAGGCCCGCACCAAGGCGCTGCTGCGCCTGGCCGGGCTCCCCGTGGCCCGAGACCGCGTGCTGCGGCGCGGCGCGGCGGTCGACTGGGACGCCCTCGCCGACGAGCTGGGCCTCCCCATCGTCCTCAAGACCGAGGCGAGCGGCTCCTCGGTCGGCGTCGAGGTCATCGCTGATCGCGCCGCCCTCGCCGAGCGCGGCCCGGCGCTCCTGCGCGAGACCCCGGCGCTCCTCGCAGAGGCCTTCCTCGCCGGACGCGAGTTCACCGGCCCGGTCCTCGAGGACCCCGACGGCGTCCCGCGAGCGCTCCCCGCGGTCGAGATCCGCCCCCGCACCGCCGCGTTCTTCGACTACGTGGCCAAGTACACCCCGGGCGCCACCGACGAGCTCTGCCCTGCGCCCATCCCGGCGGAGCTCGAGGCCAGGATCGGCGCCCTCGCCCTCGCCGCCCACGAGGCGCTCGGCTGCCGCGGCTACAGCCGCACCGACCTGATGCTCGACGTCGACGGTGCGCCGCACATCCTCGAGGTGAACACCCTCCCGGGCCTCACGCAGGCAAGTCTGCTACCGAAATCCGCCGGCGTCGCGGGCCTGGATTTCCCGGCGCTGGTCGCCCGATTGCTGCAGCGCGCGACGGCGCGCTGACGCGCTGAGGCAGGGGCATTCGGTCGACCTCAGGTGACCCGTACGCGGAGGCTCCCGGCGACCACGCCGGGGCCTCCCGGGACCATGAGCGCCCGCGCACGGCTTGAAATGGTCGTTCAACCGACTACACTGCCTCAATCTGGTGCGCCTGCGGGCGCCGACTCAGCGACAAACAGTATCGCGCCCCGGCATTCGGCGCGGTCGTCTTGGGGGAACTCATGCGAAGGACGAGCCTGCTTGCAGTGCTTGCCGTCGGCGCCTGGCATCTGGGGGCTTGCGGTGGGGACACCAACACGGGGACTGACGCGGCCGTGGCCGACACGGTCCAGGTCGACACCACACCGGTCGACACGACCCAGGCGGACTCGTCGCCGAGCGACGTCGTCGCATCGGATGCCGACACCGCCGAGACCGACACCGTCGAGACCGACACCGTCGAGACCGACACCGTCGAGACCGACACCGTCACGACCGACACCGTCGAGACCGACACCGTCACGACCGACACCGTCACGACCGACACCGTCACGACCGACACCGTCACGACCGACACCTCGGATCCCGACACGACCGTGATGACCGGCTTCGTCGTGACCAAGCACGACAACTGCACCGAGGCGGGTGTCGCGGTCGGTGACGGCACGCTGCCGCTCTCCGACTCCGATGACACCTCGAACTACACCAACCTCTACGCGTACTCCCTCGACGCCCCGTGCCAGGCGATCCCGGACAACAACAGCGGCTCATGGGGCGAAGGCTCCCCCGACGTCGTCTACGCGCTCACCCCCGACGTCTCGGGTAGCTACGTCCTCGTCCTCGACCCGGTCGACTTCGATCCCGGGATCATGGTGACGACCGCCTGCGGCGACGTCGACAGCTGCGTCGTCACCAGTGACAACATCGACTTCTCCGGCTCCGGCGTGCAGGAGGTCCTCAACCTCGAGCTCACCGCGGGCACGACCTACTACGTCTACATCATGGGCTACGGCAACACGACGGCCGAGCAGGGCGCCTTCAGCTTCAGCGTCTCGATGGGCGAGATCTGCGACAACGGCCAGGACGACAACAACGACAACGCCGTCGACTGCGAGGACGCGCTGTGCGCCAACGCCCCGAGCTGTGACGAGTCGAACACCGACATCTACGGCGACGGGAGCTGCGTCGACGGCACCGACAACGACGGCGACGGCGCCACCGACTGCGCCGACGACGACTGCGAGCTCGACGCCGCCTGCGACGAGGGCGACACCACCCTCTACCCGAACGGCTGCTCCGACGCCCCGGTCGACAACGACGGCGACGGGCTCATCGACTGCGCCGACCCCGACTGCTCGGACGCCGCCAACTGCGACGAGGGCGACGACACCCTCTACCCGAACGGCTGCGCGAACGTCGACGGCTCCTCCAACCCCATCGACGACGACGGCGACGGCCTCGCCAACTGCGCCGACCCCGACTGCGCCGCGGCCCCCAACTGCGACGAGGGCAACGCCGACACCTACCCGGGCGGCTGCACCGACAGCGCCGACAACGACGGCGACGGCCTGACCGACTGCGAGGACGACGACTGCAACCTCGACCTCGCCTGCCTCGGCCAGGGCGACACCTGCGCCGATCCCTTCGCGCTCGAGGTCGGCGTCCCGGCGACCTACAACACCGTCGACTTCAGCCCGGTCTACGGCGTCAAGAGCGGCGACTGCCCGGGTGACACCTTCGGCGCCCTCGGCGGCGGCTACGGCACCGGCTCGAAGGACGTCGTCTTCAGCTTCACCCCGACCACCACCGGGAAGTTCCACTTCTCGCTCACCGAGGACCAGCCGAACGAGGGCTCGAGCACCGGGAGCTTCGACAACGGCCTCTACATCACCACCGACTGCGAGGCGATCGCCGGTCACTGCCTCGCCGCCTGGGAGACCGAGTTCCCGCCCACCCCCGAGGAGTTCACCATCCGCCTCGAGGCGGGCGTGACCTACTTCATCATCGTGGACGGCTGGAGCAGCACGACCGGGGCGCAGGAGGGCCAGTTCACGCTGACCCTGACCGAGGCGGACAGCACCCTCGAGCTCGACTGTGGTGACGGCGTCGACGATGAGTCGGACGGCGACACCGACTGCGAAGACGTCGACTGCTTCTTCGACTCGGACTGCGTGCCCGAGATCTGCACCGACGGGATCGACAACGACCACGACGGGCTGACCGACTGCGACGACGACGAGATCGACCCCGCCACCAGCCTGGCCCGCTGCCCGGCCCACCTCTGCATCCCCGAGGTGTGCGACAGCGGCCTCGACGATGACGGCGACGGCCTCACCGACTGCGAGGACGAAGAGTGCGTGCTGTTCGTGTCGACGTCGGACCCCGGCGCCACCTGCGCCGCCAACGGTGACCTGTGCGCGCTGCCGTTCCTGATCAACATCGACCCCGGGACCGGGACCTTCAGCGACACCCGCAACCTCTGCGACTACCACAACGGCGTGGTGTTCAGCGGGACGTCGCCGTCGACCTGCAAGACGACGTCGAGCACGGCTGGCGACATCATCTACGCCTACACCACCGGCGCCGCCCCCGAGAACATCAACGTCAAGGCCACGCCGGCCCTGAGCTTCAACCTGGTCCTCAACGTGACCACCGCCGACGCGATGTGTGACGCCCCGATCACCAGCTGCGTGGCGGCCGTGGACGCGACGTACTCCTCGGCCGAGCAGCTGAACTTCGCCGCCGCCCCCAACACGACCTACCTGTTCATGGTCGACCTCTCGTCGACGACGAACGCCTGCACGACCGCGGCCCGCGAGGTCACGCTCGACGTGACGGTGAGCGGGAGCGAGCTCGGCGCATGCGACAACGACATCGACGACGACGGCGACGGCCTGGCCGACTGCTTCGACCCGGACTGCGCGGCCGACGCGGCCTGCCCGACCCTGAGCGGGAGCACCTGCGCCGACCCGATCGAGGCCTTCGACGAGATCGCCTTCGCCACCAACACCTGCAACTACACGGCGGACTTCCGCTCGACCTCGAGCAACGGCTGCAAGGCGACCTCGTCGACCTCGACCGGCAAGGACTTCCTCGTGAAGTTCGTCGCCCCTCACGTCGGCCCCTACGAGGCGCGCCTCGACTCGCCCTTCGACTCGGTCTTCAACGTCGTCAAGCTCGACACCTGCCCGGTGACGCCCCTCGACGGGTGCGTGGGCGGCGTCGACTCGCCGGACATCGGCGGCGTCGTCCCGTTCTCGGCCAGCGCGGCTGGTGACACCTTCTACGTCGTGGTCGACGGCTGGGGATCGGGCTGCGGCGTCGTGAACTTCTCGATCGTGGCGCTCGAGGCCGAGGTCACCGACGGCCCGACAGCCTGCGTCGACGGCTTCGACAACGACGGCAACGGCCTCGCCGACTGCTACGACGCCTCGTGTCGAGACGACGCCGCGTGCGGGGGCGTGCTGCTCGGCAGCAACTGTGACGCGCCGATCGTGATGACCGATCTCGGCGTGTTCACGACCAACAGCTGCAACTACAGCAACGACTTCACCTCGCAGGAGGTCGAGAACTGCGAGTCGACGTCGAGCAGCGGCACGGCTGGGGACATCCTGGTCGAGTTCATCGCGCCGTCGGCCGGCGCGTACGTGGCCAAGCGCACGACCCCCTTCGACTCGGTGTTCAACGTCGTGGCCGCGTCCGCCGTCGGCGACACCTGCCCCACGACGCCCATCAACAAGTGCGTCGGCGGCGTGGACACCCCGGACACCAACGGGCTCATCGCGTTCACTGCGGCGGCGGCCGGCGACATCTTCTACGTCATCCTCGACGGCTGGAGCAGCGCCTGCGGCAAGACCGATTTCGAGATCGACATGGCGGAACCCGAGGCGGGCGCCTGCACCGACGAAGTCGACAACGACTTCGACGGCAAGACCGACTGCCTCGACACCGACTGCGCCGACGACGTCGCGTGCGACGAGTCGCTGTACACCGACGGCTGCACCAACGGGACCGACGATGACGGCGACGGCGCCACGGACTGCGACGACACCAACTGCATCGGGGTCGCCGAGTGCGACGAGGCGACCTACGCCGACGGCTGCACCAACACGGTCGACGACGACGGCGACGGCTTCACCGACTGCACGGACTGGAACTGCAAGGTCGGCGAGAGCGCGACCTGCGGGACGCTGCCGGGCGACGTCTGTGGGATGCCCGACGGGATGAACCTGATGATCACGGCGCTGCCGTACAGCGACACGACGCTGTCGACCTGCGACTACGCCGCCGACCACGTGATCAACAGCACCGGCGGGTGCATCAACCACCAGGAGTCGAAGGACGTCGTGTACGAGTACATCGCGCCCTCGAACCAGGTGGTGGTGATCACCCTGACGGCGACCGACGGGACCGACACCGTGCTGAACGTCTCGGACGTGTGCCCCGGCAACGGGCAGGTCCCGAGCTGCGTCGCCGCCGACGACGTCTACTACGACGACGTCCTCGGTGACACGGGCGAGAGCGTCGAGATCGAGCTCACGGCGGGCCAGCACATCTACATCTACGTCAACGCGTGGTCGTCGCTCGAGTGCGCCCCGTTCGACCTGACGATGGAAGACGTGACGCCGTAGCGGCCGTTGCTGCAGCGCGGGACGGGCGAACGCCCGCCCCGCGACTGCGCGGCACCTGAACGAGAAACGCCCGGCTCATCGCCGGGCGTTTCCTTTTTTTGCACCGCACTGGCTGGCGAGGACTAGAAGGACGCCTGGCCCGGGGAGCGGGGGAACGGGACGACGTCGCGGATGTTGGTCATCCCCGTGCAGAACATGACGGCGCGCTCGAAGCCGAGGCCGAAGCCGGCGTGGGGCACCGCGCCGTAGCGGTTCAGGTCGAGGTACCAGGCGTAGTCCTCGAGGTGCATGCCGTCGGCGACGAGGCGCGCCTCGAGCCGGTCGAGGCGGTGCTCGCGCTGGCTGCCGCCGATGATCTCGCCGATGCGCGGCACCAGGACGTCCAGCGCCGCGACCGTCTTGTCGTCGTCGTTCTGGAACATGTAGAAGGCCTTGATGCCCTTCGGGTAGCCGGTGATCATGACCGGCCGCTTGAAGTGCTCCTCCGCCAGGAAGCGCTCGTGCTCGCTCTGGAGGTCGGTGCCCCAGGTGACGGGGAACTCCCACTTGCGTCCGGACTTCGTCAGGATGTCGACGGCGTCCGTGTAGGAGACGCGCTCGAAGGTCTGGTCGCGGGTCGACTCGAGGGTCTTGATGAGCTCCTTGTCGACGAACTTGCCGAGGAACGCGACGTCGTCGCCGTTGTGCTCGAAGACGCTGGTGATGAGCGCCTTGAGGTACGCCTCGGCCAGGTCCATGTCGTCGTGGATGTCGTAGAAGGCCGCCTCGGGCTCGATCATCCAGAACTCGGACAGGTGGCGGCTGGTGTTCGAGTTCTCGGCCCGGAAGGTCGGCCCGAAGGTGTAGACCTGGCCGAGCCCGTAGGCCAGCGCCTCGGCGTTGAGCTGCCCGGACACGGTCAGCATCGCCGGGCGCCCGAAGAAGTGGTCCTTGGTCGAGGTCGCCTTGACCTCGAACATCTCGCCAGCGCCCTCGCAGTCACTGGCGGTGATGATCGGCGTGTGGACGTAGTGAAAGCCCCGCTCGCCGAAGAAGCGGTGGGTCGCCTGGGCCAGCGTGGCGCGGATCCGGAAGACGGCGCCGAAGATGTTGGTGCGCGAGCGCAAGTGCGCGATCGTGCGCAGGAACTCGAGGGTGTGCCCCTTCTTCTGCAGGGGGTAGGTCTCGGCGTCCGCGGCGCCGATCACCGCGACTCTGTCGGCCTTGAGCTCGACCCGCTGCCCCTTGCCCGGGGACTCGACGAGCTCGCCCTCGACCACGACCGAGGCGCCGGTGGTCAGCAGGTGCGCGATCTCGGCGTAGCCCGGCGTGTCGGTCGGCAGGACGGCCTGCAAGGTGTTGATCGTCGACCCGTCGTAGAGCACGAGGAAGCTCACGGCCTTCGACCCGCGGTGACTGCGGAGCCAGCCGCGCGCCGCGTAGCGCTCACCGACCTGCCCGTGCTCGAGGATGTGCTTCAGCTGCGCCTGCTTGCCCACGACCGCCCTCCGCTGTTGTCGAGCGCCCACCATCGCGGGGCGCCCGCACGCCGGTATAGATGACCGCCGGGGGCTTGGAAAGGGCGGAAGGCTCAGGCGGGATGTGCTTCGTGCCCGGGCCCGAGGTGAGCCGCGCGGCGCGGCAGCCGGATCGCGAAGCGCGTCCCGACCCCGGCCTGGGAGTCGACGCGGACCGTCCCGCCGTGCTCGGCGATGATCCGGTGGACGATGGCGAGCCCGAGCCCGGTCCCCTCGGCCTTGGTGGTGAAGTACGGCACGAAGAGCTTCTGGAGCGTCGCGTCGTCCATCCCAGGGCCGTTGTCGGTGATGATGACCAGCGCCGTGCCGTCCTGGGCCGTGGACACCCGCACCTCGAGCGAGCCCTCGGCGCTCGCGCCGCCGTCGCCGCTGAGGGCCTCGAGCCCGTTCTTGACGAGGTTGATCAGCGCCTGGCGCAGCTGGTCCGGATCGACCTCGGCGAACACCTCACCGTCGGCCGCCACGTGGACGTCCACCCTGGGCGCGGTCTCGCGATGAAGGGCCACCACCTGCGCCGCCAGATCGACGAGGTCCGTCTCCACCGGGCGGGGCGGCGGCATCCGCGCGAAGTCGCTGAACTCGGTGACGATCCGCTTCATCCGCGCCACCTCCTCGAGGATGGTGTTGGTGGACTCGCGGAAGATCTCCTCGAAGTCGGGGTGCTTGCGATCCCAGACCTTGATGAGGGTCTCGATCGACATCTGGATGGGGAAGAGGGGGTTTTTGATCTCGTGCGCGATGCGCCGGGCGATCTCGCGCCACGCCGCCACGCGCTCGCTCTGCCGCAGCCGCTCCTCGCTGTCTGACAGCTCGGAGGTCATCTGGTTGAACGCGCGCGTCAGCAGCGCCACCTCGTCGTCGCCCCGCAGCTCGGGGACCTGCATGTCGCGGGCCCCGGCGGCGACCTCCGAGGCGGCCGCCGCGAGGCCCTCGAGGGGCCGGGAGAGGCGCCGCGAGATCCACAGCCCGGCCAGCAGCGCCAGGAGCCCGCTGACGCTCGCCAGGATGGCGGCCGTGGCCCACAGCTCGCGCAGCCGCCCCTCGACGTCCGCGCGCGACACGTAGACGGTCAGCGTCGCGACCGGCTCGGGGTCTCCGGGGTTGGACAGGACGTGCTTGCCGCGCGCGAAGTCCCCCCGCGGCAGCTCCTCGGCGAAGGTCGCGGCGACCCGCTTGCCGCGGGCGTCGTCGAGGGCGACGTGGGTGTCCTGGGAGGCCCCGAAGCGCAGATCTTCGAGCAGCGCGGTGTCGATGACCTTGCCGCCGACCAGCGCCACCCGCCCGTCGACCACCCGCAGGCGCTGCAGGGTCCAGACCTCGACCGCCTCGCCGGTCTCGGGCCGCTCGACCCGCTCGTGACGAAAGACGGTCCGCTCGGGGTGCTGCGCCGCGAGGGCGACGATCTCGGTGTCGGCCTCCTCGACCCCGGTCCGGTGGCCGATGGCGATGACGTGGCCGACCTGCTCGTTCAGATCGACGAGGCGCAGGGTGTCGACCGCGGGCGAGGTGATGAGGCGCCGCGCCTCGCGCACGATCGCGCGCTCGTAGTCGAGGTCGCCGTCCGCCCGCTCGTCCGCGTCGTCATCCTGCGACTCTCCCCCACGGCCGTAGAAGACCTTGCGGCGCAGCGGCTCGAGCAGATCGCGGGTCAGGATCGGATCGGCGGCCATCTTGTCGAGGGCGCTCTCGAGGTCCTGCGACACTCGGTCGAGGCGCGACTGGACGGCCTCGATCACCGCGTCCTTGCGCGCCTCGAAGGAGCGCTCGAAGGCCGCGTCGGTGCGCTGGGTCAGCACCCCCACGACGGCGCCCAGCGGGATCCAGGCGACCAACAGGAAGCTCAGCACGAGGCGGGTCTTCAGCTTCATCGCGGCCGCCAGGTCTCGGCCAGGTCCGGCAGCCCCGCGGCGCCGGGCTCGAACGCCACCCCGGGCCTCACGATCACCGGGCGCACGACATGCAACACCGGCACCGCCGCCGCGGTCCGCACGACCGCGTCTGCCCAGGCCTTCAGCTTGCCCGACAGCGCCTGCTCGCCGCCCGGCGGCGTCAGACCGAGCGCCCAGGCCAGCTCGAGCGCCGCCTGCGCCGGGGTCGCGGCAGCCCAGCGATGCCGCACCAACGCCAGGTCCCAGTCCGGGGCCTTCAGCGCCCGCGCCGCGGCCAGATCGAGGCCCGCCACCGGCACCACCCGCGCCGTCCCCGCGGCGAGCTGCCGGAGGCTGTCGCGGAGCGCTCGGGCGAGGTCTCCGAGCTCCCGGTCGTCGGCGTCGAAGGCGATCGTGAGCCCTGGGAGCTGCGGGAACGCCGCCGGTCGGCCCAGCTCCATCGCGGTCGACGCCAGCCCCGTCGGCCACGGGGAGGACGCCGGCGTCGCGCGCCCCTCCACGTACCGACCGAGCCGCTCCGCACGTGCGAAGGCACCGATCGCTTTTCTCAGCTCGACCGCTTCGGAGCCTCGAAATCTGGGATGCGGCAACGCAAAAAAGGTCACCCTGGAGTCATCGACGACGCGGCCGATCCGGCGGCTCCGCGGGCCATCCCCGAAGGCGAGATCGACGTCTCCGAACACGAAGGCGGACTGCTCGGCGTCGTCGTCGGCGACCCGGCGCGCGATCACCGCGTCGAGCCACGGCCGGCCGGCGGGGGTGCCGTCGAAGGCCTCGAAGCGCCGGGTCGCGGCGTCGCCCCCGGTGGGTCGGAACGGGCCGCAGCCGGCGCCGTCACCGGGGCGGCCGCCGCGCAGGACGGCGATCTCTGGCCGGGCGAGGAGCGCCCGGAGCTCGGCCTCGGAGGTCCCCCGCGGCGCGGTGATGACGAGCCGCAGCGGGTCGATCTCGCGCAGGCTGAGCGCCGCGACCGCGGCGGACCACGGGGAGCGCTCGCCGAGCTGCCCGATGCGCTTGAGGCTCGCGGCCACGTCGCCGGCGTGGACCACCGTGCGGTTGTCGTGAAAGCGCGCGCCGTCGACCAGGGTGACCGTCAGGCTCCGCCCCTGCCAGGTGGTGTCGCGGGCGAGCTCGCCGGTGAAGGCGCCGCGGTCGTCGGGCCGCAGCAGGTGACAGTGGGCGAGCGCGGCGAAGAGGCGTCCGTCGCGACCGCGGGCCTGGTGCGGATCGCCGACGCCGCCGAAGTCCCCGACGGGGATGACGACGCGGCCGGCGTAGAGCCGTCGCCCCGCGGCGCCGGCGGGCGGCGCGGCGAGGCTCAGCGCCAGCGCGAGGCCGGCGAGCAGCGCGGCGCGGCTCACGTGCGCGGGACCACGATGAGGAGCTCGGGCGTGCGGCCGTCCCAGGTCGCGACGACGAACTCGCGGTAGCCGTCGCGGTCGACGTCGCCGCAGGTCGCGGCGGTGACCGCTGCGCGGAGCTCCCCCGACCACAGCCGCCGCGGCCCGCGCGGGCCCTCGAGGACGTGTGACAGGGTCAGGCGGTCGCGCCCGCCCACGTCGGCGGAGGTGGAGAGCAGCTCGGCGACGCCGTCTCCGTCGACATCGACGAGCACCGCGACGGTGCCCTGCCGGGCCAGCGCCACCGGCGCCGGCGCGGAGGCCGTCCAGAAGCTGAAGGCGCCGCCGCGGTCGGCGCGGGCGAGGACCGGGCTCCAGGTCGGTGACGTGTTCACGCGCAGCGGGAAGGCGCGGACGTCGTATGCCCCGTCGACGTCGGCGACGCGGATGGCGCCCTGACCGCCGAGGCGCACCTCGCTCGCCTGGCCGGTCAAGACGTCGACCCCGCGGGGCCAGTCGCTGACGATCCAGCTGTCGATCCCCGTCGCGTAGAGCGGCCAGCCCGGTGGCGCGGGGAGCGCGGCCGGGCGCGCGCCGCCGCCCGGCTCGAGGACGAGCAGCGCCGGCAGCGCGCGATCGCTCGAGGCCGCGACGAGCAGGCGCGTGCCGTCGGCGCGGGTCACCACCACGAGGCGCCCGATGGGGGCGCGGAGGCGCGCCGGGTTCGGGGGCAGGACGTCGAGATCGAAGCGCGCGCGATCGACGCTGAAGGCGCCGGACTGCCAGGCGAGGATGCGCACGACGCCGGGCTGCAGGACGGCGAGCTCGGGCATCCGGTCGCCGTCGAGATCGCCGACCACGAGATCGAGGATCGGGGCCGGGGCGAGCGCGGCGGTGCGCTCGGTGACCGGCACGACGCGCAGCGAGTCGAGGCGCGCGGCGGTGCGCTCGATGCCGAGGAGCGTGCGGATCTCGAGGTCGACGGGCCAGCTCGCGAAGGCGGTCTTGAGGATCGCGCCGCCGGGGGTGGCGAGGCGCTCCCACAGGTTGATCGGGAGGCGGGTCCGGCGCGCAGTCGCGGCGAGGTGGCCGGCGTCGAGCAGGAGCTCGACGTCGATGCGCTCCTCGACGGCGTCGGCCCCCACGGCGAGGCGCGCGCCGGCGGCCACGACCCGAGCCCGGAGCGCGGCCTCGACGGTGCTCGCGAGGTGGGCCCGGAGCGCGTCCGGCGCGACGTCCTTGCGGGCGGTCTGCAGGGTGACGTCGATGGCGAAGGCGCCGACCCGGGTGTTGGCGGGGTAGAGGGTGGCGACGAGCTGGCCCGCCAGGGCCTCGCAGGAGGACGGCGGCGGCGCGGGGAACGGCAGCGTCGGGGCCGACGGGGCGGCGGCGACGGCGACGGCCTGTGCCCCGCACAGGGCGAGGCAGGTCAGGGCGGCGGACAGGAGGCGGCGAGACATCGCCGCGGATGATACCCGCAAAGCGGTCGTGCGGTCGCGGCGGGAGCGCTGACCGAGGGCGCTCACTCGAGCACCTCGAAGCGCGCGCGCCCAACGATCTGGTCGTCCTCGGTCACCACGTCGACGGTCCAGCGGCCCGCGACCTTGGCCGGCAGGCTCACGCGGCGCAGGGCGGAGGTGAGGCGGATGGTGTTGGGGGTGACGCCAACGGCCTTCTCGGTGGCGACGTCCTGGCGAAAGTCCCCGTCGCGGTAGCGCCAGACGTGGCGGAAGGTGTCGCCCTCCCCGCCCGGCAGCGCGACCTCGGTGACGGCCCACAGATCGCCGAGGCGGCTGGTGTGGACGGCGCCCACCTCCATGGCGAGGCGCCCGTCGGGGAGGCGCTCGGGGCCGACGGCGGCGTGCAGCACATAGAGCGGCACCGGCGGGATGCCGCGCCGGCTGACGTAGACGATCGAGGCGAACGCGAGCGCGACGCTGACCAGGATCAGCCAGCCGCGGCGGGTGGTCAGCGTGCGCAGGGGGAAGTGCAGCAGCCAGAAGCCGACGACGCTCAGGAACGCCGAGGAGAGCAGCGTCACGATGGTCTGGACGTTCGGAAACAGAGCCGGGATCACGAGGTTCAGGCAGGCGAACAGCGTGAGCCCGTAGTACGTGGCCGCGAAGACGCGGTGCCGGACGAGGAAGCGGTCGAAGATGATGTCCATCGTCGACATCAGCGCGAGCACGCCGAGGAGGAACACGAACCAGCCGTTCACCGAGTCGATGGACGACGCCTTCCAGTAGAAGGGCAGCACGAAGAAGAGCATCGGCTGGTAGAGGTTCTTCAGGAGATAGGTGATCAGCAGGAAGCGGATCGTGCTCCCGCGGGTCTTGTGGACGTTCTCCTTCTGCTCCTCGCCGTGACCGAAGATGCGGAACACGACCAGCATCACGAGGAGCGCTCCGCCGAGGGTGGCGGCGAGGACGCGGGCGTGCTGGAAGCCCTTCTGGGCGAAGAGGATGACCATCACGCCGAGAAACAGCGCGTAGGTCGAGTGGAGCCACCACAGCAGCATCTTGTGGCGCCCGAAGAACGCCTTGAGGCGCGCGATGCGGCCCTTCGGCGGCCCGGGGGCGGGCTCGCCGCCGCGGGCGGGGACGGTCACGGCGGCGCGATCGACGTGCGGCTGCAAGGGGCGCGCTCCTGAGGTGCGGGGCGAGCAGAGCCTATGAGAGAATCGCCACCGCGACGATCGAATTCGCTCGCTACGGGGCCCCTCGGTGGAACGACTCGCGCCCTACCACCGCAGAGCTCGCAAGCTCGCCCTGCGGCGGCAACCCTCTGCGCGAGACGTTCCAGGCGGCCCTGCGCTCGCTCGCGGGCTACTTGTAGGTGACGCCGATGCGGGCGGCCTTGGAGCGGACCTCCTTCATGACGGCGCCGTCGAAGGAGTCCTCGCGCTCGGGCGCGGCCTTGGAGATGTGCTCGTCACGCTGCTTGCTCAGCGCTACGAGCTTCTTCTCGAGCACGGCGCGCTTGGCCTGGAGCGCCGCGACCTTGGCGACCCGCTCCTGCGCCGAGAGGTCGCGGAGCGCGGCCGGGAGCTCCGCTTCTGGGACCGACGCGACCCTAGCGGGCTCCTCGGCCACGAGGTCCTTGACCCCTGGCGCCGCCGGCGCCGCCGCGACGGAGGCCCCCGACGCCGCCGCGTAGCCCGCGCGGTCCGCCGCCGCCTCATCGTCCATCGCGCCGAGGGCGCGCTTGGCGACGTCGGCCTTCTCGCGGGCCTCGGCCCGCCCGGCGTACAGCGAGGTCTCGCCGATCTGGCGCGTCACCTCGGCGATCTCGGCGTCGAAGGGCGTCGCGACCGCGAGCATCCCGCCAGAGCCGTCGATGGTGATGAACTGCCCGTCGGCGAGGTTGGCGATCTCGCGGAACGCCACCTCGGTGATGGGATCCTGGCCGCAGCGCACGGCGTTGATCATGATCCCCTGGGCGATGCCCTTCTTGGCCCACTCCTTGTAGTTCCAGCCGTCGCCGTAGGTCTGTGGCGGGGCGTCGCCGACGACGAAGATCATCTTCAGGGTGCGCTTGTCATCGGACCAGCTGAACTCCTTGACGGCCTCGCCGAGCGCCTGCCCGACGTGCTCGGGGGTGTCTCCGCCGCCGTCGGCCTTGAAGCCCTGGAGGTTCTCGTAGACCAGGTCGAGGTTGTCGGTCAGGTCGAAGCGCTTGGTGACGTAGGCGTCGCCGCGATCGCGGTAGCCGACGAGGCCGACCCGCAGCTCCGGCGTCGGGTCGCCCTTGGCGATCTTCGAGGCGATCGACCAGATCTTCTTCTTGGCGCCCTCGATGAGCCCGCCCATCGAGCCGGTGGTGTCGAGGACGAACGCCACCTCGATGCGGGGGCGCTGCTTGTGGACGGGGGACAGGGCGCTGGCCGCGACGGGGACCCCGCTGACCCCGATCATCATCAGACTGGCGACGAGCGCGCTACGCGAGTTCCACATCGGTTCCTCCTGATGCCGCTCCAGGGGGGCGGCGAGCTGTGCGATGGGGAGTGGTACGCGACCGTTCGAGATTGGATCTGAGCTTTTTTCGGAGGCCCCGCCGAGGCGACGCCTCAGAGTTCGTGACTCTCTTGCCGAAGCTGGGCCCAGTTCTCATCGTATCGCTCGAGGACCTGCCTTTGGTTGGCTCAGCGCGGGGCCTTGAGCGCCTCGAGCTCGTCGAGGGTCTTCGGCCAGTCCTTGCCGAGCAGGCGCGACAGCCCGCGGTCGGCCATCAGCTTGCCCCCGGTCTGGCACGGCGGGCAGTAGTTCGTCTCGTTGTCGGCGTACCGAACGCGCTGGACCGGCGCGCCGCAGCGCGGGCACGGCTGCCCGAAGCGCCCGTGCACGGCCATCTTCGGGTGAAACGCCGTGACCTTGTCGGGGAAGCCCTCGCCGACCTCGTCGAGCAGCCGCGTGGTCCACGCGTGGAGGACCTCACGGGTGGTGTCGAAGAGGCGCCTCAGCTGCTCGGCGTCGAGGCGGGTCGTCCAGGTGACCGGCGAGAGCCGCGCCGTCCAGAGGATCTCGTCCGAGTAGGCGTTGCCGACGCCGCTCAGGATGCACGGATCCGTCAGCGCCCGCTTGAGGGTGTGGTTGCGTCGCGTCAACGCATCGCAAAACTCATCGAAGCTGGCCGTGTCGAGATCGATCCCGCCCGGATCATGCGCCGCAAGCCCCTCTTGTCCCGCGACCGCATAGAGCGACGCCCGGCGCTTCGTCCCCGCCTCGGTCAGCAGCACCGACGCCCGCTCGAAGTCGAAGGCGGCGAGCCCGACCTTGCCCGGCAGCTTCACCCCGCGCTCCCTCATGCGGAAGCGGCCCGCGATCATCAGGTGAAAGACCAGAAAGAGGTCGCCCTCGAGCTCCCACACGACACGCTTGCCGACGCGCCGGACGCCGGTCAGGCGCCGACCGACCGCGTCGCTCAGCGGCGGCACCACCGAGCGCAGGAGAAACGGCGAGCCCACCCGCGCCGCCTCGAGGCGCTGCCCGCCAAAGACCGCGCGGAAGCGCGACACATAGACGGTGATGTCGGGGTACTCGGGCATCGATCGATGCTCGCACCGCTGGGCCCTCGGCTCAAGGGGCCCCGGCCCGGGCGGACGTGCGCGCGGCCGCGTCACCGCCGCCGAGCCACCCGGACAGCGCCGCGGCGAAGATCGGCGCGGCCGTCCCGCCTCCGGTCGCGCCGGGCATCGGTCGCCCATCGTCGCGCCCGACCCAGACCGCGCCGCTGAGGCCCGGGGCCCAGCCGGCGAACCACACGTCGCGGGCGTCATCCGTGGTCCCGGTCTTGCCGGCGACGATGACGCCGGGGACCCGCGCCCCGCGGGCCGTCCCGTGGTCCACCGCGGCGCGGAGCCAGCCGGCGACCCGCTCGGCGAGCGCGGGCGCGAACGCCTCCCGCGGCGCGGCGTCCTCGGCCCAGACCAGGGCGCCGTCGGCGTCCTCGACCCGCCGCACGACCACCGCCTCGCCGGCGACGCCGCCCGCCGCGAAGGTCGTGTACGCGTTCGCGAGCTCGAGCGGGGTGACCTCGGCGCTCCCGAGGGCGGCCGTCAGGTCCGCGGGGATCGGCGCCTTCAACCCCGCCCGCCGCGCGAGGTCGGTGACCTTGGCGACGCCGACGTCGGCGAGGGCCTGCACGGCGATGACGTTGAGGCTCCGCACGAGCGCGCTCTCGATGCCGGTCGGCGCGCCGTCGTAGCGGTGCTCGGCGTTGGCCGGGCGCCAGGCCCCGTGTCGACCGCGATAGCTGATCGGTTTGTTCGGCCAGGTGGCGTCCGGGCCGAACGCTCCGGCCTCGACGCCGGCGGCGTAGACGAAGGGCTTGAAGGTGCTGCCGAGCTGGCGATGCGCCTGCACGGCGCGGTTGAAGGCGGAGCGCGCGAAGTCACGCCCTCCGACGAGGGCCCGGACCCCACGGGTCAGCGGGTCGAGCAGCACGGCTCCGACCTCGCCGTCCCCGAGGGTCGGCGCCGCGGCGACCACGGCGGCGTCGAGCGCGTCCTGAGCGCGGCGATCGAGGGTCGTGTGGACGCGGAGCCCACCGCGCAGGAGGCGATCGCGCCCGATCGCGGCCTCGAGGCGCCGCCGGACGACGTCGGTGAACCACGGGTAGGGGTTCGGATCGTCCGACTCCCGGGTCGCGAGGCGCAGCGGCGCACCCGCGGCGGCGCGCGCCCCGGCGGGCGAGAGCGCGCCGGTCCTCGCCATCGCGGCGAGCACGCGCGCGCGGCGGGCGAGGCAAGCCTCGAGGTCGACGTACGGGTTGAGCCGGTCCGGGGCGGGCAGCACACCGACGAGCGCCGCCGCCTCGGCGACGTCGAGCGCGGCGGCGTCCTTGTCGAAGTAGTGGCGGGCGGCCTCCTCGATGCCGTAGCGGCCGTCGCCGAAGTAGACCTGGTTCAGGTACAGCTCGAGGATCTCCTCCTTGTCGAGGTGATGGTCGAGCTTGCGGGCCAGAAACACCTCGAGGAGCTTGCGCTCGAGGGTCTTGTCGGCGCTGAGGTAGAAGGAGCGCGCGAGCTGTTGGGTCAGGGTGGAGGCCCCCTGACTGAAGCGGCCGGTGCGGACGTTGGTCCACATCGCCCGGACCATGCCGAGGTAGTCGAGGCCCTCGTGATCGTAGAACCCCTCGTCCTCCGACGCCACCAGGGCCGCCGGCACGAAGGGCGGCAGATCGGTGAGGCGCACCAGGGTCCGGCGCTCGACCCGGAAGACGCCGATGACGGCGCCGTCGGCGGCGTAGACGCGCGACATCTGAGGCGCCGTCCGGCGGTAGTCGGCGACCGAGAGGACCTCGGGGAGCCGACCATCGAGGTAGAGGGTGAGCCCCCAGAACGAGGCCACGCCGAGCACCGCCAGGCTCAGCCCGAGCTTCAGCCCGAGGGCCACGACGCGGCGCAGGATCCCGCGGCGCGGGGCGGCGCGCGGCGTTGGCGTCGGTCGGGCGGCGGGGCGAGCGCGCGCGCGGGGAGGTGCAGGCACGAGCGGACGGTATCAGCCGCTCGGCAGCGCGCCAGAAATCCCCCGAACACGCCGCTGCGGCGTCAGGGCGCCACGGCCTCGACGCACTGCAGCACGAGCAGCTGGGTCTCGCCCGGGTTCAGGCAGCGCTCGTTGAGCGGACCCCACACCCAGTCGCCCCCGCGGACGATGATCTGGGAGACGACGCCGGGCTCGGTCCGGGTGCACGGGAAGACGTCGTTGCCGGGGGTGAGGACGCTCGCCTCGAGGTGCCCGTCGATGAGGATCTCGGCCTCGTCGAGCTGGCCGGCGCAGGCCGGCTCAAGGCGCAGATCATAGCCGCACGACGCGCTCGAGCACAGCTCGACGTCGCAGCGGCACGGCACCAGGTCGCCCTGAAACGGATCACTCTCGCACCCCGTCAAGCAGAGCGCGGCGATCACCAGCAGCTGGGGAATGCGCCTCACGCAGGCTAGGTTCAGGACCCACAGGCGACTTGTCAACCACGCTCGCTCCCCGCTCCCCGTCCGGCGAGTGTTTGCCCGGGCGCGCGCGCCGGTGCTAGTGTCCTTGCGCCCAACGAACGACGTCCGAAGCGGCCTCGACCCGGGCCCGAACTCTGGAGTGATCATGCGCACGACGCGAACCCTTCTGGCCACCGCAGCGACCCTGGGCGCGCTGGTGCTCGGCGCCACCGCGGCCCACGCCTCGAAGAACTGGGACAAGTACGGCGGGGACTGCGATCAGGCGGCCTTCAAGAGCCCCGACACCGCCGACATCAAGGTCATCGCGCGCTGCGTGCGCATGTGGGAGGCCTACCAGGACGTCTCCGAGGTCAAGGACGGCGACTACAAGTCCCGAGTGGTCGCGGCCATCGAGCGCCTCTACGTGCAGGGCGACGACAAGGACGCGTCGGTCGCGCGCAGCGCCCTCGGGCGCCTCGGCGTGACCAAGCTGCCGGAGCGGGCTACGGCGGCCAAGGCGACCCCGGCGGCGGCCAAGAAGCCGGCGCGCGAGCGCTTCAACCCCGAGGAGCCGTCGGCCAAGCAGAAGAAGGCCGCCGAGCGTCAGTTCAAGTACGGCATCAAGCAGTACACGAAGAAGAAGTACGACAAGGCCCTGCCCTACTACCTCAAGATGGTCGACGCGGCCCCCGGCTACGCGAAGGGGCACTACAACGTCGCCTGCATCTACGCCCTGCTCGGCGACGAGGCCAACATGGGCACCTACCTCCAGAACCTGGCCGACATGGCGGCGGGCGGCAACGCCGAGGCGATGTCCAACCTGAAGCTGGCCCGCACCGACAAGGACTTCGAGGGCATCCGCGACACCAGCGTCACCTTCAAGCGCCTGACCGGCTACGCCAAGATCAAGGTGCTCAACGCCATGGGCGAGAAGGGCGAGGAGAACGCCGACAACATCCTGGCGTCGCTCAAGAAGCTCAAGTACGAGGCGGACGGGGTCGACGAGAGCTCGAAGGCGCGCAAGAACCCCATCATCTGGTACGCCGAGCACGCCAAGGGCGCGGCCTTCATCGTCAAGGAGCTCCTCAACCACCCCAAGACCCAGGTGGTCCTGTTCACCGCCGACCAGCTCAAGGGCTTCGACGTCGTCGTCGTCTGGGGCGACGACCTCAAGAAGAGCGAGGACCCCAAGGTCTACGTCCAGGACCCCGCAGACGCCGAGAAGAAGCTCGACCAGCTCGCGCGCAAGGAGGACCAGATGCTGCGCGAGCCCGAGGCGGTCGCCGACGAGGTCGACGACGCCCTCGGCAAGCCCGAGGAGGTCCAGGACCGGATCGAGGACAACCTCGAGCGCCCCGGCAAGGCGATCGACCGGGCGGGGAAGACCGTCGACAAGGTGAAGGGCCTGTTCGACTAGGCCGCGCGGGTCCGCCGAAACTCCGCGATTGACGCTGACTGAGCCGCGTAGCAGCATCCTCGCTTCCACACAGGGGTGTCTGCTACACTCCTAGCCGCCGCGCCGCTCCACCAGACGCGCGCTCGGCGCACAACCGGGGTGATACCGCGATGGTGATTCAGGGAACGATTCTGAGGGCAGGGACTCCCGGGCCATGGGAGCTGATTCTCATCCTCCTCATCGTGCTGCTGGTCTTCGGTGCCGGTAAGCTGCCTCAGATCGGCGACGCGCTGGGCCGTGGGATCCGCAACTTCAAGAGCGCAACGAACGGCAAGAAGGACGAGCCGGTCGACGTGACCCCGAAGGCGATCGAGGACAAGGACGCCAAGCCGGTCAAGACGGTCGAGGTGGAGAAGAAGGAGCAGCAGGGCGCTTAGATGGCCTCGGCAGGAAAAACACCCCGCTCTCGCCTGGCGAGCATGCCGATCTCGGCCCCGCGCCACCTTGGATGGTGTTTGGCCGTCCTGCGGTGTCGCGGAACCCACCTCGACGCACTCGCCAGCCGGCGATACCGGTGGGTTTCGCCTGCCTCGCACATCTAGCCCGGCGTCGCGATGGGCGAGCCCTTCCCTTCGCGTGTCATCGCTTCTCCTGTAGGGCCGTTGCTCGTGGTCGCGAACCGCGCCGGGGTCAGGGCGGTGGTGTTCGCGGGCGCGCGGGATCCGGACGAGCTTCGCCGCGAACAGTCCATCGCGTGCGGCGCGGCGGTCGTGGACGACGGCCACCCGCTGCTCACCCGCGCCGCCCACGAGCTGCGCAGCTACTTCGACGGTCGGCGGCGCGCGTTCACGCTGCCGCTCGACGTCAACGGCACGCCGTTTCAGCGCCACGTGTGGGACGTCATCGCGCGCGTCCCCTACGGCGAGACCATCACCTACCAGGCGCTCGCCGAGCGCATCGGCCGGCCGCGCGCCGTGCGCGCGGTGGGCAACGCGTGCGCCCGCAACCCGCTCCCGATCATCGTTCCGTGTCACCGCGTGGTCGCCCACGACAACGCGCTCACGGGCTACGTCGGGGGGATCGCGGTCAAGCGCCGCCTCCTGGTGCTCGAGCGCAGCGAGGTGACCGATCTGCCGCTGCTGCGGCTCGTGACCGACGATCCTGCCGGGGCCGAGCCGGAGGCGGTCGACACGCTCCCCGCGCCGCTCTATGACTGGCTCATCGACCCGCGCCGCCGCGACCTCGCGCCGGACCTGTGGCTCGCCGAGGCGATGGACGCCGTGCCCCCTCACCTCTGGCCGACCCTCGCCGACCAGCTGTACGGGAGCGACGTCGAGGACCGCGAGCACCTCGTCGACGAGCTGCTCGACGCCTGGGCGGCCGAGGTCACGCGCGAGGTCCCCGACCCGCGCGCGCTCGCGCGCTTCGTCGAGGTGGCCGCCCGGCGTGGCGGCGCCGCGTTCGAGCTCGTGGGGCGACGCCTCGTGTCCGCCCCGGAGCTCCCCGAGGCCTGCCGGGATGCGTTGTCGCAGCAGTACGAGCGGATCATGTCCGGCGAGCTGAGGTCGCCCGCCTATACGCGTGAGCTCGCGGTGGACCTATGGCTCGCGCTCGACCCGGAGCGACACCTCGCGGAGTTGGCGACGCTGCACGCGGATCCCGATGGATTGGAGTGAATGCCGGGGCGTCGCGCGACGTCCAAGCCCGGTCGCCGAATCGGCGACCTCGAGAGGAGGCAGGAGATGATCCGGAGAGCCCTGTGGATCGGCGGCGCGACGCTCGTGTTCATGGCCTGCGGCCCGATGCCGGGCTACATGGCGCCCAGCGAGCGACGCGCGCCCGACAAGTCGACGCGCTCGAGCGTCGAGTACACCGCGCCCGACGATGACGAATCGGCGTCGGACGACCGCGCTGGGACCGACGACGAGGACGAAGGACGCTACGCCCAGCCGGGCGACCGCCCGAGGGCCACGTCCACGTCGCCGCCGACCGTCTTGCGCGACCGGTCGACACCGGCGATGCCCCCTGCCCCGAGCGAGTCGGCTCCCACGGTGACCCGCGAGGCCCCGCCGGTGAAGGCGCCGACCCCCGCGAGCGCCACCCCGGCCTCGAGCCCGAGCAAGCTCCAGGTGGTCCCGCTCGACCGCGCCGACAGCTACTACCTCATCGACCGGGAGCGCGGGCTGTGCTTCTTCATCCACAAGGAGACCTCGGCGAAGGTCGACTGCGCCATCATCCCCGAGGGGCGTGACGTCGCGCAGCCGACCCCGGCGGCGACGCCGGCGCCGAAGTCCGACGAGGGCGTCCGGCGCCGCTACGTCGAGCCGGAGCCCGCCCCCGCGGCGCCCCCGCGGCGCGTGACCGCCCCGGCCCCGACGCCCGCACCCGACCCCAACGGGCCCACGGCGGACGAGCTCAACCGCTTTGAGAGCGCCTACGTCGAGATCGCCTGCGACCGACGTCAGGGCTCGTTCACCCCGCCGCACGCACGGATCGACGAGGCTGGCCTGTCCCAGGAGCGGTACAACGCCATCGAGGGCTGGCTGACGTCCGACGAGCGCGCCTGGCGCCTCCTCGTGAACCGCGCCTACCGCGAGTGCGACGCACGCAAGTAGCGGGCATCTATCCCTAGAGACGCACGAATCAACATATCGCAACGCACCATGACGCCGCCGGGCCACCCCGGCGGCGTTCGTGTTTCCGGGGGCGGGCGTCGGCGGCAGCGTCCGCGTCGGCGGCAGCGTCCGCGTCGGCGTCGGCGTCGGCGTCGGCGTCGGCGTCGGCGTCGGCGTCCGCGTCGGCGTCGGCGTCGGCGTCCGCGTCGGCGTCGGCGTCGGCGTCGCGTCCGCGAGCGCGTGGGCGGCGTGGGTGAGCGCGTCAGTGGGCACGACCCGTCGGCGAAGCCGACACGATCCCCCGCGCCAGCGGGGGCGCCGAAGGCGGCGGGGGAAGCGAGCGAAGGGGCGCCTGGAACGTCTCGCGCAGAGGGT
>PHBI01000257.1 GCA_002841945.1 Deltaproteobacteria bacterium HGW-Deltaproteobacteria-14
CAGGACGGCCCAGCGCCAGGTGCGGGGGGCGAGGCGCCGCAGCAGGTCTTCGCCGCCGAAGGGGTCCGACAGCGCGGTCCGCCAATAGGGGAGGCGCGGTGGGTCGGTGTCCGCCTCGCCCGCCCACGCGACGGCGAGCTGGAGGGTCAAGACGGCGTCGAGGGTGTGGGGGTCGTCGGTGCGCACGGGGGGAGTGTGTCCGCGGCCGGGCGTCTTGTCTAGCGTCTCCGGTGGGGCGCGCAGGGGGGCAGAGGGCGGTAGCGGGAGGGGTGTTTTCTCGGGCTGGTGCGGTTTCGCGATTCGCGGAGGCGATGTACCTTGACCCATGGCGCTGAGTTCCAGTTGAGGCGAGGTCGGAGAAATGGCCGTTCCCTTTTTCTATTCGACGACGAGCGAGGAATCTGCCGACGCGGTGTACGACTGGCGTTCCGACGCGGTCGGAGCCGAGGGGGGCGCGGGCGGGGCCATCGTCGCGAGGGGGCCGACGCGGACCGATGGCGATTGGTTCGGCGAGGAGGACGCCAGCTCCGACGGTGACGACGCGGAGGAGCGGGCGACGCCTGACGCGGCGGTCGTCCTCGAGGGCGATGAGTCCTGGGGGTTCGCGACCGACGTGGCGGATGACGACGATGACGAGGACGCGGGGTTCGGCGCGACCCAAGGCGGCGCCGGCCCTTCCGAGGCGGAGACCGACGAGGCCGTCGCGTTCGCGGTGGGATGGGACGAGGATGAGGACGAGGGCGATTGGAACGGGCTCGCGGAGCTCGACCTGCCGGAGTTCGATGGCGGCGCGCAGCAGCCGCTCGAGCTGGTCACCGACGGGCGGCTCACCCTGGACCGGTGGCGCGAGGGGTGGGTCGAGGACTTCGTGACCGCTCGCGGGGCGGTCAGCCGAGAGGACCGGCGCCTGCTCGAGCGCATCGTCGCGGAGTCCATGAACCCAGCCGCAACGTTGAAGCGCGTCGGCGTTCTGCTGGGCGAGGACGACCGTTGGGACGAGGTCCGCGCGTGCTTCGAGCTGCGGGTGGCGTGGCGTGAGCACGGCGAGCTTGGGACGGCGTGGGCCTTTCGGCAGTATGGGTCGGTCAGTATCCAGATCGTGGATATCGAGCTGTCGTGGCGGGCTGCGCGACGGATCCTCCGCGCGTTTCCCGCGGTCCCATGCATCGATGAGGCGCTCGTCATCCTCGAGGCGCTCCACCGGGCCTGGGAGCGCTCGTACCGGGCGATGCTGCAGCGCTTTCTGGTCCACGGCCAGGTGGACTACGACGCAGCGCCGCGCTTCTTTGTGGACTACGCCGTGGACATGCTCGAGCGGCACGGGGACCCTTTCTATTGGGCCGAGCTCGCCTGACGAGGAGTGGAGCGGGATGCCGCCGAGAATGCACATCGCGGTGGGCTGCGTGGTCATGCCCAGAGGAGCCCAAGCGGAGCGGCTTCGGGTCGAGGAGGTCGAGGACGGGGCGGCGCTGGTCCGCCCGCTCAAGGGCGGGGGAGCGCGGTGGACGCCGATCAGCGAGCTTCGATCGGGGTTCGCGAGGCGGATGGTCGTTCAGGACGTCCCGCTGGCGCGCACGCGAAGGCCGCTCGGGGTCGGCGAGGTCGCGGGGACCCGGACGCTAGGGCACCACGATCAGGTGCTGGTCGAGTTCTACGACTCGGGAGAGCGGCACTGGCTGCCGTTTCACAACCTGTGCCTGCTCAAGGGGCCGAAGCAGCGATTGCTCCACGATCCGTTCGAGATCGGGCAGGCCGAACGATTCCGACTGAAGGCGCTCGCGCACGCGCTGACGTATTGGAACGCGAACACGGGCGCGCTGTCGCGGCTCGATATTGACCCGCTGCCGCACCAGATCCACCTCGTGCACGACATCCTGGCGAGCGGGACGTTGAACTGGCTGATCGCGGACGACGTGGGCCTGGGCAAGACCATCGAGGTCGGGATGCTACTGCACGCGCTGGCGGAGCGACGTGGGTACGACCGGACGCTCATCGTCACGCCGGCTGGGCTCACGCGGCAGTGGCAGGAGGAGCTGTCCGACAAGTTCTCGATGGACGACTACCGCATCTACGGGCGCGACTTCGAGATCAACGACGCGGCTCACTGGCGGCTGTACCCGCGGGTGATCGCGTCGATCGACCGGCTCAAGGGCGAGCGGCACCTCGAGGCGTTAGCCGGCAGCGGGGACTGGGACCTGATCGTCTTCGACGAGGCGCATCGGCTGACACGGCGTCAGTTTGGCCGCAAGTTCGACGCGTCAGATCGCTATCGGCTCGCGGCGGCGCTGCGCGGACAGACCGACAACCTCCTGTTCCTGACGGCGACGCCACACCAGGGGAGAGAGGACCTGTTCCGCGCGCTGCTCGAGCTGCTGCGGCCGGAGTGGCAGGACCAGATCAGGCGGCTCTCCGAGGAGCCGACGGTGATCCGGGAGATGGTCTACCGGAACCGCAAGTCGGACGTGACCGACGCCGACGGCGCGTTCATCTTCCACGGCCAGCAGACCTCCGCGGTGAAGGTCGACTGCTCGCCGATCGAGCTCGCCTTCGACCAGGCGCTCCAAGACTACATTCGCCGCGGGTACGAGGCCGCCGCGGCCGCGGGGCGACCGGGACGCGCGATCGGCTTCGTGATGACGATCTACCGTAAGCTCGCGGCGTCGAGCAGCGCCGCCATCCTGCGCGCGCTCGAGCGTCGACTCGCCAACCTCGAGGACGAAGCCGTCGCTGCGGCGCTCGACCAAGACGAGCTCGACGACCGCTTCGAGGGGGAGCACGAGGAGCACGAGGTGACCCGGGCCGACGCCGCGCGGCCGTTCTTCCACAACGAGTTCGCGGCGTTGGAACAGCTCGTCGAGCAGGCCCGGGCGCTGCTACCGGGTGACACGAAGCTGCGTGCGCTGCTCGAAGATGTCATCCCGACGATCGAGGTCGAGGACGCCCAAGAGCACCTCGTGATCTTCACGGAGTACCGCGGGACTCAGGACCACGTCGCCGCGGCGCTCCGAGCGCGGTACGGAGAGGCGTCGGTGACCTTGATCCATGGGGGCATGTCGCTCGACGACCGGCGCGACTCGGTCGCGCGGTTCCGCGAGGGCGACGCGCGCTTCATGGTGTCGACCGAGGCCGGCGGTGAGGGCATCAACCTACACCACCGCTGCCACATCCTGGTCAACTACGACATCCCGTGGAACCCGATGCGCATCGTGCAGCGCATTGGGCGCCTGTATCGCTACGGACAGGCCCTGAAGGTCCTGGTCTTCAACCTCCACGCGCCGGGGACGATCGACGGCCACATCGTGTCGATGATGTACGACCGCATCGAGCGGGTGGTGCGAGACATGGCCGGACTCGGTGAGGAGTACGATGAGCGCATGTTCGCGGAGATCTTCGGGGACGTCATCGCCTTGACCGATCTGGAGGCGGTCGTGGAGGACGCCAAGCAGTCCGGACTGAAACGCACCGAGGAGCGCGTGCAGGAGGCACTCGAGCGCGCAAGAGAGGCCCAGAACCTCCAAGAAGAGGTCTTCGCGGCGGCGCAGCGATTCGATCCCAACGAGATCCGCGGCGAGCTGCGGGTCGGGGAGGAGCATCTGCGAGGGTTCGTGCTCGGAATGCTCGCGCTGCTGGACTGTGAGGTCTTGGAGACGACCCACGCTGGCGATGTTTGGGATGTCCGCATCAGCGAGTCGCTGGCCGCCGCGCTGAAGCAAGGCAGGCGGCGCATGCGCTTGACGGCGTCACGCCGGCTCGCCCGTGGCGACATCGCGATGATGGACTTCGACAGCCCGCTCTTCCAGCTCCTCATGGAGCGGGCCAAGCACCACGACTTCGGCGGCCTTCACGCGCTCGTGGTCGGTGCCGGCTGCCAGGCCCTCGTCACGGCGCGACTGCGGTGGCAAAACGACCAGGGGCGAAAGCTGCGCGAGGAGTTCGTGGCGTTGTCCGTCGACAGTGACGGCTCGGTGCGCCGGAACGCGGCGGAGATCTCCGAGTGGCTCGAGCGCGCAGCTGTCGATGGTACGGACGCCGGCTCGCGCGACCAGCGCGTGGCCGCGATCGACGCGGCGTTGAAGGCCTGCGCCGACCATTTGGCGGCCGGGTCGAACCTCTACGTCCACCCGATGCAGGCGCAGACGATCGCGGCGGCATGGTCGTCGCCGCGCGACACGACGTCCAGCGACTGACCGGCCGTCAGGGCCCGCAGGCCGCGGCGGCGGAGCAGGACTGGGCGGGACCGCAGGTCACACCGGCGGCGAGCGGGGTCGCGTCACAGGCGCCGACGGCGCGGTCGCACAGCTCGAGGGTGCAGCTCTCGCCGTCGTCGCAGCTCACCGAGCCGCAGCCGCCCTGGGCCTCGCAGGCGAGCTCGCCGCGCGGCGAGAAGCGCCCCAGCGCCCGGACGCCCCCCCCCGCGGGGGACAGCGCGGCCGCACGCACCCCCGCCACGCCAACGCTCGCCTCGATGGTCCAGCCCGCGGGGACGAGGGTCGTCTCCACCAGCGCCCCGCCCCGGGTCAGCCGCATGAAGCGGTCCGCCCCGGCGACGAGCAGCTCCGAGCCCACGGGCAGCGCCCCGCGCGGCGCCGCCTCGAGGTCGAAGGGCACCGGCGCCGCGAGGAGGTCCGCGTCGTAGATGAACCCGAACCCGCCGCTCGCGCTCCCGAGCACCACCGCGACCTCGCCCCCCGCCAGCACCGTGACGAAGGCGCTCACAAAGTCCAGGTCGACGTCCACCGCGCGCACCAGGGTCATCGCGTCGTCATAGCGCGCCACGTAGCCGGTCGGCGGCGAGCCCTGGAAGAGATCCCCGGCGAACGCCACGAAGCCCCCCGCCGGGTGCCGCACCACCCGCGCCGCCATGCCGAGCGCCGGCAGCTCCACCGTCCCGCCCGCGAGCCGCGCCCCCGCCGCGTCGGTCCGCACCCACCACGACGGCCCCGCCGTCCCGACCAGCGACGCGCCGACGACCAGGAGCTCGCCGCCGTCGAGCAGCTCCACGCTGCTCGGCCACGGCACGTCCACCCCGCTGTCCACGTCCACCGTCGTCACCGTCCCGTCCGCCAGCTGCACCGAGACGAGCGGGAACAGCGTCCCGGTGACGCCGTAGGTGTACGCCGCCACCGCCCGCGTCGCGTCCACCGCGACGTCGTAGATCGGCTCGATGGTCCCCGGCACCGCGAAGCTGCGCGACCACCGCAGGCGCCCCTGCGCGTCGACCGCGCCGAGCCACGGCAAGAAGCCCTCGGCCCCCGCGAACACCGCCACCCCGTCCGGCGCCACCGCCACCGCCGTCACGAAGTCCGCCGTCACGCCGACCGGGCGCAGCAGCGCCACCTCCGACCCGTCCGGGCAGCCCGCGAGCCGCGGCACCGGCGCGTCGGTCCCGGCGTTGTCCCCCCCGGCGCGCGACCACCCGCGCGCGAGCCCGCCCGAGGCCGTCGCGACCAGCGCCAGCTCCGGCGGCGCGCCGTC
>PHBI01000258.1 GCA_002841945.1 Deltaproteobacteria bacterium HGW-Deltaproteobacteria-14
GCCGCCGTCATCGAGGGCGCCACCTACGCCACGACGCGGACCCAGTTCGGGCGCCCGATCGCGGACTTCCAGGCGATCTCCTTCAAGCTCGCGGACATCGCCACCGAGGTGGACGCCGCGCGGCTCGTGGTCCACGACGCAGCCGGGGCGCTCGCCGCCACCCCCGAGCGGGGCGAACAGGCCGCTGGCGCCTTGCTCCTCGCGGTGACCGCGGCCGCCCGCGCCGCCGACGAGGCGCTGCAGATCCACGGCGGCTACGGCTACACCCGGGACTTCCCCGTCGAGCGGCTGTGGCGCGACGCGCGCGCGCTGAGCGCCCTCGAGGGGCCGCCCGAGGCGCTCGCCCTCGCGGTGGCGCGGGCCGCGTTGGGAGGGGCATGAGCGACGGCGAGGGCGAGCCGACCGCCGGGGATCCCGAGGTCAGCGACGAGGCGCTCATGGAGCGCTACGTGGCGCACGGGGACCGGGCCGCCTTCGAGGGGCTCTTCGCGCGCTACGCCAAGCGCCTCCACGGCCTCTTCATGCGCCAGGTGAACTCGCGTGACGCGGCCAACGACCTCGTCCAGCAGACCTTTCTGCACTTCCACCGGGCGCGCGCCGACTTCCACGCGGGGCGCGCCGTGCGGCCGTGGCTCTACACCATCGCGCTCAACGTGCGGCGCGAGCACCACCGGCGCCGCGGGCGCAAGCCCGAGGTGTCCCACGACCCCATCGCCCACGGCGAGCCGAGGGTCGAGCCGAGCACCTCGACGCGCACCGACCGGCTCGTCCGGCGCGCGCTCGGCGAGCTCACCGAGCAGCAGCGCGAGGTGATCCTCTTGCACTACTACGAGGACCTGAGCTTCCCGGAGGTCGCCGAGCTCGTCGGCGCGTCCCTGTCGGCGGTGAAGGTCCGGGCCCACCGGGGCTACGAACGCCTCCGCGCGCTCCTCGGTGAGGACGCCGGGAAGTAACCGCCGCCCCGTGCGGCGCATAGCTGGTCGGGGACACCCCGACGCCTTTTTAGCTGGGAGCCGATGGACGAGACAGAAGCCAGGTTGAGACGCGAGCTGTCGCGCGTGCCCGAGGATGACCTCGCGCCGGGCGACCTCGCCGACCTGTTCTCGCGGGTCGCTGCGGAGACGGTCGATCGGCCGCCGACGCTGCGGGACCGCCTGCGGGAGCTGTCCACCCCGGTGCGGATCGCGCTGGCGGTGGGCGGCGCGCTGATCATGGTGACGGTCGCGCTGCTCATCGTTGGGATCCGCACGGACCTGACCGGCCAGGCGATGGCGCGCTACGCGGTCGCGATGGCGGCGATCGCCGGGCTCATGGGGGCGGCCTTCGCGGCGAGCCTGCGCGGGGCCCACCAGAGGCCGCTGCGCTGGTGGACCTGGGTGCTCGTCGTCACGGCCCTGCTCGTGCCCCTGGCCCTCGCGGTGATGCCGTGGCTGTGGGAGGGCGACGGGGTGATCCGGCCGAGCGGCCACGCCCATCCCTTCGGGATGTGCGGCGTCATGGGCCTGGTGACGGGCGCGCTCACGGCGGCGGTTGCCTGGGCGTTTCAGCGCGAGAGCTGGAGCGTCACCTCGCGGCTCGTCGCGGCGGTCGCGGGCGGTGGGCTCACGGCGTTCGCGATGCTGCAGCTTCACTGCCCGTCCGGGGACGCGACGCACCTGCTCATCGGCCACAGCAGCGCCGGGCTCATGCTCGCCGCGGTGGCCGTGGGGGCGACGCTCTGGCGCCGACGCCGCTGAGTCGCCGGCGTGCTGCAATGCACACCGCGATTGAGACTTGAAATCTGACAGCTATCGCAAGGGCATGTTGCGATGTGTCAGGGCTCGATCACGTCGTTGATCCAGGTGTGGACGGCGACGGTCGACGGCATCCCGAGGACGCTCGCGGCGAGCGCCACCACCTGGCGGATCGACTCCTCGGGGACCCCGGCGGAGCGGGCCTTGCGGACGGCGCTGTGGACCGCGCCCTCGCGCATCGCGCCCATGGCGACGGCGAGCTTCAGCAGGCGCTGGGTCGGGACGTCGAGCGGGCCCGTCCCCTCCGCGGCGCGGATGTGCTCCCAGGCGACGCCCAGGTCAGGATAGCGGGCGACGAACGAGGTGTAGGCTCCGGGTGGCTTCTGACCCATCGAAGGCTCCTGAATCGAGAAGGGGAGGTGGTCCGGCGGCCGCGTCACTCGTCGCAGTACCCGGCGGTCCCGTAGCTGGAGCACGGGGTGAAGTTGCCGCAGGGATCGGACGCGTTGGGGTCGCACACGCGCTTGCAGCGCTGGTTGATGCAGATGTTGCCCTTGGCGCAGGCGGCGGCGTCGGTGCAGGGATCCCCGGCGGCCTCGGCGCCGGCCGGCAGGCACACCGGCTGCGCCTGGTTGGCGATGGGGTAGCACCCCTTGCCGCCGTCGCAGTCCTGCAGCAGGAGGTCGCAGTGCGTGTAGATGTCGCCGATCTCGCAGACCTTGTAGACGGTGCCGGTCAGCGAGAGGCACTGCGCGTCGCCGTCGCAGTGGGCGATGGTCTGGCAGAACTTGTAGCAGCGGTAGCCGGTGTCGTTGAGCGACATGCAGACGCCGAGGGCGCAGCCGTTGGCGCCGCTGCACTCCTCGCCGTACGCGACCGTGCCGCCGGCGGCGCAGGCGGGGACCGTCGCGTCGCCGCTGAAGGTGCAGTTCTGCCCGTCCTCACAGCCGGTCTGGAGGATGGGGTTGCACGCGGGGGTGGTGTCCGCGGGGGTGGTGTCCGCCGGGGTCGTGTCCTCGACCGCGGCGGTGTCGTCGGTGACGTCGGCGTCCGCCGCGGTCGACGTGTCGGCGGGCGTCGTGGCGCCGTCGTCGCCGCAGGCGCCGGTGAGCAGCAGGGCGGCGGTGGCGAGGGCGCGGAGCGGGGAGGCGGAACGGGCGAGGATCATGGTGGCGGGCTCCGTCGGGGAGGGCGAGGGGGGGATCATCGGGGTTCGACGCCATCGAGGCAAGCCAAACCCGGGAGCGCGCGTCACGGGGTCTCCCACTGGCAGACGCGGTCGCCGCTGGGCGGCGGACCGACGCGCTCGTACAGCGCGATCGGGTACTTGCCGCCGTAGGTGAGCTCGTCGTCGAGGATGACCGCGGCGCGGCGGAACCACCGCTTGGCGGTCGGCATCGTGTCCATCCGCTCGGGGGTGAAGTAGCTGCGCGAGGTGGCGACGATGACCTTGATGTGGTCAGCGCAGATGGCGTTCCAATAGGTCGCCTCGTCGAGCAGCCCGGTCTTGAAGCGCTTGTTGTTGGTGTCGGCCTCGTCGGCGGCGAGGCGGCGGTCGGCGGCCAGCGCCACGAGCGGCGCCATGGTGGACGCGCCCGCGATGGTGTCGGTCTGGGTGGTGTGCTCGCGGACCCAGGCGGCGACCTCGTCGAGGGACTCGAAGCCGCGCTTCTTGGTCCAGAGGTAGTGACGGTAGCCGGGCTCGATGTCGCCCTTGAGGCGGTAGTCCTCCCAGAACCAGGCGCGGACGAAGCCGGAGAGCGCTGGCAGGACTGGCGCGTCGGTCCAGGTGTAGTCGTTGCGGGCGGCGGTCGCCTCGATCTCGTCCGAGAAGACCCCCTGGAGGCTCGCGGACCAGGGGCGGTAGCTCGCGACGACGGCCAGCGCGAGGGCCCCGGCGACGAGGCGCGGGGCGGCGGCGCGGTGGCGCTCGAGCTCGCCGACGGCCGAGGCGGCGAGGCGGACCCCGTGGACGAGGGCGAAGGCCACGCACAGCGCCAGGGTCGGGTAGGCGAGCACGAAGTAGAAGCTGTAGAGTTCGCGGAACATCGCGTACTGCGCGAACAGCGCGAGGGAGACGAGCCACAGGATGGCCGCGACCCCGCCCGGGCCGTCGGCGTAGAAGCGGGCCGGGTTGAAGAAGGCCAGCAGCCGGCGTCGCTCCGAGCTGAAGAAGTACGCGGCGGCGCCGACGACGGGCGCGGCGAAGAGGCCGATCCACAGGTGGGCCTCGTAGAAGAGCTCCTTGGTGAACTCCTTGCCGCCGACCATCACCCCGATGTTGTGCAGCAGCGACAGCGGGAAGGCGACGTCGCCGCCGAAGAGCTCGACCATGCGGGCGTCCCGAAGCGCCTTCATGCCGTGGTAGGCGTAGACGGACTCGAGGTAGGCGTCGCCGGCGACGACGATGAAGATCCCGTTGATGGTCGCGAAGACGAGGGCGAACCCGGCGAGCTGGCGCAGGCCGAAGCGGAAGCGCTCGCGGGCGCCGCGGGCGGCCTCGGGGCGGCGGAAGAGGCCGAGCACCAGCAGCGCCAGGACGGCCGCCATGCTGTAGAAGCCGGTGGTCGCGGCGGCGCCGAACATGAGCCCGGCGGTGAGCCCGCGGCCCTCGAGGTGCTGCCACAGCCCGAGGGCGAGCCACATCGTGGTGAGGTTGATGCCCGTCATGTTGGTGCTCGCCTTGAGGGTCTCGGCGGCGAACAGGAACAGGACGGCTGCGAGGATGGCGGCGGTGCGCCCGAGGTGGCGGCGCCCGATGGCGAAGACGGCGGCGCCGGTGATGGCGGCGGCGGCCACGCTGAAGAGCTTCGCAAACGTCAGCGAGAACCCGAAGACGGTGAAGAACAAGCCCGGCAGCAGCACGTGCAGCGGCGGGTGGGCGAAGAAGTAGTCGACGTAGGGGAGGCGGCCGTGGGCGAGGTCCGCGGCCATGTAGAAGTAGATGTTCTCGTCGGTGTTCGAGGCGCCCATGCCGTGGGTCTTGAGCAGGAAGAAGACGACCAGCGCGCCGGTCAGCAGCGCGACGTCGCCGATGCGGCCGCTGAGGCGCCAGGCGCGCGGCGAGAAAGCGCGGGGGGCGCGGGCCACGGCGTGGGCGAGGAGGGTCGCTAGGCCGAGGCTGGCGGCCAGGAGCAGGCCGGGGAGCAGGGCGTGGGTGAGGGCGCCGGCGAGGACGTGGTAGGCGGCCAGCGCGATCGGGGCGGCGAAGACGAGGCGCGGGGCGGGCGCGCCGGGGTGGCGGAGGCTGCCGATGGCCCACACCCAGCCGGCGGCGGCGGCGGTGGCGAGGGCGAGAAGGCAGATCCCGGCGAGCAGATCGGTCGTGACCCCGGTCGTCAGGAGGTGGACCGCGGTCGCGAGCGGGTGGCGCGCGACGCCGAGGAAGAAGTCGGGCAGCAGCAGCACGGCGGTGCCCCACAAGAGCCCGACGGCGTAGAGCGCGCGCGCGACGGTGCGGGGCGCGGGGGGGCGGGGGAGGGCGTCGTCGGCGGGCGCGTCGCTGTCGGGGCCGGCCCCCCCGTGGCGCAGGACAGCGGCGGCGGCGGCCAGCAGCAGAAAGGGCAGGGCGGCGGGGAGCTGGAGGAAGCTCGGGTTGGCGCTGGCGAAGGGGCTCAGCGCGAGGTGGGGGTTTCGCCCGTAGAGCGCGACGAGCGCGAGCCCGGCGCCCACGGCGGCGACCGCGGTCAGGGCGG
>PHBI01000031.1:0-43203 GCA_002841945.1 Deltaproteobacteria bacterium HGW-Deltaproteobacteria-14
GCCCCGGCGGCGCGCCCTGTCCGGGCGGCGTGGCGGTCTCCGTCGCGCCCTCGGCCGGCTCCGCGGCGCTCGGCGTCGCGGGCGCCGGCTGCTTGGCCCGCGGGCGCGTCGCCTCGCTGAGGATCTTGCCGAGGTTCGCGACGACGCTCTGGAACATCTCCGGGAGGATCGGGGGGACGGCGTCCCCCTTGCGGGTGTCGAAGGCGACCGAGGCGTTGATGTCGCGGACGTCCACCTCCATGGTGGCGTCCTCGCCGGGGGTCACCTCGACCTTGATCTGCCCTCCCTCCTCGCGCTGCTCGACCTCGGCGTTCGCCGCCCTGCGCTCGGAGACGCTCTTGTGGGTGTTGTCGAGCGCCTGCGCGAGCATCTGCCCGAGCCCGACGATCAGCCCCTGCAGCGGGTTCGGCGGCGCCGCCGGCTGCCCGGGCGCCGGCGGCTCGGGGCGCTTGGCGAGCTTCTCGGTGAGCATCTCGCGGAACCCCGCCAGCAGCGCCTCCATCAGCGGCCCACCGTGGGTCTGGACGCTCTCGTTTCGCATCGCGAACTCGAGCCGCCCGTCCCCGGTCTCGTGGATCCCGTCCTCGAGGATCTTCGAGATGGCCTCGCCCAGGGCGTCGTCCATCTTCTTGCGCCACTGAGGCCGGTCGCCGCGCGCCCCCTGCTTGGCGAACCACTGCTCGCGCAGCGACTTCACGAGCTCGGCCTTCTTCGGCGCCATCGAGCGCGGCAAGGCGTTGATGCGATCGAGCTCCGCTGTCAGCTCCGCGAACTCCGCCTCGATCTCGGCGAGCAGCTCCGGATCCTCCAGCGCACCCACCGGCGGCGCGTCGCCCTCCACCTGGCTCATGAGCCCTCCGTTCGCTACAGCGCGTAGACCTCGACCCCAGCCTCCCGCCCGCGCACGGCGTGCTTGCCCTGCGGCACGACGCGCGCCTTGAGGTCGCCGTCGAGCCGCTCCCAGGTCGCCTGGCTGAAGAGGATCGAGGTCTGGAGCTGCTTGTTCAACTGTTCGAGGCGCGCCGCGACGTTCACGACGTCCCCGAGCACACCGTACTTCATCCGCGTCCGGCTGCCGATGTTACCCGCGACGACCGTGCCGGTGTGGATCCCGACCCGCGTCATCAGCTCGCTGTAGCCGCTCTCGCGCCAGACCTCGCCGACCCGGGTGTGGATCCACTCGGCGTTGAGCGTCGCGAGCCGCTCCCGCATCGCGAGCGCGCAGCGCACCGCCCGCTGCGCGTGCTCGTTGACGTCGTTGGGGGTGTTGAAGACGCACAGGATCGCGTCCCCAACGAACTCGATCACCACCCCCTCGTGCGCGTCGATGACCTCGTTCATCGCGCCGAGGTAGCTGTTGAGGACGTCGATCATCTCGTGGGGATCGACCTTCTCGTTCATCGTCGAGTAGCCCTGGATGTCGCTGAACAGGATGGTCGCCTCCCGCTCCTCCCCCCCGAGCGCCGCCATCGTGCGGTCCCCGAGCACCCTGCGCGCCACCTCCGCGGACACGTAGCGCCCGAAGGTGTCGCGGATGAAGTCGCGCTCCTGAAGGCTCGCCGCGATGGTGTCGAAGTGGCGCGCCACCAGCCCGAACTCGTCCTTGCGCGCGATGTGCGCCCGCCCGACGAAGTCCCCGGCCGCGATGCGCGCCGCCGCCGCGTTGATCTCCGCCAGCGGCCCCCGGATGCGACGCCCGGTCCAGAACGCGAGCAGCACCAACATCAGCCCGGCGACGCCATACAGCGCCAGCGTCGTGGTCAACACCCGCTGGCTCATCTTGCGGACCCGCACGGCGTCGACGTCCACCCCGACCAGCCCGACCGACTCCCCCGACGGCAGCTTGAGCGGCGCGTACCCGCTCAGGCTCAGACCGAACTCGTCGCCCCACAGCTGCGACTCCACCGCGACCTGCTCGAGCCCCTCGCGCATCTTCGGCAGCTTCGAGGCGTCGTACAGCTGCCCCGGGCGGCCCGCGTCGCCGCTGTTGGCGTAGTCGATGACGAAGCGCAGCCGCCCCGGGTCGGCGGTCTTGCGGAGCAGGTAGATCGTGCTGATGTCCTTGTCCGTCCCGGCCACGGCCTTGAAGCGCTGGTACAGCGCCCGGACCTCGGGGGAGTTCGGCTCGCCCGCGGGGTCGAGGGCCGCGATCGCCGGCACGTCGACGTGGAGCGCCAGCGTGGCGACCGTCGCTCGCAGCCGCCCCTGGAGCCCCGTCAGCTCGGCGTGATAGCCGAGCTGGTAGAAGACCGCGGCCATCACCGTCAGCACGAGGAAGACCACGCCTCCCTGGGCCGCCGTGAGGCGCACGTGGAAGCGCCGGTACCACTTGATCCGGAGCGCGTCCGACGCGTCCGGAGCGGGCTCGGTAGGGGGCGCGGGAGCTCCGCCAGGAGCAGCCGCCTCGGGCGTTTCGGGGGCCGACACGGTCACGGCCCGCATCATCGTCTCGTCGCGGCGAACCCGCAAGCGGCCTCGCGCGGCGGCCCGCCCCCCGCCGCGCGAGGGCGGGCCGACCCTCAGCCCTCGAGCACCCCGACGGCGATCTGCAGCGCGTCGTCGAGCAGCGCCAGGCCGACCAACACCAGCGCGACCAGCAGCACCACCCGCCCGACTCCGCGCCACGGCACCGTCCGCTCGAGCCGCGCCTCCCGCCCGCGGTAGCGCTCCGGCACACGCGTCGACCACTCGCGCAGGCTCCGCCACGCGACGGGGATCGTCTTGCGATGCAGCATCACAGCGATGAGCGCCAACACGAGAAACGGGATCAGCTTGTGTGCGCTGCTGATCAGGACCACCCCGGCGCCCCCGGCGACGACCAGCGCTGCGCCGCCCGCGCGCACCAGCACGCCGGGCAGGTCCTTGCGCCGCCCGGCCACCAACCACGCGCCCAGCACGAGCAGCAGCCCGGCCAGCAGCTCGCCCGCCGCCGGGACCCAGCCCGCGACGTAGCGGAAGCGCGTCATCACCGCCTCCTCCGCGGGCACCCAGAAGCGGCTGTAGGTCACCTGTCGCCCCGCCGTCGGCAGGGTGATGCGCACCGGCATCGCCCCGGTCTCAGCGGTCTCGACGCTCGGCGCTCCCTCGTCAAAGGCGCCGTCCAGGTCGCCGCCGCCGCTCTCGTCGCTCCCGCTGTCGGCGACGACCGCCTGGCTCCATCGGCCGTCGGTGTAGCCCTCGCCGACGTCGCCGTCGAACGCGCCGTAGCGGTGGTCGGAGGGGAGGTAGACCCGCCACTCGACGACCGCCACCGGCAGCTCGAGCGCCGGGAGCCCCAGGGCGTGGCTCCCGATCCAGCCGAAGCCGCTCTGGTGCTCCTCGTAGACGAGCTGCACGTCGATCGGGGTCAGCGAGGACGCCGCGCCGGCGGACCGCTTGAGCGGCAGGAGCAGCCGCCCGGCCTGGTCTCGGCTCGGCTTGGTCGGCGCGCCGTCGAGCAGCACGGAGCGGACCTCGGCGCTCGCCGGCAGGGTCAGCGCGAGCCCGGGCCGCAGGCGGTTGCGCAGCGTCAGGTGGAGCTCCGTGAGCGCGACCCCCTCGCGGGAGACGACCGTGCTCGCCTCGACCCGATCGACGCTCTCCGAGGCGATGTCGCGCTCGGGCAGGCGGGTCACCGCCAGCTCGAGCGGCGCCTCCGAGGTGGTGTAGTGGTACGCGCGCAGGATTGGGCTCACCGAGCTCCGCACGAGCTCCGGCGGCAGCTGGCGGGTGTCGATCGCGCTCAGCCCCTCACCGCGGGACGCCTCCTCGAGGCGCATCTTCCCCGGGACCTCCACCGCGACCCAGCCGGCGTCGCGCTCGACCCCGAGGTTCTTTGGCAGCGGCACCCGGAAGCGCTCGCCCCCCTTCTTGGTCTCGCGCCGCAGGCGCAGCGAGACGGCGTAGTCGTCGCGGATCGGGTAGGCGGTCTCCCCGCGGACCAGGGTGCCGTCGTCCCGCTCCTCGAGCTCGTAGCGGAACGCCCCGCGCCCGTCCGCCGACACGACGGTCAGCCCCGGCGGCACAAGCACGTCGAAGCGCTTCGTGCCGGCGTAGAGGATCGTGTACTTGATCTCGCTGAACAGCTCGAGCGCCCCGTCATCGACGCTCAGCAGGTTGAGGCTCTCGGCGTAGACCCGCGCCTGGGTGCCGGCGCTGTCGCCGAGGTCCCGAAAGCCGACGAGGTGGATCCGCGTCGTGGGGCGCAGGGTCGCGGTGAGGGTCGTGCTGTCCGCGTCCGAGGTCACCTCCGAGCGCACGGTGTCGTCCACCCGCGGCTCGAGCCCCGCCACCGGGAAGCGACACGAGAAGCTCGTGACCGGCGTCCGCGGCGTCACCAGGTCGTACTCGATCGACCCGCGCGGGCCCCGGGGCGCCACGAGGAGCTTCATGTGGACCACCACCTCGCCGGTCTTGCGGGTCAGCCACACGTGATAGCCGCTGCGCGTCGTGACCCCGATGGCCGCGCCGTCGACCTCGGCGGACACGAGCACCGCGCCCTCGCCGACGAGGGGCACCGTCTTCCAGGCGCCGGGGCGGCCGAGGGTCAGCGACAGGTCGACGTCGAGGTGCAGCGCCCCGTCGACGGCCCGCCCCGAGTAGCGGGCCGCGCCCAGGACCAGCGCGGGCCCGAGGCGCCCGCTCGACAGCGCGCGCGCCGTCGCCCGGGTCTGCTCCCACAGCGCCTGGAAGGTGGGGAGTGACACCTCGATGGCGCCGCCCGACGCGACCTGGGGCTCGTCCCACGGCCGCGCGGGGGTGACCGTGATCGGCTCCCGCAGCTCGCCCTGCGGGGCCATGATGGCGTCGAAGTCCGGGGCGCTGGAGGGCTGCGCCGCCGCCGGGGTCGCGAGCGAGGCCAGGACGAGCGCCACCAAGGGCAGGTGAGAGCTACGCATGGGCGGGGACCTCCGGCGCGACGATCGCGTCGCGGCGCACCCAGCGGCGCCACCACACGAGCAGGACGAGGAGCAGGACGAAGGGCTGGAGCGGCGGCCACCCGAGCATCGCGCGGGCGGCGACGAGCAGGAGCGCCGCGCGCACGAGGTTGCCGACGGTCGCCAGCTCGAGCAGGCGCCACGGCTCGCGCAGCACCGCCGCTAGGGCGCCGCGCGGGCGCAGGTCGCGCGCTCGGAAGATCGCCACCACCGTCGCCGCGATCGCCGCCCACAGGATGAGCCGGTGCACCCCGAGGACGTAGTGCGCCGCGACCATCAGGGCCGCGGTGCCGAGGCCGGCGATCGCCTTCTCCCACCAGCGGCCCTGGCGCCGCAGGGCCAGCGTCGTCAGGGCGAACATCAGCAGAAACGCCAGGGCGCGGGCCACGTCACCCGCGCCGCCGCTCAGGTAGGCGACCGTGATGCGCGGCGGCTCGCCGTCTCCGAGGACGCGCTTGAAGCGGTAGCGCGTCCCGACCAGCGGGAAGGTCGCCGGGGCCACCTCGGCGAGGTCCTTCTTCTCGACCTCCTCGCGGTAGATGACCTTGCGGCGCTGGAGGATGCTCTCGTAGCCCCCGGCCTGGGCGTCCGACGTCCCGAAGACGACGTCGAGGAAGTCGCCGACGCGGCGCAAGAGCCCGAAGCGGCGCGCGTCGTACGCGGTCAGCGCGGTGTCGAAGTCGAGCGGCTCGAGGTCGTCGGGGAGGTAGAGGTGCCAGACGACCTTCATGGCGTCGACGTCGAAGCCGGGCAGCGCGACCTGCTCGCTGCCGAAGGCGCTGAGGCCACCGCCGCCGGGCTCGCGGTAGGCCAGCTCGAGCACGAAGGCGCTCTCCTCGACGGTCAGCGGGCCGTCGGTCGGGATGCTCAGGGTCTGGCCGACGCGGATCATGCTGTTGCCGTGGAGCGTGCCCTGGTTCGCGTCGAGGACCAGCGTCCACTTGCCGGGGTCGGCGTAGTAGTAGTGGGCGATCGAGCCGAGGCTCTCGTTGCGCTGCACGACGTGGACGCGGCCGCTCTCGGGGTCGATGCGCTCGGACTGCCGCAGCGAGAACAGCAGCGCTCCGTCGCCGGCGTCGGCCGGCGCGGCGGGGCGGACGGTCTGCCCGTCGAGCAGCGCGTGGGTCACCTCGGCCCCAGGCGGGACCGTCACGGCGAGGTACTGGCGGGTGTTGTTGCGGATGTCGAGGCGGAGCTTGGTGATCCGCGATCCGTCGGCGAGGAGCACGGTGGAGGCCTGTAGCTCGTCGATGAGCGTGCTGGTCAGCGGCACCTGCTCGTGGTGGGCGACGGAGAGCGCGATCTGCGGCGGCTCGGTGAAGCGGAAGCCGTACAGCAGGGGCTTGTTGGTCAACCCGGTGAGCTCCGACGGGAGCTCGCGGAGGGAGGCGCTCTGGGCCCTCGCGACCTCCCTGACGGTGATGTCGAGGCCCGCCGGCGCCTGGACCCCGAGGACGCCGCTCATCGGCACGCCGGGGGCGGCCAGGATGGTGGCGAGCTCGACGCGATCGGGGGAGACGACCGGGTGCTGGAAGCGCACGACCACGCGCGCGCGATCCGCGACGAGGTAGCGCAGCAGCACCTCGAGGCGGCTCCGGTCGGCCAGGTCGGGGCGCCACTGGAGGACGGCCGGCCCGGTGACGTCGAGCACCTCGACCCCCGGGGGCAGGCGGAGGTCGATGCGGTCGGTCTCGCCGGCCGTCACGGTCACGTCGACGACGGAGACGCCGCGCACGAGGCCCTCGTCGACCGTCGCGATGGTGCGGATGGCGGCCTCGGTCTTCACGTCCGCGGCGCCCTTGTGGTCCACCGTGCGCGCCCAGGCGAGGTCGAGCTGCCCGCTCGCGTCGAGGAAGCCCGTGACCCGCGTCCCGGGGCCCTCGGGGGCGGCGCCGGTGATCACCCCGCCGGCGAGGCGCGGGGCGATGTCGTGCTCGGGGACGAGCACCGAGATCGCCGTGACGCCGCCCGCCGGGAGGCGCAGCTGGAGGCGGCGGGCGAAGCGATCCTGCTCCTGGCCGCGGAAGAACGTCACGCGGACGTCGTAGGCGCCTGGCTCCTCGACCCCGACGGTGTACATGCCGTCCTGGGCGACGAGGCTGGTGGGCTGCCCGTTGAGGGTCACCTCGCCGGGGGAGGCGGAGTCGTCGAGGACCGGGACCTGGAGGTAGCCCTGGTCGTCGTAGACCTCGAAGCGCGCCTCGAGCGTCGCCTCGAGGAGCCCCTTGTCGAAGGCCCCGGTGATGGTGCGCTGGGCGTGGACGACGGGTTGCGGGGGGCGCGACACGTCGCTGGGCGGGGTCGCGCTGTCGACGAGGGTCGACCAGGCGGTGAGCGGCAGGGTCACGTGCTCGTCGGGGTTCGGGCGGCTCGGCGCGGGCTGCGCGCTGAGCCACGCGGCCACGAACGTGAGCGTCACGGTGGGCGTCACGGCGGTCCTCCTGGTTGGCCCGGGGGGCGGGCGCGGGGCGTGCTTCGCGAGCTCCCGCCGTCAAGACCTCCCCGAGCCGGCCGACGCGAACCCTCGGCCCCCCATCTGCGAGCGCCGTGCCAGCGCGCACAGTTGAATGTATTCATCCGCTTATGTGGTGTGGTGGGGCGGCACCGTGTCTCTTTGGCGTCGCGGTGTGTCCCGTTTGCCACGACCGGGACGCAGCTCCGCGTGGCAGGCGCGTCTCCGGGTGTGTCACCCACGGGACGTTCGGGACGGTCGCGCGCCCGCACGGCCCCACGCGTCCGCGCACCCTCGCGCTTCCCCGCCCGCCCGGCCTCGGCCTCGGCCTCGGCTCCGCGCCCGCTCTCGCTGCGGCTACAGGACCCGGTTGAGGGTGGGCAGCACCCGCCGCGCGACCTCGACGCCGCCCGCGGTGGTCAGGTGGATGCCGTCGCCTCTTCGGTAAGCGACCGGGCGCCCGCGCTCGTCGTGTCCCGTCTGGAGCCAGCGCCCGCGCTCGTCGGAGCTGAACGGGAACATGTCCACGTAGGTCACCCGCTCGAGGTCGCGGACCGCGCGCTGCATCGCCCCGCGGACGCGCCCCATGCGCATCCGGGCGCGCGGGGAGGCGCGGTTGGTCGGCGACAAGAGCACCACCCGCCGCCCGTCCGCCTGCAGGTACTCCATCAGCCGCCGGATGCGCGTCTCGTAGACCACGTTCCAGCGCGCCTCGTCCTCCCAGAAGATGGTGCCGAGGGCGCGGTCGCGAAAGCGCAGCCGCTGCCCGTCGTTGCCCCCGAAGAGCATGATGACGGTGTCGGGGCGCGCGGCGTCGACGAGGCGCCGGGCCTCCACGAACCAGTCGAAGAAGTCGGGGCGCGCCAGGCCGCTCGTCGGCTTGCCGCGGCGCACGACGCGGTAGCCTTCGGCGCGCAGGTCGGCCTCGAGCGCCTTTCCGAGGTGGCCGAAGATGTTCGAGTCCCCGATGAGCAGCACCGTTTTTTGCGCGGGATCGGCGTAGGCCTTCCCCGGCGCGGCGACCGCGATGAGCGCGAGCGTCGCTGCGGTGAGCGTCAAGATGGACGCGCGATGGCGCACGCGGAGCGCCGGAGACGAGGAGACGTGTCCCAAATTACCCCTCCGGCGGTCTCTGCCGCGCGTCGACGGGCGCTCCGGCCGCGCGCGGCGACCGAAGCGAGACGGTAAACGTGATGATTCGCAAGCGCAATAAACGATCGGCCGTCGCGCCCGCCTGGTCGTCGCGTCAGCTCGCACGGCGCTTGAACGCCTCGCCGCCGGGCGCGAACCCGAGGTGGTCGCGGACGAAGGACGGCACGTGACCGCGCTCGAGGTAGCGGCGCTGGACCGAGGGGGGGAGGGCGGGGAACTCGCCGATGATCCCGCGACAGTCGGCGTGACCGCAGCCACACCCCATCGTCCAGGGGTCTCTCAGGATGCTCGTCGAGTAGTCGAAGAACAGCTCCTCGCCGCGCTCGATCGGGGCGATGGCGTAGAGCGTCACGGCGTCGTCGCGAAACGCCGTGTTCGGGAGACAGGAGTGGTTGACGTAGACCCAGGGCTCGTCCGGGAAGAGATAGCGGTCGAGCCCGATCTGGACGAGGTTCGACTCCTCCCGGCTGCCGTCTCGCGGGTCCTCGCGCTCGGGACCGACGAAGCGCAGGACGCGCTCGCCGGCCGCGTAGCGGCGGGCCGCGAAGAGGCCCCGGCCAAAGGCGCAGGGGGCGACGAAGACACCATCCACCACAGGGCTCATGCGCGCTCCAGTTGAGGGCTTTCCGCGCGCGCCGTGCGCGTGGTATCAGCCCCGACGTGCAGCGCGCCTTGCAAGACGAGGGCCACGCTCCGGGGACCGGGCGGGAGGCCTCACAGGCCCAGCTCCTGCGGCTCCGAGGCCGGTCGGAGGGCGCGCCTCGCCGCCGCCTGGTGGCGCCTGCTGCTACCGTTTCGTATCATCCGCGCCACTCTGGCCCCGCCGGGGCCGACCGAGTCCTCTGACCCCTGCCCGCGCGCCGTTCACCGCCGCGCCGCCACGGAGCTCACAACGATGCCTGCCGTACGCGACTTCATGGAGAACCACTTCCTGCACTTCAACAGCCGCGAGCTCGTGGCGGCGGCGCGCGCCTACGAGGCGCACATCGACGCCGGCGGCAAGATGATGGTGACCCTGGCCGGCGCCATGAGCACGGCGCGCCTCGGGCGGATCCTCTCGCGTATGATCCGTGCCGGCAAGGTCCACGCCATCAGCTGCACCGGGGCCAACCTGGAAGAGGACGTCTTCACCCTGCTGGCGTGCGACGAGTACGAGACGATCCAGGACTGGCGCGCGCTGTCGGCCGCGGACGAGGCGGCGCTGCTCGAGCGCGGCATGAACCGCGTCACCGACACCTGCATCCCCGAGACCGTCATGCGCCACATCGAGAAGCGCCTGCACCGGCGCTGGACCGACGCGACCGAGCGCGGTGTGACCTTGCGCCCCTCGGAGTTCATGATGGACGTCCTCGGCGAGCCCGACATCGCCCAGCACTTCCAGGCCCCGACCACCGACAGCTGGCTCCTCGCCGCCAAGGAGATGGGGGTGCCGGTCTACACCCCCGGCTGGGAGGACAGCACCACCGGCAACATGTTCGCCGCCTTCGTCTTCCGCGAGGGCCTCAGCGGGCACGGCTGCGTCGCGACCGGGACTGCGCAGATGGAGCAGCTGATGCGCTGGTACCTGGCCAACTGCGGCGACGGCGTGAGCCACCCCAGCGTCGGCTTCTTCCAGGTCGGCGGCGGCATCGCCGGGGACTTCGCCATCTGCGCCGTGCCGGCCCTGATCCAGGACCTCAGCATGGACATCCCGCTGTGGGGCTACTTCGCGCAGATCTCGGACGCCGTGACGAGCTACGGCGGCTACTCCGGCGCCGTCCCCAACGAGAAGATCACCTGGGGCAAGCTCCACGTCGACACGCCGAAGTTCATGGTGCAGTCCGACGCCACCATCTGCGCGCCCCTGCTGTTCGCCTACGTCCTGAAGGACTGACGCGCGCAACGCGGCGAAGGCTGGCCAGGACCTCAACCAGAACGCCGCGAAGCGAGTTCTGATTGAGGTGTCCCGGGCCAGCCTCCGCCCCGTGTGTCATCCGAGGTAGGTGTACGCTCGCAAGAGCGAGAGGAACGTCTCCGTCAGGCGGTTGCCGACCTCGAAGGTCAGGGTGCCGTCGCCGTAGGCGCGCTCGACCGAGCGGCGCAGCGGCTCGAGCAGGGACTTGCGGCTGTACTGGAGGTAGCCGAGGACCTCCTCGACGGTGTCGCCCTCGATGAAGTTGTCGATGCGGTAGCCGGCCGTGTCGCTGGTCGCCGTCACGTGGATGGCGTTGGTGTCGCCGAACAGGTTGTGGAGGTCGCCGAGGGTCTCCTGGTAGGCGCCGAGGAGGAAGATGCCGAGGTAGTACGGCTCGCCCTCCTTGGGGTCGTGGAGATCGAGGGTCCGCCGGACGTCGCGCCGGTCGATGAACTTGTCGATCTTGCCGTCCGAGTCGCAGGTCAGGTCGCTGATGATGCCCTGGCGCGTCGGCTTCTCGTCGAGGCGCGACAGCGGCATGATCGGAAACAGCTGGCCGACGGCCCAGGAGTCGGGCACCGACTGGAACACGCTGAAGTTGCAGAAGTAGTTGTCGGCGAGGTCGCGCGGAAGGCTCTCGAGCTCCTCGTGCATCGGCTCGCGGGTGAGGCGCACGATGCGGCGACAGATCGTGTAGAACGCCTCCTCGACCATCGCGCGCTCCTCGAGATCCGCCGCGCCGAGCAGAAAGCGCGAGAAGGCGTCGTCCCGGATGGCCATCGCCTCGTGGTAGGACCGCTGGGGCGCCCGGGAGTTGATGTTGTCGTAGATCTTGCGGAGCGACTTCACGCTCTGGTGGTCGGTCGCCTCCTCCGCGGGGATCTCGCTCGGGCCGTGGATGCTCGCGGAGTCGAGCACCTGGGTGACCAGCAGCGTCGAGTGCGCGACGAGCGAGCGGCCGGACTCGGTGACGATGTCCGGGTGCGCGATCTCGGCCTCGTCGCAGGTCGCCTTGATGGTGCGGACCACGACCGACACGTACTCGCGCAGGTCGTAGTTCATCGACGACTCGAAGTCCGTGCGGCTGCCGTCGTAGTCGACCGCGAGCCCGCCACCGACGTCGAAGTAGCGCAGCGGGACGCCGGCGGTGCCGAGCGCCGTGAAGACCCGCGCCCCCTCGTGGACCGCGTCGCCGAGGCTCCGGATCGAGGTCACCTGGCTGCCGATGTGGAAGTGCAGCAGCTGGAGCATGTCGAGGTCACCGCTGGCCTCGAGCTTCTTCACCAGGTCGAGGATCTCGCGCACCGTGAGCCCGAACTTCGCGCGATCGCCGGAGCTCTCCGCCCAGCGCCCGGAGCCGGAGCTGCCGAGCTTGACCCGCACCCCGATCGCCGGGCGCACGCCGAGCGCGGTCGCGGCCTTGATCACCATCGGCAGCTCCCAGGGCTGCTCGATGACGATGATCGTGTTCCGCCCGAGCTGCCGGGCGGCCACGGCCATCATGATGAGCTCCTCGTCCTTGTAGCCGTTGATGATGATGAGCGCGTCGGGGTCGTCGACCCGGGCCAGCGCGATGAGCAGCTCGGGCTTCGAGCCGGCCTCGAGCCCCATCCCCCAGCGCCGCTCGTTGGCCACGATGTCTTCGACGATGTGGCGCTCCTGGTTGACCTTGATCGGGTAGACGCCCCGGTAGCGGCCGCCGTAGCTCTCCTCCGCGATGACGTCGCGGAAGGTCCCGGCGAGGGCGTTGACGCGTTCTTCGAGGACGTCGGGCAGGCGGATCAGGAGCGGGAGGCGTATGCCGCGGCGCACGCAGTCATCGACGATCTGTTTGATGTCCAGCTTGCCTCGCGGCGTGGTCACGATCGCGTGACCCTGGTCGTTCACGTCGAAGAGCCCGGCACCCCAGGCCTCGACGTTATACAGATCGCGGCTGTTGGCCACCGTCCATCGCGCCATCAGGCTGCCTCCCTCTGCCGCGCGCCGACGTTACGACCTCGTAACGATCGCGGCCCGCTGCGTTACGAAAACCCTACGTCGCCGCCTGCGACTCGTCACGCGGCGTCAAAGAAGTCCATGGGCTGGCGTCGTCCGCCGGCTCGTCGATGACCCGCCGCGCGACGGTGAACGAGAAGCCGGCCCGCGCCAACACGGCGAGGTGGCGCTCGCGCAGCTCGGCGCGCTGGTGCGGCTGCGCGAACGGGCCCAGGCGACGTCGCCGGGCCAGCGCCCGGGCGGCGCTCAGCTCGACGTCACCGTGCTCCTCGGCGAGCGCGTCGAGGGCGCCCTCGACGAGCTCGGGCTCGACCCCGTGGGTCACGAGATCCCGCCGGATCACCCGCAGGGCACGACCGCGCCGATGCAACACCCGCGCCCGACTCTCGGCCCAGCGCCGATCGTCGAGCACCCGCGCGCGCTTCATGCGCTGCACTACGGCGACCACCCAAGCCTGGGCGTCCGATGGGCTGCACAACCCCTCCGCGACCGCCTCACCCGTCTTGCGACCCAGATAGAGCGCCGCGCGCGCCGCGGTCGTCGGGAACCGCTCGAGGTAGGCGACCGCGAGCTCCGCGAGCGCGTCCTCGCTCGCCGGGAGCCGGCGTTGGCGACGGTTGGGCGTGGCATCCATCGCGGGCGCTCTTAGCACGCTCCTCACGGGCCGCGCTGGAAAATCGTCGGGAGGGGGTCTACAAGGCGGCCGTCATCGTCTATGCTGCCGCGCACCCTCCGCGCGAAACACCTACGCCGCCTCCGCGGTGAACAGGCAGCCTCATCTGCCCACCCTCTGCGCTCCCGCAGCAGGCTCGGAGTGACCAACATGTCTCCAGCTGGTGATCATCCCGGTCGGCGCACCTGGCGTTGGGCGGCCGCCCTCTCGCTCGCCGCGGCTTCGTGGCTCGCGGCCCCCCGCGCCGCTGTCGCCCAGGACAAGGGCTTCTACTCCGAGCACTTCGAGCCGCTCCCGACCCAGGGCCTGAACCTCCTCAACCTGGCGACGAGCCGCGTCCTCGGGCACCTCGAGCTGAGCGCGGGGGTGTTTCTTCAGTACCTCGACGATCCGCTGCAGGTCGTGACCGACGACAGCGCGCAGCGCGTCCTCGGGCGCCTCATCGAGCGCCAGCTGAAGGCGGACCTGTGGGTCTCGATGGGGTTCGCGAACACGCTCGAGCTGGGCGTCGTGCTGCCGCTGGTCTTGAACCAGGCCGGCCAGGACCTCGGCATCCTGTCGCGCCCCGGCGAGCAGGTCGCGGCCGCCGCCGCCGGCGACGTGCGCATCATCGGGAAGGTGAAGCTGCTGAGCGCCGAGGACGCCGCGGGCTTCGGCCTGGCGGTGCTGTTGGACCTCGCCCTGCCGAGCGGCAGCGAGGCCGACTTCACCTCTGATGGCGGGGTCCGCTTCACGCCGCGGATCGTGCTGGACTGGACCGACGCCGACTCCGGCTTCGGGGTCGTCGGCAACCTCGGCTACCAGCTGCGGCCGCGGTCGGCCATCCACAACCTCGTCATCGACGACGCCCTGGGCTGGGGCCTCGGCGTGCGCGTCCCGACGCCCCTCGACGAGCTGAAGGTGATCGCCAGCGTGTTCGGAACCGTCCCGCTCGAGGACGACGTGGTCCCCCACACGACCACCCCCACCGCCGACGGTCGCGCCACGCCGGTCGAGCTCGACGGCGGGGTCGAGTACGCCTGGAGCGACTTCGTGGTCCAGGGCGGGCTCGGGACCGGGCTGAGCCAGGGCGTCGGCGCCCCGGACTACCGGCTGTGGCTCTCCTTCGGCTACGTCCCGCGCTGCGACGATGGCGACGGGGACTCGATCTGCCGCCGCGACGACGCCTGCCCGGACGCCCCCGAGGATCGGGACGGCTTCGAGGACTCCGACGGCTGCCCGGACCTCGACAACGACCGCGACGGCGTCCCCGACGTGGCTGACGGCGCCCCGGACGGGACCGGCTTCGGCCGCTGCCGCGACCTGCCCGAAGACCAGGACGGCTTCGAGGACGCCGACGGCTGCCCGGACCCTGACAACGACCAGGACGGCGTGCCGGACCTGACCGACGGCGCCGGCGACCCCGCGCGGCCGGGCTTTGGCCTGTGCCGCGACGAGCCGGAAGACAAGGACGGCTACCAGGACGCGGACGGCTGCCCGGAGGCGGACAACGACGGTGACGGCGTCGCGGACGAGGTCGACGGCCCGGCCGTGGACGCCGCCTTCCCGGGCTTTGGGCGTTGCCGCGGGGTCGACGCGGACGCGCCGGGGTTCGAGGCCGCCAAGGAGGACATCGACGGTTGGCTGGACGGCGACGGCTGCCCCGACCCGGACAACGACGCCGATGGCGTGCCCGACGTCGTCGATGGGCCGCTCTACGACCCGGACTATCCGGGCTTCGGCGTGTGCCGCGACGGCGCGGGGCCGACCGAGCAGGCGCTGCGCGACAAGGGCCTCGCGCCCCCGTGGCGCTACAAGGACCCCGACACCGTGTGGCCGGGGTGCCACTCCGTGCCGACCCCGCGGTGCCAGTGCGGCAAGCTCCAGATCCCGCACAAGATCAACTTCAAGTATGGCCGCTGGGGGCTGACCGACGACAGCCAGCGGGTGCTCGACGAGGTGGCGCAGCTGCTGATCGACACGCCGTGCCTCACAAGGCTGCGCGTCGAGGGGCACACCGACTGGCACGGCCCCGAGGGTTACAATGAGGACCTGTCGCGCAAGCGGGCCGAGTCGGTGGTCGACTATCTCGTCGGCAAGGGCCTGTCCCGCGCGCGGTTCGAGACCGCCGGTTACGGCGAGCGCTGGCCGCTCGACCCCGGCGACGCGTTCCATGACAGGGTGTGCCGCCGGTGCAGCGTCGGCTGCAGCTGCGAGGTCGGCTCGCCCCGCGACCCCGACCCCAATGAGGCGCAAGTGCGCGCCCAGAATCGCCGGTCCGTCTTCCGCGTGCTGGAGCTCCAGGACCCGGACGGGACGGTCAAACAGTGCAAGATGCCCTACGCGACGCCATGAGCTGTTGCACGTCCGCGTTGACAGGGGCGACGGAGCCGCTATGAGTGTGTTTCTTACCGACCGAGACGATCCCAACCACCGTTCACCCCACTGTTCGAAACCAAGGGGAATCTTCATGCGCACGAGAATCGCGCTGCTCACCACCGCGCTAGTCCTCGGCTTCGGCGGGGTAGCGCTGGCGCAGGCGCAGCCGCCCGGCTTCTACACCGAGCGCTTCGAGCCGATGCCCGATCAGGGCATCAACCTGCTGAACCTGTCGTCGAGCCAGGTGCTCGGACACCTCCTGCCGTCGGCGGGCCTGTTCTTCCAGTACCTCGACGATCCGCTGCAGGTCGTCACCGGGGACGACACCCAGGTGCTGAGCCGGGTCATCGAGCACCAGGTCAAGGCCGACCTGTGGCTGTCCTTCGGCTTCGCGAACGTCGTCGAGCTCAGCGTGGTGATGCCCTTCGTGCTGAACCAGTCGGGCAGCGACGAGCAGGTGTTCAACCGCAAGCTCGACTCCTTCGTGCTCGGGGACCTGCGCCTCATCCCGAAGGTGAAGATCATCGACGCCGCCGACGCCGGCGGCTTCGGGCTCGCCGTGCTCCTCAACCTGTCGCTGCCCACCGGCAGCCAGGACAACTTCACCTCCGACGGCGCCGTCCGGCTCGAGCCGAAGATCGCGCTCGACTGGACCGACCGCGACAGCGGCTTCAGCGTGGTCGGCAACGTCGGCTACCACCTGCGCCCGACCACCGAGGTCAACAACCTCGTCGTCGATGACGCCATCACCTGGGGCGTGGGCGTGCGCGTGCCGACCCCGCTCGACGAGCTGAAGGTGCTCGCGAGCGTGTTCGGCGCGATCCCCCTCGACAAGAACGTCGACCCGTCCGACCCGACCCAGACCGTGAGCGACCTGCGCTCGACGCCGATCGAGCTCGACGTCGCCGCGGAGCTGACGCTGGGTGACTTCGTCGGCACCGCCGGCGCCGGCTTCGGCCTGACCGAGGGCTTCGGCTCGCCGGACTATCGCCTGTTTCTGAGCTTCGGCTACGTGCCGCGCTGCCAGGACCCCGACGGCGATGGGCTGTGCAGCCGGATCGACGAGTGCCCCGAGGCCCCCGAGGACTTCGACGGCTTCGAGGACGGCGACGGCTGCCCCGACCTCGACAACGACAAGGACGGCGTGCCCGACGTCAGCGACGGCGCCCCCGACAGCACCGGCTTCGGCAGGTGCCGTGACAACCCCGAGGACAAGGACGGCTTCGAGGACGCCGACGGTTGCCCGGACAAGGACAACGACCAAGACGGCATCCCCGACGTGCGCGACGGCGCCGCTGACGCGAACTTCCCCGGCTTCGGCGTGTGCCGCGGGGTCGACGCCGACAAGCCCGAGTTCACGGCCACCGCCGAGGACAAGGACGGCTACCAGGACGAGGACGGCTGCCCCGAGCCCGACAACGACGGCGACGGCGTGCTCGACGTCGACGACGGCGCCAAGGACGCCACCGGCTACGGCCAGTGCCGCGACAACCCGGAGGACAAGGACGGCTTCGAGGACGAGGACGGCTGCCCCGACCTCGACAACGACGGCGACGGCGAGCTCGACGTCAACGACGGGCCGGCCATCGACTCGGCCTACCCCGGCTTCGGCATCTGCCGCGACGCCCCGGGCATGAACGAGGCCGACCTCAAGGCGAAGGGCTTCGAGCCGCCGTGGAAGTGGCAGGACGCGAAGAAGCCCTACCCGGGCTGCCCGATGGTCATCGCCAGCTGCCAGTGCGGCCAGATCATCATCACCCAGATGGTGCAGTTCCGTTACAACAGCGCCGCGCTCTCGCCCGACAGCCACCCGCTGCTCGACGCCGTCGCGCAGGTGCTCATCGAGAAGAAGTGCGCCTCCAAGATCCGCGTCGAGGGCCACACCGACTGGCACGGGGCCACCAAGTACAACGACAGCCTGTCCCAGCGGCGGGTCGACTCGGTGGTCAAGTACCTGATCAAGAAGGGCATCGCCAAGGAGCGGCTGCAGGCCAAGGGCTACGGCGAGCGCAAGCCGCTCGACCCGAACGACCACAAGAAGGTCTGTGATCGCTGCTCGCCGGGCTGCACCTGCGAGCCGGGCTCGAAGAAGGAGCCGAACCCGAATGAGGCCGAGATCCGGCGCCTCAACCGCCGCGTGCAGTTCAACATCATGGAGCTCACCGACGACGTCCGCGGCACCGTCGACCAGTGCCCGGTGGACTATTGACATAGCGCAAGTGACGGGCCTCGACGGACACGACGTCGAGGCCCGCCGAGCGCGGACACACGCTCCGCTTTAGGGCCCGTGCCGGAATAACTTGCCGTCTTGCCGGCGGGTCCGCCGCCATCTGCGCGTCCCCAAAAGCTCGGAAGACGCCCGGTCGGCCTTCGCTTCCGGGAACACGCACCTGACGACGCCTCCTTGGCCATCCGATCAATGTATTCCGGCACGGGCCCTTAGAGATCTGACACGCAGACGCCCGGGGGGATCCGATCCCCCGGGCGTTCTGCTTTGGGGTCTCGCAGCCCGCGGGGAAGAGCACCCACGCGTGCTTCTCCTCGCGGCGCCAGGATCACCGATCCTGGCGCCGCCGCCGCCTCCACCCGCCGCTCGTGCGGCGAAGGGGACTGCGGGAAATGGCCGCGAAGCGCTATTGCCCTCGGTCCCCTAGAAACACTGACCCGTCGCGACCGCGGTGCGGTTGAGGCCGCCGAGTGGCGTGCGGTCAGCGCGGAGTGTTCGTCGATTTGTCGCTTGCCATCGGCCTGTCCGATGGACAATATCCCCGCGACTCGAAGGCGAACCGCGAAGGAGCCCGCTATGACACAGGTCCTCCCCAATGCACGACGGCGTGGCTGGCGGCAGCGGGTCGTCGGCGGACTCGTCGTTGTCTTCCTCGTCGGCGCGGGTGGCTCGGCCCTCGCGGAGCCGGCGACGAAGGTCTTCCTCAACGGCGTGCCGGCGCCCGTCTTCTTCAACGACGGTGACAGCTTCCGCGTCCTCGCGGGGCAGTACGAGGGGGGCAAGGCCCGCCTGGCCGGGTTCAACACCCTCGAGAGCCACGGGCCGGTACACCAGTGGGGTGACTGGACCTACAAGGAGCTCTACGTCATCGCCAAGCTCGCGACCCTGAACGGGCGCAACGGCGAGTGGCACTGCGAGTCGGACCTCAGCACCGACACCTACGGCCGTACCCTCTGGTGGTGCCCCGACCTCGCGGTGGACCAGGTCCGCAAGGGCCTCGCCCACGCGATGTCGATCTCCTCCGAGCCGGCGCGCCCCGAGCTGCTCGCGGCCCAAGCGGAGGCGATCGCCGCCAAGCGTGGGATCTGGGCCCACGGCGTGCCCGACTACGTCCTCACCTCGCTCCACTCGACGGTCGAGGCGACCGAGGGTCAGAAGACCTACAACCGCCTCGTGTCGTCGCGCGACGGGTCGTCCATCAAGTGGCGCCACGACGACGCGTACACCGAGTGCCAGGAGGTCTGCGACGTCGGCTTCGAGTCGCCCGAGCGGGTGGCCGACGCGACCCAGGCCCTGCGCGCCGACGCGCGCCTCGCCGGGTTCATCGGCAACTACGACGACGCGCGCCTCGACACCCTCCTCCGCAAGTTCGCGATGAAGCAGGACTACAGCGCGCAGCTCGTCTCTCCCGATGACGCCGCGGCGCTGGCCACGGCCCTCGAGGAGCTCCGCGTCGCGGGGCGCATCGGGCGCGCGGGCATCACGAGCTGCAGCTACTACGTGGACTTCAAGCGCCGGTTCGGCGGTGGCAAGGCCGTGTGCCTGAAGTGGTGAACCTCATGCGCCGATCGACCCTCGCGGGCGTCGCCGGCGCCGCCCTCGCCGCCCTCGGCCTGCTACAGGTCGCCGGCTGTGACTTCACGCGGCCCCTGACGGCTCCGCTCGGCTACGAGACCAACGACCTCGCCTGCAGCGACCACATCGACAACGACGGTGACGGGCTCATCGACTGCGACGACGCGGACTGCATCTACGACTCCCACCAGTGCGGTGAGATCGTCTCGCCGTACCCCGACGGGCGCGCCGAGTCGACGTTCCTGCTGTGCCACGACCAGGTCGACAACGACAACACCGGCCAGTTCGACTGCGGCGACCCCAACTGCAACAGCGTGCCCGAGTTCTGCTGCGTCCGTGAGCAGACCAACGACGAGTGCAGCGACGGGATCGACAACGACTCGAACGGGTTCACCGACTGCGGCGACTTCGGCTGCTCGAACAACCCGCTGGTGCACGTCTGCGACGAGGACGCCCTCGACACCTGCGTCGACGGCAAGGACAACGACGAGGACGGCTTCACCGACTGCGATGACTCGGGGTGCGCGGGGATCGCGTCGTGCACCGAGAGCGAGTGCGCCGATGGCGTCGACAACGACTTCGACGGCAAGACCGACTGCGCGGACCCGGACTGCGTCAAGGTGCTCGTCGCCTGCCGCACCCCCGAGGACACCCTCGAGCGCTGCCAGGATCGGGTGGACAACGACGGCAACGGCTACACCGACTGCGGGGACTTCAGCTGCTCGAAGTCGTCCGACGCCGCCATCCTCGCGCACTGCGACAGCGTCGGGGAGAAGTCGCTGGCCGCGTGTCAGGACGGCGTGGACAACGACTCGAACGGCTACACCGACTGCAACGACAACAGCTGCAAGAACTCGACGAACGCCGAGGTCCTCGCCTACTGCGCCACCGTCGTCGAGACGGGGGTCGAGCGCTGCACCGACGGGATCGACAACGACTCGAACAGCTACACCGACTGCAACGACAACAGTTGCAAGAACTCGACCGATCCTGAGGTGCAGGCCGCCTGCGCCGAGCGCCTCGAGCTGTCCCTCGAGAAGTGCTCGGACGGCAAGGACAACGACAAGAACGGGTTCACCGACTGCGCCGACTACAGCTGCCAGCGGTCGACCAACGTCGAGGTGCTCGAATACTGCAAGACGGTCCTCGAGATCAGCTTCGAGAAGTGCACCGACGGCATCGACAACGACAAGAACAGCTACACCGACTGCGCGGACCACTCGTGTTCGCAGGCCGCGGACCTCAGCGTGCGACGGGCCTGCCAGGAGAGCGTCGCGCTGACGCCGGCGGAGGCGAACATCTTCTGCTCCGATGGCGTGGACAACGACCTCGACGGCTTCACCGACTGCGCCGACTTCGACTGCAGCTGGAACGATGACGTGACGGTCTGCCAGGCGACGCTCACCGACAAGCACGGGGGGACCTACCTGGCGCCGCGGGTGTGCGGGCTCGACTACTGCGCCGACGGGCCGTGCAAGAACGGCGGGCAGTGCGTCAACGAGACCAACGGGTTCACCTGCGAGTGTGCGCCGGGCTTCACCGGGTTCACCTGTAAGGACGCGCAGTAGGGCCGTCTGGCCCGACGGACGTGAGGATGGCGCCGGCGAGGCGTGGGTCTTCGGGGACCGCCCCGAGCGACAAAGGGAAGGCACGATGCGTAGCTCGATCACCGCACTGACAGCGCTCCTGGCCCTCGGCCTGGGCGGCGCCTACATCCCCCTCGCGCGCGCCGCCGAGGCGCCGCCGAAGGAGTCGAGCTGCACCGACGGCGTCGACGACGACGGCGACACCGTGACGGACTGCGCCGACGCCGACTGCTACGCGGATCCCGCGTGCCAGCCCGACGGCGCGCCGGAGAACACCGACGGGCGCTGCTCGGACTGGATCGACAACGACCGGGACGGGCACCTCGACTGCGACGACGCCGACTGCGACGGGCCAGGGATCACGGTCTGCAAGGGGTCGTGGGACAAGCAGCAGGCGGCGACGGGCGGTGGCGGATCCGCCGCGGGTCTGCCGACCATCCCCGACGGCGCGTCCTTCGAGGATCTGCTCGGCAAGATGGGCGACATCGACGGCGAGCGCAACGACCAGGACTGCGCCGACGGCGTCGACAACGACAACGACGGCGCGACCGACTGCGCCGACTTCGGGTGCCGCTTCGACCCGAACGTGCTGGTGTGCCGCGAGGCGCCGTCGGTGCGCTTCTCGGTCGTGAGCTTCATCGAGAGCAACTACGACTTCGGGACCGAGCAGCCCGACGTCTTCTTCAAGACGCTGCAGCTGCGGGCGTTCGGCCCGATGCCGTTCATCCAGGACTCGTTCTTCCTGTTGAGCGCGCGCTTCGAGAAGACCCCGCGGCTGACCTTCGCGATGTTCCAGGTGCCGATCGGCGGCGGCAACTACCTCAACATCAACAGCGGCGGCGGCGGGCTGTCGTCCGGCCCCATCCGCTCGGCGTCCAAGCAGCTCCTCATCGAGCAGCCCTTCTACCTCTACTCGGCCTTCGAGCAGGGCAGCGGCGCGGCCGTTGAGGTCGGCGGGCCGATCGCCAAGGACGGCTCGCTCAACTACCGCGCCTACGTCGCGGGCGGCGCCGGGCGCTTCTCGGGCAACGTCGGCGGGCGCTACTTCACCTACGACAACACCAACTTCACCTACTCGGTGGGCGCGCAGCTCGGCATCAACGCCATCGGCCACATCAGCCGCTGGGACTCGCCGCTGCTCTACGTCCCGTCGCCGACGGCGCTCGGCTTCCAGATCGGCGCCAAGTACGACCAACGCGCCCAGGAGCGCTACCCGGCGTTCAACCTCCAGGCGGTTTACAAGTCGGGGCCGTTCATCGGCATCGTCGAGGGCTACCTCAAGCGCGAGCTCGAGTTCGAGTCCTGGCAGGGGGCGTACAACGTCCAGGTCGGCATCCTGGCCGTGAACAAGACCCTGCTGCTGGCCGCGGACTTCGGCCAGTACCTGGCGTCGAGCATGAAGAACCCGCCGGCGGTCGCCGAGACCGACATCCGCCGCCAGGACGACCAGCTGCAGTGGCGCGTCGCCGTCCACTGGTACTTCTGGCGCAACATCGGCGTGCTCTCCCTGCTGTACGACGACCACCTGACGACGGACAACGCCACGGGCGAGGACACCCACGACCGCATCCTGCGCCTCATCGCGCAGTACCGCTTCTAGCAGCCCGTGGGAGACAAGCACGCGCGCGTGCCTCTCCCCGCGCTGCTGGTCTGACGGACCCGGCGCGCGGCGGCTCCAAGGCCGCCGGTGCGGCACAGAACGCCGATCTGGAGCCCCGTTCGTGGGCCTCGAGGTCGGCGTTCTCGCTTCGTGGGCCGCGGGGCGATCGCGGCCCCGCTACTCGAGGCGCTGGGGGCGTCGGCGGCGGCGGCGGCCGACCCGCGCCCAGAAGCCCGGCTCGTCGGGGCCGCGCACGACCACGTTGACCCCGCCGAAGATCGCCCGCCCGCTGACGCGCACGATCTTGACCGGCTGCTCCAGTGGCTGGTCGTGCTCGCCGTGGTCCTGGGCGAAGGCGCCGAAGATCCCGCTGCCGGTCACCTCGACGTAGACGTTGGGGGGCACCGTGATGTCGACGCCCCCGAAGACCGCGTGGCAGCGGATCTCGGTGACGTCGGCGGTGAGCAGCGCCGTGCGGAGGTCGAGCTCGACGCCGCCGAACACCGCTCGCACGTCGAGCCGGTCGGGCACCGTCCACGGCCCCCTGCGCTGCACGCCGCTGAAGATGGCCGTCAGCTTGCGCGACGCCGGGGACACGGCGAGGGCGCGGCCGCTCCCTTGGGGCGCCGCGGCGGCGACCGCGGGCGGGTTCGGCGTCAGCGCCGGCGGGTCGTCCACCGTCGCCGGCAGATCCCGGGTCACCACCTCGAGCTCGAGCCCGTTGCGGGCACGCTCGGCCAGCTCGAGGCGCTCGTCGTACTCGCTCATCGTCAGGTCGCCCTCGCCGAACGCGTCCTGCAGGCGCTCGACCACCCGGTCGCGGTCGGCCTCGAGGGGCGCCTTGCGGGCCCGCGGGACCCGCGAGGCCGCGAGCTCCGCGTCGTTCATGGGCGTCGCGCCGCTCGAGGCCGCAGCGATGGGCCATGCGCCATTGTGCGATGCAAGGTCAGTGTTCGGTGCGGGCTCTGCTTCAAGAGGCGATGGCGCAGTGCGCTGCATCCTCGGCGGCGGCGACGGGGCCGTGTCGGCGACATCCGGGGGCGAATCCAGTTCGCCATGGGCGGTGACGGGCAGGTGTTGCTTCCACCAGGCGGCGGCCTGGCCCTCGTCCCAGGGTTGCGCCGTCGGGACCTGGAGGAGGTCCCGCGCCAGCGCCTCGACCGACGGGGGCCGCGCGGCGGGGTCCTTGGCGAGGCAGGCGAGCACCAGCGCGTCGAGCGGCTCGGGGATGGGGCCGGGGGCGAGGCGCGACGGGGGCTCGGGGGGGCGGTCGACCTGGGCCATCAGCGTCCGGATGGCGGTCTTCTCGTCGAACAGCAGGCGCCCGGTGAGCAGCCAGAAGGCGACCGCGCCGAGCGCGTAGACGTCGGTGCGGGCGTCGATCGCCTCCCCGAGGACGATCTCCGGGGCCATGAAGGCGGGGGAGCCCGCCGCCGCCCCCGCGCGCGTGAGCTGCGTCTCGTCCTGAACGACCGTGAGGCTCTTCACCAGGCCGAAGTCGAGGACCTTGAGGAAGTCGACCCGGATCCCGACCCGGCACAGGTGCAGGTTCGCCGGCTTGATGTCGCGGTGGACGAGCCCGGCGCGGTGGGCCTCGGCGAGGGACTCGCAGGCCTGCAGCAGGAGGTAGACCACGCGCTCGGGCGGGAGCGCGCCGTGGCGCTCGACGAGGGTCCTGAGATCGAGGCCGTCGAGCAGCTCCATCACGTAGTAGAAGGCGCCGTCGTCGCTGGTGCCGAAGTCGTGGACCTGCACCGTGTGGGGCGAGCTGAGGCGCGACATCGCCTGCGCCTCGCGGGCGAAGCGCTTGAGCAGCATCGCCACCGTGTCCGGGTCGTCGCTCAGCGCGCCGGTCCGGATCACCTTGACCGCGCCCGGCCGCCCCAGAAGCCGGTGGCGCGCCCGCCAGACCTCGCCCATCCCCCCGCGACCGAGGACCTCGACGAGCTCGTAGCTGCCCAGGGTTTGGCCCGAACCGATCATCGATCTCCTCTTCACCAGCTGACGGATTACAGTCGCGCGGGGCTATCAACGGCACAGCCGAACGTCGCGCCCGCAGGTGATTTGTCGCGCCGGCGGTTGCGGCTTGTCCAGCGCGATGCGCCTCCGCTAGGTTGTGCGGTGGTGATGGGGAGGCGGCGCGATGGCGGTGCTTGGACGCATGGAATCTGGACCACGGAGCCCTCGCGGGGGCCGCCGTGCTGCGCTGCACAAAGGTGCCGTCGACGCCGCTGAGGTCGAGCCGGGCGCGGCGGCAGAGGCCCCGCTGAGCGCCACGGTCGCGATCGCGACCGAGATGGCCGAGCGCCTGCGCGCCGAGCTCGACCGGCGGTGCGCCCCCGATCGCGCGGCGGCGCTTCACTGCGAGCTCGCGCGGCTCCTCGAGCATCCCCTCGGGCGCCTCGAGGAGGCCCTCACACACTACCGCAGCGCCACCGAACACCTCCCGGACTACCTGCCGGGGTTCCGCGGGGTCCGCCGCTGCGCGATCCGCCTCGGCCGACCGGTCGAGGCGCTCGCGCCGCTTACCCGTGAGGTGGCGCTCACCCCCGGGACGCGCCACAAGGCCGCCCTGTTGCGCCTGCGTGCGCGCCTGCTGGAGGACTCGCTCAACGACCCGGCGGCGGCGCGGGAGGCCTGGGCCCAGCTCCTCACGCTCCTCCCCGAGGACGTGGGGGCGCTGCGCGCGGCGGCGCGCCTCGACCGCGCCGCGGCGGATCCGGGCGGTCACGCGCGCGACGTCGCGGCGCTGAGCGTCGCGGTCAGCGGGGATCCCCACCTGCGCAGCGTCGTCCTGGTGCAGCGGGCCCGCCTCGCCGAGGCGTCGGGCGACCTCTCCGAGGCCATCGGGCACTATCAGCAGGCGCTCGCGAGCGATCGCGAGGCCCCGGGCGCAGCGAGCGCGCTCGCGCGGCTCCTCAATGAGGCCGGGCGCTGGCTCGAGCTCGTCGCGATCCTCGAGCACGAGATCCGCGAGACCGACGACGCCTACACCCAGACGGCGCTCCTGCTCGAGGTCGCCCGCGTCTCGGAGGACCGGCTCGGAGACACCGACGCCGCCGTGGGTGCCCTCGAGCGCGCCGCGGTGATCAGCCCACAGTCCGCGCCGGTCCTCGGTGAGCTCGCGCGCCACTACACCCGACAGCGGCGCTGGAGCGCGCTGCGGGACGTGCTCGAGCGGCGCGCGCACGGCCTCAATGGCGTCTCCGAGCGCGTCGCGGCCTGGACTCACCTCGGCGACATCTGCGCCAACGAGCTCGGCGACCGCGAGGGGGCCGCGCGGTGGTTTCGCGCCGCGCTGTCCCTCGACCCCGTCGATCTGCGCGCCCTGCGCGGGCTTGGCGACCTCTACGTCACCCTCGGTCGCTGGCGGGAGGCGGTCGACGTGGCGCTGCAAGAGGCCGACGCCGCCGTCTCCTCGGAGCGCCGGGCGGCCGCCTGCGCCCGGGCGGGGGCCCTCGCGGAGCAGCACCTCGCGGACACGGCCTTCGCCATCGCCCAGCACGAGCGCGCGCTGTCGTTCAGCCCCGGCTTCGCCCCGTCGTTCGCCGCCCTCGACCGGCTGTACGGCGCGACCGCCCACGTCGACGCCCACATCGCCCTGCACGAGCGCGCCGCGACCCTCGCCGCGACGCCGGCGGAGGCCATCCACGCCCTCTTCACCGTCGCGACCCTCTACGAGACGCGCTGCGCCGCGCCCCAGCTCGCCGTCGCGGTCTACCGCCGGATCCTGCAGCTCGCGCCGGGGCGCGTCGACGCCCTCCACGCGCTGCAGCGCGCCGCGGAGCGCGCCGGGGACCACCAGGCGCTGCTCGCCGCCCTCGACGAGGAGCTCGCCCTCTTCGACCGCGGCGCCGCCACGGTGTCGGTCTCGCGCCGGGTGGCGCTCGAGCTGCGGGCCGCGAGCCTCCTCGACGAGGCGTTGGCGGCGCCCGAGCGCGCCATCGCTCGCTACCGCCGGGCGCTGGCCCTCGAGCCGGCGTGCGTCGCCGCCTTGGATGGGCTCGAGCGGCTGCTGCGCCGCCTCGAGCGCTGGGACGAGCTCGTCTCGCCGCTGGTGGCGTCCCTCGAGCTCGAGCCGGCGGGCGCCGGCGCCGTCGGCCGGCTGGTCGAGCTCGCGCGGATCTGCGACGCGGAGCTCGGCGACCCCGAAGCCGCGGTGAGCTACCTCGAGCGCGCGCTGCACCACGACCCCCACGAGCGGCGAGTGCTCACGGCCTTGGCGGCGGCCCTCGGGAAAGCCGGGCGGCACGAGCGCCAGGTGGAGATCCTGGGCCTGCTGGTAGAGGCCACCGAGGACCCGGCCGCGCGGTCGTTCATCGCCTGCCGCATGGGCGAGGTCGCCGAGGCCCACCTCGACCCGCGGGAGGCCGCGCGCGCCTACGGCTACGCCCTGCAGGCCGTCCCCGGCTGGCTGCCCGCCAGGGACGCCCTCGCGCGGCTCGCGCGCGCCGAGCGCCGGGGTGAGACCTCGGAGGCCGCGGCGCACGCGGCGTTCGTCACGGCGCTCCGGGCCGAGCGCGAGGACACCCGCGACCCCGCGGCGTGGCGGCGGGCGGCGCTCGCGACCAGCCACTACCTGCTCGACGTCGTCGGCGACCGCGCGGCGGGCGCCGCCGTCCTCGGCGCCCTGCGCGAGGCCGATCCCCGGGACGTCGCCGCGCTGTTCGAGCTCGGTGGCTGTGCCCGGCTCGACGGCGACGTCGTGGCCCTGATCGAGGTCGAGCGCGCGCTCGCGGGGGTCGTCACCGATCGCGGCGTCGCCGCGGCGCTGCTGCGCGACGTCGCGTGGCTCGAGGCCGATCACGGCGTCGGGGACCCGGTCGCGAGCCTGTTTCAGTCCCTCGAGCTCGCGCCGGACGACCCCGAGGCGCTCCTCGCCCTCGAGGAGCTGGCCCTCGAGCGCGGAGACGCGGCGCTGCTCGGCGAGATCGACGCGCGCCTCGTCGGCGCGGGGGAGCAGGCCGGCGTCGCCGGCGAGGTCTGGGCGACCGATCGCGTGGTCCGGCTCGCGGAGTCCCTCGAGGCCCTCGGCGACAGCCGGGCGCTGCTGGCCTGGATGGACGCGGTGCAGGCGGACCCGACGGGGCTGACGGCGGCCTGGGGGCTGTGTCGCTGCGCCGAGCGCGACGGCGACCTCGAGTCCCTGGCGGTCGCGCTGCAGCACGTCGCCGGCCTGGTAGGCGACGACGTCGTGGCCGCCGATCTGCTCGTGCGGCTGGCGCAGGTGCGCGCCGCGCACTTCGACGACGCGACCGGGGCCCGCGAGGCGCTCGACGCCGCGCTGCGCCGCGCGCCGGACCACTTCGCGGCGGCCGAGCAGCTCACCGCGCTCCCGGGCCGCCCCGAGGAGGTCCGCGCCGCCGCCGCCGCGCTCAGCCGCGCCGCCCGCGTCGCGACCGATCCCGACCGCGTCCACGCCCTGTGGTCGCAGGTCGGCGCGTGGCTCGAGACCCCCCTCGGCGATCGCGTGGCGGCGGTCGCGGCCTTCGAGCTGGCGCTCGCCGCGCGGCCCGACGACGGCGCCCTGCTCCTGCGGGTCGGCGAGCTGTGCCTGCGCGACGCTCAGACCAGCGTCGCCGTGCGCTACCTGGCCCTCGCCGCCGAGCGCCCGGAGCCCGCGGAGGTCCACCAGGCCGCGCGGCGGCGGCTCGCGGAGCTGTTCGCGGGGGAGCTCGGGCAGCCGGCGCGGGCCCGGGAGCTCCTCGTGGGCCTGATCGACGAGACCCCCGACGACGTCGCGGCGCGGCGACTCCTCATCGACGTCCACCGCGCCCTCGATGACAGCGCCGGCGCCGTCGCCGAGTATCGCGCCCTGTGCGAGCGGACGGCGGGCGCGAGGGAGCGTGCGGCGTTGCAGCAGGAACTCGCCGAGCTGTTTGATGAGAAGGGGGATTTCGACTCTGCATTTGCAGCGCGGCTGGAGGCGGTGGGCGACGAGGGGCCGAGCGGGCGCGCGGCGGCGGCCTGTCGCGAGGCGCTCGACGACGCGACCCGTGGGATGCGCTACGTGAGGGCGCTGGAGGCGTGGGCGGCGGCGCACCCCGACGACGTGGGCGCGGCCTACCACCGCGAGGTCACGACGGTCTGGGCCGGCGTGGTCGGCCGGCCGGAGGACGGACTCGCGACCCTCGCGGCGGCCGTGACCGCGTCTCCGGGGGATCTGGAGCTGCAGGAGACGCTCGTGGACGCGCTGATCGCGGCCGGGGCGCCCACGGAGGCCGTCGAGGCCGCGCGGGGCCTGGTGCTGGTCGATCCGGGGCGCGGTGCGTCGTGGCGCGCGCTCGAGGCCGCGTTCCTGGCGGCGGGGCGCAAGGACCTGGCGCGGCGCGCGCGCGCCGGTCTGGCGACGACGGGCCCGGCCGCCGGTGAGGTCGCGGCCCGGGTCAGGCGCGCGCTCCCGGTCGTCTACGGGCTCACCCCGAGCGTGCTGCGCTCGCTCGGGGAGGAGGACCGCGGCGCGTGGGCGGTGGAGCGCCTGCTGGCGGCCCTTTCGGAGTACGTCCCGACGGTCTTCGAGGGCGACCTCGGGGGCGTGCGCCTCGAGCGCTGCGAGCAGCTCGACGCCGGCGATGGCTATCCGCTCTACGCTGAGGCGGCGCGGGTCGCGCGGGCGTTCGAGGTGGAGGCGTTCGAGCTGTTCATCGCGCCCGAGCCGGGTGGCTGGGCGCGGGCGTTCCCGGGGGCGAGGGTGGTGGTGTCGGCCGGCTTCGCCGCGGCGCCCTCGGCGGCGCGGTGCTTCGAGCTGGCGCGCGCCTTCGCCCTGGTGGGGCGCGGCGTCGAGGCGATCGAGGTGCTCGACGCCGGCGTGCTGGGCGAGCTGCTGGCGGCCGGGGAGCGGCTGGTGCACCCGGGGGCGCCGGGGTGGTCCGGGGGGCGGCCCGAGGTCGTCGACGACCTGACGCGGCGGCTGGCGCGGGCGGTGCCACGGCGCGCCCGCGGCGACATCGACGACTGCGCCGCGGCGACCCTGCGCGAGGGGCCGGTCGACGTCGAGGCGTGGCGGCTGGCGCTCGCACGGACGGCGTCTCGGGCGGCGCTGCTGGCGTGCGACGACCTCGAGGCGGCGCTGCCGCGGCTCCGGTCCGAGGGCGGGGCCGGGGTGGTCGACGCGATCGCCTTCTGGGTCTCGGATCTCGCGGACCGAGCGCGCGAGGAGCAGGCCGCCGAGGCGGTCCAGGCCCGGTCCCGAGCGCGCTGACGAGCCCGCCGGGGGGGCCGCCCATCCTGCGATCGCCAAGCGCGGCGGGGTGAGGTAGACCACTTGGTGGAGGTGGCGCGCGTCCATGCGCCGCTCCAGGAGGTCATGATGCGCAGTCCGAGGCACTTCTTCGAGCCGCTCGCGGTAGGCGCGCCGACGCCGCTGCGGGAGATCCCGTTCCGCCCCTCCCGGATGATCCACTTCTTCGACCCGTCGAACGCCAAGATGGCGGCCAAGCTGCCGGAGCTGGCCAAGACCTGCGACGTGCTGCTCGGCAACCTCGAGGACGCGGTCGCGGCCGACAAGAAGGTCGAGGCGCGCGAGGGGTTCGTGCGGGTCGCCCGCGAGGTCGACTTCAAGCGGTGCCAGCTCTGGACCCGCGTCAACAGCCTGGACAGCCCGTGGTTCCTCGACGACGTCGAGCGGATCGTCGCGGAGGTCGGCGACCGCCTCGACGTGCTGATGATCCCGAAGGTCGAGGGCGCCTGGGACATCCACTTCGTCGACCGCCTGCTGGCGCTCCTCGAGGCGCGGCACGGGCTGAAGCGCCCGATCCTCATCCACGCCATCCTCGAGACCGCGCTCGGGGTCGCGAACGTCGAGGAGATCGCCGGGGCGAGCCCTCGCATGCAGGGGTTGAGCCTCGGCCCGGCGGACCTTGCCGCGTCGCGGCGCATGAAGACGACCCGCGTCGGCGGCGGGCACCCCGGCTACATCGTCCGGGCGGATCCCGATCCCGCGCTCCCCGACGCGCCCCGACCCGCCTATCAGCAGGATCTGTGGCACTACACCCTGGCGCGCATGGTCGACGCCTGCGTCGCCCAGGGGATCCTGCCCTACTACGGCCCGTTCGGAGACATCCGCGACACCCAGGCCTGCGAGGACCAGTTTCGCAACGCGTTCATCATCGGGTGCGTCGGGGCGTGGTCGCTGCATCCGGTGCAGATCAAGATCGCCCGCCAGGTCTTCAGCCCGCCCGTCGACGAGGTGCGGTGGGCGCGTCGCGTCATCGAGGCGATGGGCGACGGGACCGGGGCGGTGATGCTCGATGGCAAGATGCAGGACGACGCCACGGTCAAGCAGTGCCGCGTGATGGTCGGGCTGGCGCAGATGCTGGCGCGGGACGACGCGGAGCTCAGCGCGGCCTACGGCTTCGACCCGCCGGCCGGCGCCGAGCGATGAGCCGCCGTGCTCCCCAGCGCGGCCCCCGACGAGGTCCCCGGGAGCGGATCGCCAGCCTGGCGCGGTGGCTCCTGCTGGTGAGCACCGCCGCGGTGATGGTCCACTGCAAGGACGCCGACGACCACACGTCGTGGGAAGACGACCTCGTGGTGCAGCGCGAGCGCTACCGGCGCCTCGGTCTGGACTTCGTAGAGGCCGAGGCGCGCGAGGACACGGCCTGTATCCTGAGGTCGAAGCGTCTGCACAACGTGGTGATCGCGGGGGGGCGTGAGCGGGATCCGCAGGGCCACCTCACGCCTGACTCCAAGTGCGACTACGACTCCGTGATCATGGGGGCGAAGACGTTCATCGCCGGGGTCGAGAAGGCCACCGATCGCGCGCTGCTGTTCGGCGGCTGGCGGAGCCTCGACGAGGGCGAGCGGCTGGCGCTCTTCCTCGTGTGGTTCGAGGACGGCCTCGCCGTCGGTCGCGAGGTGGTCAGGGCGGGCAGCGAGGGCCCCCTGGTCGCGGCGGGCAAGGAGTGGCACGCCCCGCGGACCGAGCTCACGGGCGGTCGGTACGTGGTCGAGGGCTGGCTGCGCTCGGTCGACGCCGGCGCAGCCAAGGCCACCTACGAGCGCCTTCGCTGCGAGTTGACCGAGAACCTCGACTTCGAGGGGTGCACGACGCTCGACTCTGTCGTGGTCGACGCCACAAGATAGCGAGCGCCAGGGCGAGGCCCCACCACGCCCCTTGGGCGCCGGGTGGGTTGGCGCCGCAGCCGCCGTCCTGGCGTAGGCGGTCGGCGTCGGCGCGGTCGAGGCCCGCGTCGAGCGCCGTCTCGGTGGCGGTGATCGCGTCTCCGTCGGCCTCGTTCACCTCGGGCGCGGCGATGACCGACGTGTCCGCCGGCGCCGGGGTGGTGTCGACGTCGAGGATCCCGGGCGCGTCCTCGTCGCTCGTGTCCGCGGTCGCGTCCACGTCGAGCGGCCCCTCCGCGTCCGCGTCCGCCGCCACCTCCGCGTCGAGAGCGCCGCCGTCGGCGCCGTCCTGCGGCCCCGGCTCGGCGTCCCCCGGTCCCGGTTCCGCGTCCACGTCGTCGCCGTCGCCGTCGAGCGGGGCCGCGTCGGCGTCCGGCGGGGGCGCCGCGGCGTCGCCGTCGTCCACCGTCTCCGCCGCGCTGTCCACGGGCGCCGCGTCGGGCTCGACGACGTCGGCGGCGGCCGCGTCTTCGCCCCCCGGCCCGGCGACCAGCCAGGAGCCGACGACGTAGAGCGGCGGCTCGTCGTGGCTGACCGTCACGGTCACCGTCCCGGGGGTCGCGGGGGTGAGCTCGATCTCGTAGCGCCCCAGGCCGACGTAGCGGGCCTCTGCCTCGAGGGTCCCCTGCGACGCCGCCACCGCCAGGTCGAGGCCGCTCCCGACCGCGCGCTCGGCGCTCGTGCGGGGGAGGACGCGGAGGACCGCCGGGACCCCGACGGCGAGCGGCTCGCCCGCGGCGGCGACGATGGTGCTCGTCGCGCTCGAGGGGGCCGGGAGCGCGCGGTCCACGAGGTCGACGCGGCACACGACGACGCCCGGCGCGCCGCCGACGTCCAGCGTCACGGTGCCCGCTCCGGGGCTCCATCCGGCGATCGCGGTGACCCGGTAGGAGGCGAACGAGGTCGCCGCGACGTCGCGGACGGTCACCCCGGTCGCGTGCCAGGTGACGGACAGGTCCGCCTCGGGGACGGTCGTCCCGTACGCGTCCCGGAGCGTGAGGAGCGCGGTGCCGACGTCCTGCCCGTCGGCGCGCAGCGCGCGCTCGGAGAACGCGCAGGTGCTGCGGGACGGGGTGACGAACGCCGCGGCGTCCGCCAGGGCGTCGAGGTGGGCGACCCGGCGCGCCTCACCGATCGGGGCGCCGTCCACCGCGAGCCACACCAGGGCGCCGTCGGGCAGGCTCGCGTGGGCGAAGTCGAGCCGCAGCGTCGTGGTGTTGCTCGTGTAGGTCGCCGGCGCGAGCTCGCCTCCAGCGTCCGTCGCGAGGCGCACCCGGTCCTCGGCTGGGACGAAGGGGGCGCCGTTCGCGTCGCGCAGCTCGGCGCGCAGGGTGATGGCGGCGTGGCTGACGGCGTCGCTGCGCACATAGAGGTCGCGCCACTCGAGGGTGGAGCGGTCCGGGTCGGCCGGTGGCGCCGTCGGGACCTGCAGCGCGGCGCCAAACGCGGCGCCGTCGACCTCGAGCGCGAGGGTCGTGCGCTCGGGCGGCGGGGGCGGGGCGGTCGCCATGAACCCGGTCGGCGCGGGCGCGAGCGGGTAGACGACGCCGTCGACGTCCACCGCGACGGCGTGCTCGGGCCCGACCGCGGCGCCGGTCGCGTCCCGGGGGCGCGCGTGGATCGCGAAGGGGCGCCCCTCGACCGGGGGCGTCGGCGTCGTCCTCAGCGCGGCGGCGGGAGCGAGCGTGCGGAGGACCCGCGGGTGGGCCCCGAGGGGCTCCGTCCCGACGCGGAGGTCGAAGCGCAGCTCGGTCGCGTCGGGGTCGGCGTCTACCGCCGCGGTGAAGACGCCCGCCGGGCCCTCGATGAAGGGCCCGACGACGGCGTGGTCGGCGGTGGCGGTCGGGGTCGTCGCGAAGCCGCCGTCGCCGCTCGCGAGGTCGATCACGACGGCCTCCGCGGTGGCGGTGAGCCATGGGGGCTCGGTCCGGGCGACGCTCGTCCCCGTGGGCAGGTCGAAGGCCTCGGAGAAGCCGCTCGGCCAGGTCAGGTTCACGCTGAGCGGCTGCCCGGGGGTGTCGCACGGCGGCGGGAAGGCGAGCTGCACCGAGGCGGCGGTGGCGGCGTCGCCGAAGGCGCCGCCGGCGGTGACGACGCGGCGCCGCACCGCTCCGCCGCAGGTCGCGGTGATCCATGCGCCGGCCGCGTTGGCGCCCGTGTAGCGCGGGTGGAGGACGAGTCGGGCGGCGGGCGGGCTGGGGGCGGTGTTGTGGAGGAAGGTGAGGCGGCCGTCGAGGTGGGCGATGAGCGCGTCGACCCGGCCGTCGAGGTCGACGTCGGCGAGGACGAGGTCGCGCGCGACGCCCCCAGAGGCGAGGTGGGGGGCGGGGATCGGCTCCACGAAGCGCCCGCTGGGCGTGCCTCGGAACCACGTGGACTCCTGCGCCGACGGGTTGGCGATGAAGTCGGCGGCGATGAGCGCGCCGCTGGCGAGGACGAGGTCGAGCCAGCCGTCGTTGTCGACGTCGACGAGCGCCGCGGTCCAGCTCACCTGATAGCCGTCGCGCGCGAAGGTGGGGCCGGGGTGGCGGGCCTCGGTCGCGTCGACGAACCCCCCGTCGGCCCCGCGGTGCAGCAGGATCGCGCCGCCGATGTTGGTGATGACGAGGTCGAGGGCGCCGTCCGCGTCGGCGGGGGCGATGGCAGGCCCCATGCCGTATTGCGGCGCGACGACGCCGAGCTGCGACGCCCGGTTCGCGAAGGACCACGCGCCGGTCGACCCCGGGCCGGCGTTGATCCACAGCTCCTGGCCGCCGCTGAACTGCGCGAAGTCATTGACGATGAGGACGTCGAGCTGGCCGTCCTCGTCGACGTCGAGGAGCGCCGGGATGAACGAGCAGCCGGCCGGACCGTCGAGAAAGCCCCAGGCTTCGGAGACGTCGCTGAAGAAGCCGCGGCCGTCGTTCTCGAGGACCACGTTGGTGGCGCAGCGGTGGCTCGGGAAGGACACGCGGTCGATGTAGCTCGTGACCACGAGGTCGAGGTCGCCGTCGCCGTCGAGGTCGCCGGCCGCGGCGGTCGACGACCAGGTGTGGCGGCCGGTGAGGCGTGCGCCCGAGGCGTCGCTGAAGGTGCCGTCGCCGAGGTTCTCGAGCAGGGTGTCGGGGCCGTTGCGGGCGATGTAGAGGTCGAGATCGCCGTCGCCGTCCATGTCGAACAGGGTGTGACCGAAGGCGGCCGCGTCGGGCGGTCCGGGGAGGAGCGTGGGGCCGCTCCACGTGAGGGCGCCCGTTCGTGCGAAGAACGCCGGGGCGCGGTTTCCGCCCGACACGACCAGATCCGGCTGTCCATCGCCGGTGACGTCGCCGTACGAGACCGCGGCGATGAGCGAGTTGTGGCTCATCGCGGCGGCGTCGAGCGCGAGGCCGGCCGCGCTCGTCAGGTCCTCGAACGGCTCGGCGCTGGCCGCCGCCGGCGCGAACCACGCGGCGAGCAGCGCGGCGAGGGCCGCGCGGTGGCGTATCGAGGTGGCGGAGAGCACGTCGACCACGATGCAAGGTCGCGCGGGTCGGCGCAACGTCGCGGGGGCGAGCGATCAGAACTCGCGGTCACCGTCCGTGTCGCTGAAGTGGATCCGGTAGAGGTCGGTCCGGCGATCCTTCCAGTTCGTCACCGTCCCCGAGTAGCGGGTGCGGTGGAGCATCTCGAGGTCGACGTCGTGGATGATCATCGTCTCGATGTTCGCGGTGCACTCGGCGGCGATCCCGTCGCGGGCGAAGGCGATGTCCGACGGCGTGAAGATACCCGACTGCGCGTAGTGGATGTCGGCGGCCTCGACGAAGGGGAGGTTGCCGGTGCAGCCCGAGATGGCGACGTAGACCTCGTTCTCGATGGCCCGCGCCTGAGCGCAGGTCCGCACCCGCAGATAGCCGGCGCGCTCGTCGGTGTTGAACGGGCAGAAGAGGATGTCGGCCCCCTTGCCCGCGGCGATGCGCCCGAGCTCGGGGAACTCCATGTCGTAGCAGATGAGGATGGCGATGCGCCCGCGGTCGGTCTGGAACACGTCGAGGGCGTCCCCCGGCTCGACGCCCCACCAGCGGCGCTCGGCCGGGGTGATGTGGAGCTTCTTCTGCCGCTCCAGCGTGCCGTCGCGGCGGAAGAGATAGGCGACGTTGAAGAGGTGCCCCTCCTCGAGGGCGAACTGCGAGCCGCCGATGATGTTGACGTTGTACTGGATGGCGAGGTCGCGGAAGAGGTCGATGTACTGCGGGGTGTACTCGGCGAGCTTGCGTGCGGCCAAGCCGGGGCGGGTGTTGCCGCCCTCGAGCGACAGCAGCTGGGTCGTGAACAGCTCGGGGAACACGAGGAAGTCCGCGTGGTAGTCACCGGCGGTGTCCGCGAAGAAGCGGCACTGCTGGGCGAAGGCCTCGAAGGAGTCGATGGCGCGGAGCTGGTACTGGACGACCGCCAGGCGCGCCAGCGAGACCGCCCGGTAGCGGCGCTGGCGGGGCGGGACGTACTCGAGGTTCACCCACTCGAGGAAGGTCGCGTAGCCGAGCGACGCCTTGTCCGACGGCAGGTAGTTCGGGATGAGCCCCTTGAGCACGAAGCCGTTCGACACCTGCGCCGTCAAGACCGGGTCGTAGAGCGACTTGCGCATCACCGACTCGATGTACTCGCCGGCCGTCATCTCGTCGGCCACCGCCTGGTAGCCGGGGATCCTGCCCGCGATCATGATGTGCGCGAGGTTCTTCGCCTTCGCCAGGCGCTTGCGTGCGTCGTACAGCCGTCGGCTCAGGCGGAAACCCCGGCACTCCGGATCGACCATCATCTCGATCCCGTAGAGCGTGTCCCCATCCGGCGTGTGGTTGCGGATGAAGCCGCCGTCGGCGACCTCCTTCCAGTTGTGCCACTCGCTGTAGCGGTCCGAGTCGACGATCAGGCTCGACGACGACGCGACCAGCTCGCCCTCGTACTCGATGCAGAGCTGACCCTCGGGGAAGCGGGTGATCTGGCTCTCGATCTGCTCCCGCGTCCAGGTCTCCATGCCCGGAAAGCACGCCGCCTGAAGCTTGACCAGCGCGTCGAACTCGTCGAGCCGCAGCTCGCGCACCACCACCTTGGTCTCGAACTCCGCGAGGTTGATCTGCTTGGGCATGGGTCCTCCAAATGTAGCTCGCGCGGCCCGCCGCCGCCGCCGCGGGAACGCGGTAGCACGCCGCGATGGCGTCCGCCACTCGCGATGCGCGCCGGCTCCGACCGGAGGTGTGAAAACTGTGCAACGCTGCGAGCGCGCTGCACAATCGCCCGGTGACTCGCTCCCCGACACGCCCCCTCTCGGCCCGCGGTGAAGAGCGCGTGGGCCTCGTCCTGTCCGGCGGCGGCGCCCGCGGCGCGTTTCAGGTCGGCGTGTGGGAGGTGCTGCGGCAGGACCCGCGCGGCCTGACCAGAGAGCCGACGGTGATCAGCGGGACGTCCGCCGGGGCCCTCAACGGCGCGCTCATCGCCGCCGGCCGCACCCCCGCGGAGATGCTCGAGTTCTGGCTGCGCCTCGCCGATCGGCCTCCGGTCGTCGCGAACGACCGCTTCTTCGTCGCCCTCGAGAAGGCGGTCGCCAAGCTCGCCCTCATCGAGCCCATCCGCAACCTCTACCACCGCCGGCGCGAGGCCCGGATCGGGCTCCACCTGCTCGCGCGCCACCCGCTCTTTCGCCTGAGCGGTCGCCTCGCGGCGGGCCTCGAGTACCTCCTGACCGCGCGCTTCGACTCGGTGTCGCGGATCCTCGACGCCGTCGACACCACCTACCTGTTCTCGACCGCGCCGATGCGCGCGCGCCTCATCGAGGCCATCGGCGGCCCGATCGTCCCGAAGGGCGACGTCCGGCTGGCCGTCAGCGCGGTCGACGTCCGCACCGGCCACGTCATCCGCTTCGTCAACGCGGCCCCCGACCGCCACCTCGACGACGAGGACAGCCACTACGAGGTCGGCCCCATCAGCGTCGACATGGTCCTCGCCAGCGCCTCGATCCCGCTCCTCTTCAACCCGGTTCGCCTCGGCGGCCGGGACCTGTGGGACGGCGGGCTGCTCGTGAACACGCCGCTCGCGCCCACCGTGGCCCTCGGCGCCACCCACATCGTGCCGGTCCTCGTCACCGCCGGGCGCCGGGCCGCCACCCGCCCCGAGCTGTCCCTCGGCGACGCCATCGAGCGCCTCGCGGACGCCTTCCTCGAGAACGCCTACAACACCGACCGCAAGCTCCTCATCGAGCGCAACCGCCTCGCCACGCGCCTGCCGGAGCTCGACTACGCCGTCGCGACGCTCTACGAGGCCATCCGCCCCACCTCGAGCGAGACGTTCAACGCCGGCTCCTACCTCTACTTCGAGCGTCGCGCGATGCTGCGCATGTACGAGGCGGGCCGCGAGGCCGCCCGCCGCTGGCTCGGCGCCGGACCACGCCGCGACACCCGCCCCGGCCACCCGCCGGACCTCGGCACGGCGGAGGCCGAGGACGCGGCGCTCGCCTGAGCCCTCGCCTGGCGCCCGACGTGAATTCGTCACGCGTGACCCGGCCTGTCCAGGCTGGTATGCAGCACCCATGCGAACGGCCCTCACCTCGACCCTCGTCGCCCTCCTCGCCCCCGCGGTCATCTTCGCGTGCGGTGACTCCCCGACCGCCTCGAGCGACGCCGCGGACACCGCCGCCGCCGACACGGCCGACACCGACCTCGTCGCGGTCGACGCCGCCGACGTCGCCGACACCGACCCGGGCCCGGACACCGTCGTCCCACAGCGCCCCGCGTCCTACCGAGCGATCGGCGGGATGTCGATGGGCGCCGCGGCCATCACCATCGCCCTCGAGCGCCCCGGCACCTTCGACCTGGTAGGCGCGCTCGGCGGCTACGCCGACACGACCTACATGATGGCCCAGATGCTCCGGCTGCAGCTCGGCGGCTTCTGCGCGCTCGACGACCTCGCGGGGCGCGACGACCTCGACGACCCCGCGGCGGTCCCCCCGGTCATGTGCGGTCCCGGGCTGACTCGCTCGCCGCTCGAGATCCCGCAGGACTTCGACCGGCTGCACTACGACGACAACGGCATCACGATGACCCGCGAGTTCTACGGCCAGATCATCGAGAACTTCGCGGAGGCCTACGGCAACCTCGCGGTCCCCGCCCACGCGGACTCGCCCATCCTCCCCGCCGGCCTCGATCTCGCCTGGTTCCGCGCGACCTCGCCCGCCGCGCGGTGCGCCGCGCCCGTGCCCATCGCGAAGGCGTTCAGCTACAACGCCGAGTACAACCCCGACGGGACCTACGACGTCATCCCGCTGTGCGACATCCTGCGCCCCGACGACCCCGCGCTGCCGCCGTCGTGGTTCGATCCGGCCACCCCCAGGACCAACCCCATCCCCCCGCTGCTCGCGGTCGACCTCAACGGCGACGGCCGCCGGGACTACGGCGAGCCGGTCCTGCTCAACCCGTGGGAGCGCTACCGGGACGTCGGCCCGGACGGCTGCGACGACGCCTTTGAAGACGGGCTCGGGGGCTGCGCCGACGCGCCGGCCGTCCTCGCCCCCGGGGACGACCCGAACGGTGACCGCTACGACTGGGCGTTGAACCCGGACGGCGCCGAGGGCAACGACCGCTACGATCTCGGCGAGCCCTTCGAGGACCTCGGGCTCGACGGGGTCGCGAGCGCCGTCAGCGGCTTCGCCGACCAGGGGGAGGGCAACGGCGAGTGGGACGCCGTCGACGCCTACGAGACGTTGCTCGACCACGACGCCGACAGCCGCATCCGGGCGCTGGACGCGGCCGCGCTCGACACGATGGACTTCTGGCTCGACGCGGGGATCCGCGACGCCCTCGGCGCCGGCATCGCCACGCGGAACCTCGTCGCGGCGCTGCGCTCACGCGGGCGCGACGTCCACGTCTATCGCGACTTCACGAGCAACCCCGACGCGCTCGTCCCCGAGGTCGATCGCGAGGGGCTCATCGGGCAGATCTTCGAGACCGACTTCTCAGCGGCGACGATCGGGCGCGACGTCTACGTCGAGTACGGCGATCCCGACGCGACCGCCTCGGAGATCGAGGACGGCGACGGCAAGCACGTCGGGCGCGGGGTCGACGCGCTCAATCGGCTGGCGAGCTTCCTCGTGGCCGCGCTCCAGCGGTTCCCGGACCCGGACACCGAGGAGGCGCCGCTGTCGAACCCGGCGTCGCTGGCGGACACCTACTACAGCGCCGGGCTGCAGGCGCGCCGCGCCTACACCATCGGGCTCCCGCCGGGCTACGACCTGCCCGAGAACAGCGCCAAGCGCTACCCCGTGGTGTTCTTCCTCCACGGCCTCGGCCAGGACGCGAGCGATCTCGCTCCCGCCGCCATCGCGACGTCGGTGTTGATGAGCGAGGGGCTCCTGCCGAAGGCGATCTTCGTGTTCCCCGACGGCGCGTGCTGCTTCCGCGACAGCGAGACCGGCGGGCGCGAGTGCGCCTGCGGCGACAGCCACGGGGGCGTGCGTTCGTGCGTGGATCCGGCCTGCACCGGGGCCAGCGACGCGTGCGCCGTGCGCGACATCCCGAACGACCGCCTCGAGCGCGAGTGCGCCAAGGGTAGCCTCTACGCGAACATGCAGGGCAACCGCTGGGGCGAGCCGCGCGACGACATGGGCTACCGGCAGAGCGTGCTGGACCTCGTCGACTACATCGACACGCGCTGGCGGACCAAGGCCGCTACGGAGTGAGCGGCGCGGTCGCCGTCGGTGCCCGTGAGCCCCCGAAGGCGAGAAAAAACGACATGGTGGGTGGGGGGAGAGAGAGAGTTTTGGGCCCGACCCACCCACCATGCCGGAAGCGAAGCGACGTCGCTGGGTTGCCCCTGGGGCCGACCCAGCGCGCGAGAGTCTGGTTGGTTTCGCCACCGCCTGGCCCGCTTCGCGCTTGGCCTGGCGGGCCCTTCAGGCCCCCTCCGCGGGGGGCGGGGCGCGGCGCCCGGGTGTCGGTCGGGCCCCTGCGGTCTCCGTAGCCCCCTTCGGCCGACTACGTCGTCCCACGAGACCAGCTACGACCTTCGTGGCCCGCCCTGCCGTTTCACGTCAGAACGTCACGCGGACGGCGCCGGTGAGGTCCTCGAACATCTGGCTGAGCGCCTGCGGGCCGCGGAAGCCGACCTGCGTCTGCTCGACGCGGCCGCCCTTGACGCCGAGGACGGTCGGGATCCCGGTCACCCGGAACATGCCGGCGAGCTCGGGCTCGTCATCCACGTTGCACTTCACGACCTTGACCTTGCCGTCGTACTGCCCAGCGAGGTTGTCGAGGACCGGGCCGATCATCCGGCACGGCGCGCACCACGGGGCCCAGAAGTCCACGACGACCGGGATGTCGCTCTCAAGTACGTCCTTCTGAAAGGTCTTGGCGGTCACGGGGGTGGGGGCGCTCATGGGGGTCTCCTCGGCTCGGCGCTTGGTTCAGGTGGCGTGTCGCAGCGCGCCAACACCGGGAAGAGTCGGCATGGCGTCGAAGTGTGACACGCGAAGACCGAAGAGCCGCGCTGTGGCCGTGAGGCCGTCGAGCGCTGCGGGTTCACGCCCAGCTCCGGTCGACCCGCATTTGGCCCACCAAACGGCGCGCGGGTGGGTGATATCACACTTCCCTCGGGGGATTGGACGCCGCCGGTTGGGCGCACCGTGCGATCTCGCTCGGCATGGATCGTGAAGGATCCGTTCACCATGAACGGATCGACACCGCCTCCTCCGCTCGCCCCGACCGCCATCGACGCCACGCGCCTCGGCGACATCAGCCCGGAGACGCTGCTGGCGCACGTCCTCGCGACGATGCCCGGTGGCGTGTTCACGGTCGACCGTCACGGCCGCATCACCTCGTGGAACTGGGCGATGGAGGAGCTGACCGGCTACCCGGCCGAGGAGATCCTCGGGCGATCGTGTCAGACCCTCGAGGGCGACACCTGCTGCATGGGGCCGACCGCCGTGGAGGAGCGTCGCTGTCCGCTCTTCGCGAGCGGCGACGTCGCCGGCAAGCCGTGCCGCATCCGCCACAAGGACGGGCATCGGCTGCCGACCGTCAAGCACGCCCGCTTGATGCACGGCCCCGGCGGCGAGATCGTCGGCGGGATCGAGTCGCTGACCGACGTGGTCGAGATCCTCGCCCTCGAGGCGGAGGTGCAGCGCCTGCGCCGCGAGACCGGCGAGAGCCCGCTGCGGCGCCTCATCGGGCGCCACCCCGCGATGCGGCGGCTCTACGACCTCATCGACGTCGCGGCCCGGTCGCGCGCCTCGGTGCTGATCCACGGCGAGACCGGGACCGGCAAGGAGCTCGTCGCCCACGCCATCCACCACACGAGCGAGCGCCGCCGCGGGCCGTTCGTCCGGGTGAGCTGCGCGGCGCTCAGCGAGAGCCTGCTCGAGAGCGAGCTCTTCGGCCACGTCCGCGGCGCGTTCACCGGCGCCGTCAGCACGCGCAAGGGGCGCTTCGAGGAGGCTGACGGCGGGACGCTCTTCCTCGACGAGATCGGCGACATCTCCCCCGAGGTGCAGAAGAAGCTCCTGCGCGTGCTGCAGGAGCACGAGTTCGAGCGGGTCGGCGACAACCGGCCGATCCGCGTCGACATCCGGGTGGTCACAGCCACCCACCGCGACCTGCGGGCGATGGTCGAGGACGGCACCTTCCGCGCCGACCTCTACTACCGGCTCGCCGTCTTCCCGATCATCATCCCCCCGCTGCGGGAGCGGGTCAGCGACCTCCCGCACCTCGTCGAGGCCCTCCTCGAGCGCCTCGACGTGCCAAACGACCGCCACGTCGTCGGGATCCAGCGCGCGGCCATGGAGGCGCTCATGCGCTACGCGTGGCCGGGCAACGTGCGCGAGCTCGAGCACACCCTCGAGTTCGCGGCGGCGGTCGCCACCGGCCCGCTCATCGCGGTCGAGGACCTCCCGCCGTGCGTGCGCGGCGTCGACGTGCCGGGCCCGACACCGCTCACCGGCTCCCCCCAAACAACCGCGCCGGGGAGGCCCGCCGACCCCGCGTGTGGAGGCTTCCAACCGGCGACGGTGACCGCGCGCGGGCCGAGCACGTCGCTCACGCCGGACGCCATCCGCGCGGCGCTGGCCCTCGAGAATGGCGGCCGAGCCCGCGCCGCCAGGCGCCTCGGCGTGAGCCGCATGACGCTGTGGAAGTGGATGCAGCGCTTCGGCGTCGAGGGTTGACGCACACGTCAACCGTTGACGTCAACCCTTGACGTAAAGGGCTTACGTCGCGCGCGCCCACGGGCCGGCGCCGACACCGCTACGATCGTGTTACCATCTGTTCTTGCTCGTGTTTCCGAACGCGCCAGCCCAGCGCGCGGGATGGCCCGACGCTTGCTCAGTGCTCGCGCAGAGGGGCGAGGCGCGGCGCATGTCTACTGAAACCGGACCGCGACGCGCCTCCTGCAAACACGAGGAGAGACAAATGCGTCGCCTGAAGCTCGTCCTGATGGGACTCGCGCTGACCGGCCTTGCGGGGGCCTGCAACGACACCGAGACGGAACCCACCACCTGCACACCCGCGTGTGACGCGGGCTACGACTGCGTGGGCGGCGAGTGCGTCGCGATCGCCTGCGATCCGGCCTGCGGCGCCGGTTTCGAGTGCGAGCTCGGCCAGTGCGTCGCGATCGCCTGCGACCCGGCCTGCGGCGCCGGCTTCGAGTGCGAGCTCGGCC
>PHBI01000031.1:43236-57877 GCA_002841945.1 Deltaproteobacteria bacterium HGW-Deltaproteobacteria-14
GCGTCGCGATCGCCTGCGACCCGGCCTGCGGCGCCGGCTTCGAGTGCGAGCTCGGCCAGTGCGTCGCGATCGCCTGCGATCCGGCCTGCGGCGCCGGCTTCGAGTGCGAGCTCGGCCAGTGCGTCGAGAAGGTGTGCGACCCGGCGTGCGACGAGGGCTACGAGTGCCAGCTCGGCGAGTGCGTCGAGAAGGGCTGCGACCCGGCGTGTGAAGCGGGCTCTTACTGCCATCTCGGGGCCTGCGTGGAGAACGTCTGCGAGCCCGCCTGCCTCGGGGGCTACGCCTGCGTCGAGGGCCAGTGCGAGGCGCTGCCCTGCGACCCCGCGTGCGCCGGCGACGACCTCTGCGTCGAGGGCGTCTGCCTCGGTGTGAACGTCGCCCACCGCAGCAACGGGATGCTCACCGGGCCCTTCGCGACCGGCGCCGCGGTGACCGCGGCGTGCCTGTCCTGCCACGGTGACGCCGCCGCGGACTTCATGGCGACGTCCCACTGGCGCTGGACGGGGCCGACCCCTGGTCTCCAGGGGCACGAGGCGACCAACGACGTCGGCAAGGCCAACCTCATCAACAACTTCTGCATCGCCATCGTGTCCAACGAGGCGCGCTGCACCCAGTGCCACGCGGGCTACGGCTGGAAGGACGACAACTACGACCTGACCCAGGCGGGCAACGTCGACTGCCTGGTGTGCCACGACGGCACCGGCACCTACACCAAGGCCGCCAAGACCGCCGGCAACCCCGACACGAACGTGCCCCTCGCCGCCGTCGCTCAGAGCGTCGGCCGCCCGACCCGCGCGAACTGCGGCGCCTGCCACTTCTTCGCCGGCGGCGGCGACAACGTGAAGAAGGGCGACCTCGGCTCCTGGGCCGCCAACCCCACCGAGGCGGCGGACGTCCACATGGGCCGCGGCATGGACTGCGTCGACTGCCACGCCGCCGGAGACCACGTCCTGTCGGGCGGCGGGCTGCACGATCCGATCGTCGAGGCGCCGCTGTCGTGCACCGACTGCCACCAGGGTCCGGTCATCCACACGGCGAACGCGGTGCTCGACACGCACACCAAGCACATCGCCTGCCAGACCTGTCACATCCCCGCGTTCAGCCGCCAGCAGGCGACCAAGCTCGAGTGGTACTGGGAGACGGCCGGCGACGGCGAGCGCGTGCCGGTCCTCGACGACAACGGCAAGCCCGACTACGACAAGATGAAGGGCGACTTCGTGTGGGGTACGAACGTCGAGCCCGAGCTCGCCTGGTTCAACGGCACGTTCACCCGCATGGTGGTCGGCGACACGTACACGAGCGAGCCGGTCGACCTCGGCGCGCCGCTCGGGGCCATCGACGACGCCCAGGCCCTCATCTACCCGTTCAAGGTCATGCGCGGCAACCAGCCCGCCGACACGGTGAACAAGGTGATCGCGGTGCCGCACCTCTTCGGGACCGTCGCCGGCCCGAACCCCTACTGGTCCAAGTACGAGTGGGCGCCGGCCATCACCGAGGGCATGGCCGCGGCGGGGCTCGACTACAGCGGCACCTTCGGCTTCGTGGACACCTTCCTCTACCTGCAGCTCGACCACGAGGTGGCCCCGAAGTCCGAGGCTCGCGGCTGCATGGACTGCCACGGCGGCGCCATCGACTTCACCGCCCTCGGCTACGACGGCGACCCGATGACGACGAGCACCGGGCCGCGCCACGCGACCGAGTAGGGATCCGACCGGAACCAGGACGCCTCGATCAGGGCTCGCGACGCCCTGATCGAGGTCTCCCTGGTCCGCCGGGTGGAGGGCGTCCCCCCGCGCCGGCCGGCCGGGGGTGCGCTCCGCGGCGCCGCTCGCCGCCCGGGCGCCGGCCGGTCAGGCGGGCGCCACCCAGGTCGCGACCTCGTCGGCCCAGAGCGCGTCGACGATGGCGGCGACGCCGGTCGCCAAGGCGCGGCGGTAGGTGGCGAAGGACAGCCCGAGGTCGACGGCGGCGGCGTACTGCTTGGGGGCCGGGGTGACGTAGGTGCGGTCGAGCACGGACCGCACCCGGGCGTCGCGGGCGCCGGCCCGCGCGATAGCCTCGCGGCAGGCGCGCGCGACCGCCGGGCCGACGTCCCCGCGGCCGCTCGCGAGGCGGTGGGCGAGGGGCGTGCGGGCGAGGCGCGTGGCGGCCAGGGCCACCGGGTCGTTGAGCACGCGCAGGGCGTCGCGGACGGCGCAGCCGAACTCGTCGCGATCGAGGGTCTCCACCGCCGGGGGCGACGGCAGCGCCGGCGGGAAGAGCTGCCCGTGGAGCCAGCTCGGGATGTCGCGAAAGCGCAGGTCGTGGACGACGACGAAGAAGTCACCGGCGCCGATCCGGACCGGCGCGAAGACGGCGAGCCCGCGGTTGTGCTCGATGATCGGCGCCCAGAAGGACGCTGGACCCACCACGGTCACCAGCCCGGCGACGGCCCCCATCGCCATCCCGCGCCGGAGCCCGGCCGCCATCACGCGGGCGTTGCCGAGCGGGTGCGTCAGCCCGAACCCGGCGCTCCCCGACAGGCGCGACACGACCAGCGGAGCGCCCGGGCGGAGGCCGAGCTGCGCGACGAGCCCGCGGGCGACGGTGACGGCCGGGTCGTCGCAGGGGGCGTCCTCGAACAGGAGCTGGGCGTCGAGCAGGCACGCCGCCTCGGAGGGCTCGCCGTCGGGACCGTGCACCACGCGGAGTTCACAGCGACCGCGCTCGACCCAGCGCGCGACGTGGTCGACGGACGCCGCGCCGTGGAGCGGCGCGAGCATGGCGCGGACCGTGCCGATGTCGCTCGGCACCAGCGGACCCGGCAGCATCGCGTTGCGGTGGGCCGCGACGCGCCCGTAGAGCGCGTGATCGGCGAGCAGAAACAGGGCATCGGGGAGCCCGCTCGGCCCGATGGCGCGCAGCCGCGCGGTGACGTGGTCGGCGATCCGGGCGAACAGCTGGTCGTAGCGCGCGCGATCGCGCCACTTCGCGTCGGCGCGGATCACGTCGCGGACGAGGTCGTGAGGGTAGACCCCGTCGCGATCCGCGAGGCACCAGCTCTGACCGCAGAGCGCGTCGAACACCACGGCGGGCCGCGACACCCCGAGCACGTCGCCCAGGAGCGCCACGGTGACGCGGCGAGCGATGGCCGACACGGTGAGGGCGTCGCGGTCGAGGGCGTCGGATTGGCGCGCGCCGACGGACTCGAGGAGCGCCACCAGGAGCTCGGGGGACGCCTCGATCCCGCTCTGCACGAAGGCGTCGAGGTCCGTCAGCTGCGCGGCGAGGGCCAGGGTGAGGGGGTGGCCGTGGCACAGCTCGATGAGGGCGTCGTGGTCCCGGTCCCCGGCCCCCCACGTGGTGAGGAGGCGCGCGGCGTCCGGCGGGTCGAGGCCCTCGAGGGCGATCTCGACGAGGCCGCCGGGGCCGAGCTCGGTCGCCCAGCGCGGGTGCGGGGCGTCGCGGGAGGCGACGATCAGCCGGGCGCCGGGGACGAGGCGACCGAGGATCTGCCGCCGGACCAGCTCCCCGAGCCCCGGCACCTGCTCGAGGCCGTCGATGATCAGCAGATCCGCGGCTCGCGCGCGGTCGAGCAGGCCGGACAGGTCGGTCGGCAGCGCGGTGCTGTCCACCTCGTCGGCGACGAGCTCGGGGTGCGCGGCCATGAAGGCGCGGATGAGGCTCGTCTTGCCGATCCCGCCGACGCCGTGGAGGTACGCGACCCGGGGACCGTTCGGCTGGAGCAGCCGCTCCAAGACCAGCAGCTCCGCGAGCCGGCCAACGAAATGCTGGGGGGCCGAGGTCATCGCGCTCACGAGGAAGGGATTTCCTCAGTGTATAGAATCGTCAAGTCCTAAGGAAATCCCCCGCCAGCCCGGTTCGCCGGCGCCCTACTCGCCCCCGCGCTCGCGCTCGGTGTGCTCGGTGGAGCCGGCCTTCTCGGCCCGCTCCTTGCCCGCGCGCTGCCGGGCGATCCACTTGCCTTTGGTCCAGGTCTGTCCCGGGTGGATCGAGACGCGCCGGGCGCCTGGCGCGAACCCCCCGTAGAACTTGGCGTTGGCGCGGTGCGGAAAGACCTTCGCGATCCGGCCACGGTAGGCGCCGCCCGCAGCGGTCACCAGGGTGCCGGGCTTCACGCCGTGGGCCGCCCCCCGCGAGATCAGGACCGTCTCGTGCCAGGTGTAGTGCTCCTTGTCCCACTCCTTGCCGGTGATCTGGATCGCCGCCGCGCTCACCGGCCCCTTGCTCCCGGCGCCCGCCGCCGCGCTCGCCGGCCCCTCGCTCCCGGCGCCCGCCGCTGGCGCGCCGTCCTCCTTCAGCTGCACCGGCGCGAGGGCGGCGACCCCCTCCGCGTAGGTCATCCCGCGCAGATCGGGGCGCGAGCCTCCGCCTGCGCTGCCGCCGACGTCTCGCGCCGCGTCGGCGCGCCCGGGCGTCTGGGTGTCTCGATCGCGGCTACCGAACTGGCTCATGGTGTGTCCTCCTGGCTGGTGTTGCCGACCCTTCGGCCGTAACACACACCACGCCAGCTCACCGGACGACACGCGTGCTCATTCGATGCTCAGTCAGCGCCGGTCGAAGGTCCCGGTCAGCGCACGGCCGACGGGATGGCGCCGCTCGGGGGCGCCGCCGCTCTCCTCCCCCCGCCAGACGAGGACCCCGCCCCGGGCGAGCAGCGCGTCGGTCTCGGTCCCGCCGATCTTCGTCCAGGCGGGGGCTGCCACTACACCGGCTGCGCGTCGGACGCGGACTGCGCCGTCGCCAACACCGTCGGCGGCACCGGCACGTGCGAGCCGGTCGGCGCCGGGTGGGACCTGTGCGTCGCCTCGTGCGCGACCCCCGCGGACTGCGCCAGCAAGAGCGGCGTCACCGCCTTCGACGCCGACAACTACGCCTGCGAGGGCGGCCACTGCCGCTATGAGGGGTGCAACACCGACGGCGAGTGCAGCGGGTCCTTCCAGGACGCGACCTACGCCTGCAACCAGGCGCTGGCCTATCCGATCTGCATGAAGCGCTGCGGGGGCCCGGCGGACTGCACCAGCCCGACCGCGAGCTCGCTCTACGACGCCTCCCACTACGCCTGCGACGCCGGCTTCTGCCGCTACACCGGCTGCCGCTCGGCCGGCGAGTGTGCCAGCACCGGCCTGGCGGGCTACCTCTGCGTCGCGCCCTGAGCCACGCGCTCGCTCACGCTCGCCGCGCGCCGCCGACCGGGCCTGCCGCCCTCGCCCCGCTACTCGAGGGGCGCCAGCTGCACCTGGATGATGGCGCTCGCCATGTCGGGGTCGCCGTCGCAGTCGGTGTCGGTGTCCTCGGTGACGAGCTGATCGGTGACGCCGCGCAGGGCCTCGTCGAGGGCCAACAGCAGCGCCTGCTTGTCGACGAGCCCGCGCAGCACCAGCGTCTCGGGGTCGAGGGTCGCGCGCTGGACCTCGGTCGAGACGAGGTTCGGGATGTCGAGCGGCATCGTGCCCGAGAAGACCGGGGTGCAGTCGGCGTTGACGTCGTCGGCCGAGCGCACCCACGCGAGGACGTGGGGGCAGCCGAACTCGAAGCTGCCGTCGACGTGCAGGGCCAGCGTGATGTCGCCCGCGCCGAAGCCGTTGGCGAGCACCTGGTTGGCGACGCTCGCGAGGTCGGCCAGGCCGTTGTCGTGGTCCTGGATGACGAGCCCGGTGACCTCGCGGACGGTGCCGGCCGCGGGGCACGGCGCCGCCCCGGCCTCGAACACGCCGGCGATCGCGGCGCAGCCGCTGGTGTCCGCGGCGACCGTGTCCGCCGGCGCGCCGGTGTCACAGCCGACGACCTCGACGTCCTGTACCACGTCGAAGCTCGCCTTGACCGCCTCGTAGGCGCGGCAGACGCGGTCGAGATCGCACACCAGCCCCGCCGCGCAGTCGCTGTCGAGCCGGCAGGTCCCGCCCGCGTCCTCGGGGCAGCCCCCGAGACCGAGCCCCAGCACGGCGACCAGCGTCGCCGCGGAGAAGGAAGCGCGCACGCGGGTCATAGGCTCGCCCTCGCCGTCAAAAAGATGCTCGACTTGCCGGCCGCGCGGCTCTCGAACTTCGTCGTCTCGTCGAAGCCGTTGAAGGACGAGGAGTAGATGAAGCTCCCGACGCTGATCTCCCCCCAGCCCCACGGCTTGATGACCAGCTGCGGGTAGAGGACGTAGGTCCCGTCGTCGAGATCGAAGATGTTGAAGAGGCGCAGCATGACGCGGTCGTGGTCGAGCTTGAGGTCGCCGCCGGCGACGATGTAGTTGCCGAGCTCGCGGGCGCCGAACTCGTCCACGAAGCCGTGGAGATACTGCACGTTGAGGTACAGCCACTCGGTGACGGTGTAGTCCATCCCGACGACCGCCTTGAGGAAGCTCCCCGCGGGGTACTCGACCTCGACGTCGTCGATGCCGACGGCCGCGGTCGACACCAGCCGGTACTGATCCTCGTGGAGGGTCAGGCCGAGCTCGGTCCACAGCCCGAGCCCGCCGAGGAAGTCGAGGCTCGTCGCCGCGTCGAAGCCGAGCACCTGGACGCGCGGGTAGCTCAGCACGATGTCGGCGTCCACGTGCGGGATGGCGTCGGTGTTGGCGAGGATCTTCTCGGCCCGCGGGAAGGCGTAGAAGCCGCGGAAGTAGGAGGCGTGCAGGTCGACGCCGGCGAGCCGCGCCCCGACCCGGGCGGCGACCATGCTGTTGTCGAGGGTGCGCTCGGGCAGCTCCGCCCGCGGCGAGTACAGGAAGTCCCAGCCGCTGTCGTCCTCGAGGGTCGCCTGCTGCGCCACCAGCTCGTGGGTCAGCGGGGTGTTGGCGCGGCCGGCGAAGACCCGGCGGTCGGTGAACGCCAGCCCCGCGGACTCCGGCAGTTGGGCGGGCTTGAAGAACGGCACGAACACCAGCTCGAGGGCGAACTCGTCGAACCAGGGGGCGTCGTCGTCGTCCTCGCCGCCGGACGACCAGTCGGGGCGGAAGGCCAGCGAGACCATCTCGTTGGCGATGACCTTGCCGAAGGCGATGGGGTCCTCGACGTCGAGGGGGTTGAGGTTCGACGTCGGGTGGAAGCGGTCCGCCGAGCCCCAGATGATGCTCTGGCGGCCGACGCGCAGGTCGAGGCCCTCGGCGCCGCCGAGGTCCCTGAACTGCACGAAGAGCGAGTCGCTCTCGAAGCGGTAGGGGTCGAGGCGGGTCCGGTCGACCAACCCCGCGAAGTCCTGCGGCTGCGCGTAGTCGGTGAACACCATCGCGAGCTCGCCGAAGAACGACACGTGGTCGTCGAGCCGCGCCTTGAGCCGCACGTACGCCGTCGTTTCGCTGCGCTCGTAGGCGAGGCTGTCGTCCAGATACAGGCGCAGGTCCGACGAGAGGCTCCCGCGCCAGTCCAGCTCGACCTCCGCGCGGGCCGGGAGGGTCGTGGGGATCAGCAGGGCGCACGCTGTGAGGCCGCCCAACAGGCGCGCCCGGGCTCTCGATGTCATCGTCATCCGCCGCGAATGAGGTTCTTCTTCTTGAACAAGCTGTCGGGGAGGCTCTCGCCGATCTTCTGCTCGAGCACCTCGAGCCGCGTCACCAGGCCGTCGTCGAGGGACTTCATCTCGATCCTGCGGTAGGTCGGGACGCCGTCCATCACCTCGAAGCCGCCCCGGGTCTGCACCCGCAGCGCCTTGCCACCCTCGATGTACTCGATCTGGTCGGCCATCAGGTTCTTCTTGTCGATGCGGACCCGGAGCACGTCCCAGCCCACGTCGGCGTCGGCCTTCTTCTTCAGCTCGAGCCACTGGTGGGTCGCCGTCTCCTCACCGAAGGTCGCGTCGTAGGCGTCCGACAGGTCGATCGACCCCATGTCGTCGTAGCTCAGGTTCGACCCGAGGAGCTTGGCGCGCTTGGCGTGCGAGGCCACGCGGCGGGCGTTGTCGGTCTGCGGCGAGTAGACGTACATCACGTCCTTGCCGTTGCTGAGCATGCTGAGGCCCTTGACCTCGCCGGGCGCGTCGAAGCGCACCAGGCGGTCCTTCTGGTCCTTCTGCCAGACGCGGAACTCGAGCACGCGGGACTCGCCCCCCTGGGGGGTGACGGTCATCCGCATCTTCCACTGCTGCGACGCGTAGTGGTTCGTCAGCCGGTCGCTCTCGGCCAAGAGCCCCTGGGCGCCCTTCGTCTTCGCGTCTGCGAAGGCGTCGGCGCGCGCCGGGGTCGCGGTGAGGGCCGTCCCGCCGAGGGCGAGGGCGAAGAGGATCGGGGCCACCTGCTTGAGGCTCGGGCGCGTGGTTGGGACCATCGTTTCGTCACTCCGTGGGTCGTGGGCGGGGCGCGGTGGATTCCACCACGTGAGCAGCGCGGGCAGCAACACCAGCGTGGCGAGCGCCGCGACCAGCAGGGTCTCGGCGGTCAAGATCCCGAAGCGGCTCATCGGGGCGATGCTCGCCCACGCCAACACGATGAACCCCCCTGTGATTTCGCCGGCGTTGATGACGATGGCGCGGCCCGTGGTGCGCATCGCGGCCTCGATGCCCCCCTCGCGGTAGCGCCACATGAAGTGGATGGCGTAGTCGATGCCCACCCCGAGCGCGATGCTCGCGAGCATCGACGCGGCGATGTCCATCGGCAGCTGCTCGGGGAAGAGCCCCATCAGCCCGAAGGTGACCAGCAGCGTGAGCGCGGCCGGGAGGAGCCCGATGATCCCGGCGATGACGCTGCGGAACACCGCGATCATGATGAGCAGCACCAGCGGCAGGCTCACCAGCAGCGACAGCACCTGGTTGCGCTGCACCGAGTGCGTCATCGCCTCCTGCAGGATGGGCTGCCCGCTGACGGTCGCGCGGATGGCCCGGGCGTCCGCCGCCGCCGCGCGCGCGCCGGTCACCGGCACGTACCACACCGGCTGGCGCAGCCCGTCGACGATGTCCTCGACCCGCATCCGCCGCGCGGCGTCGAGCCCGCCGACGAGCCCCCCGAGCCGCGCGCCGGAGGCCTCCTCGAGGAGCTCGCTGGTGGCGATGCGCACCTTCGTGAAGAGGTACTCCGCCCCCCGCTCGAAGCTGGCGTCCGCGCGCTCCTCGGCCGTCACGACCGGCCGCAGCAGCGCCACGAAGCGCGCCTTGTCGAGGCGCCCGGCGGCCAGCTCGGCGGTCACCAGATCCGCCCACGCCCCGGCGCCGGCGGGGTCGGCCAGCTCGACCATCTCGTCCTCGACGATCTCGCGCTGGACCGTCTTGTGCACCGCAACAGAGAGCGCCCGCTGGGCGTCCTCGGAGAGCCCCTCCCGCAGCGCACTTTCAATTTTCGGAACATCGCCTTGCGGCTGGCCAGCGATGGCCGCGACGCGCTCTGCTGCGTCGCGGTAGACCGCGTCCGCGTCGGCCTCGGCGCGGGGCAGGGCGGCGACCGCGCCGACGAGGTGCGCGTCGGCGATGCCGCGGACGGCGCGGGTGATGTCGCCGACGACCCCGGTGTCGAAGCCGCCGATGCTGATCTGCATCAGCGCGCCGGACCACTCCTTGTCGACGAGCAGGTCGAGCGAGGGGTCGGACATGCGCGCCAGCGACCCGAGCAGCGCGATCTCCTCGCGGTCGCGGCTGGTGCGGCGCACCTCCTTGAGCCCCTCGTAGACGACGGCCAGGACCCTGTCGACGCTCTGGACGCGGGTCACCCCGGGGACGGCGGCGACGCGGTCGCCGAAGGCCGCGAGGCGGTGCAGGACGGCGGGGTCGCGGAGGTCGCCGTCGACCAGCACCTGCAGAAAGACCGAGCCGCCGAACTTCTCGGTCATCAGGCGATCGGCCGCGGCCGGCGCGCTGTCGGCGGCGAAGAAGGCCTTGGTGTCCATGCGGGTGTCGACCGAGCCGAGCTGGGTCGCCAGCAGGGCGGCGAGGGCGCCCGCGACAGCGACGATCGGCCAGCGCCTGCGGCGGCAGGTGAGCGCGACGTGGACGAGCCAGCGGTCGATCCCGGCGACGTGGGGCGGGCGGACGGGGATGGGCTTGATCTCGAGCAGCGCCGGCACCAGCGTCAGCGCCAGCAGCGCCGAGACCACGGCCCCGATGGCCATCTGCCAGCCGAACTCGCGCATCGGGGCGAGGTCCATGACCAGAAACGAGATGAAGCCGGCCGCGGTCGTCGCGGCGGTGACGATGACCGGCCAGCCCATCGCGCGCACCGCCCCCGCGGCGTCGCCGCCGTGCTCGCGGTACCAGACGAGCAGATGCACGGCGTAGGCCGAGCCGAGGGCCACGAGGATGACCGGGAGCGAGGTGCTCACCAGGGTCAGCGGGCGGCCGAGCCAGCCCATGATGCCGAGGGTGAAGAGGATCGAGAGCCCGACGGTGAGGACCGTGTAGAGCGCGGCCCAGAACGAGCCGAGGGAGAGGATGACGAGCAGCAGCGTGATGCCGACGACGTAGGGGGCGAGGCGGGCGAGGTCGTCCTGGGAGCCGTTGGCGGCCGCCTCCGCGATGAACGGGGCGCCGCCGAAGTGGAGCTGGGTGCCGGGGGGGGCGGGGAGCGCGGCCGCCGCCGCCTTGACCGCCTCGGCCGCGCGCTTGGACGAGATGACCGTCCCGTCGGGCAGGCGCTTGCGCAGCTGGGTGACGAGCAGCAGCGCGCCGCCGTCGTCCGAGGCGAGGGCGCCGGCGACGTAGTCGAGTCCGAGGACGCCGGCGCGGAGCGCCTTCAGGGCGGTCGGGTCGCGCGGGATGACGTGGGGGACGAGGGGGACGAGGGAGCCGTCGGCGCCGCCGCGGACGATGGAGATCTCGGTGATGGAGGTGACGTGGTCGACCTCGGGCAGCGCCCGCAGGCGCTCGCTCAGGGCGCGGACGAAGGCGAGGCGGTCGGCGGTGAAGGCGTCCGGCGAGGCGACGGCGACGAGCGCGACGTCGAGGGAGCCGAAGCGATCGGAGATCTTCTCGAAGGCGGCGACCTCGGGATCACCAGCCGGGAGAAAGCGCACGACGTCGTCGTCGTACCCGAGCGGCAGCTTGACGCTCAGGAGGACCGAGAGCGCGGCGACCGCGAGGAGGACGATCCGGGCCTGGCGGGTGACGAAGCGGGCGAAATGCTCCACGCCTTGGGGTATGCCTCACGCGACCGGCGCTGGAAAGCTGGAACGTGTTGCAGCGCAACGAGATCGGCCCCTCGGCGCCGCGCTCTCGGGGGTGCGCGGCGTCGCCTTGTGACCGCCCGGAGGGCGCGGCTATAGTGGGCCCCATGTCGCGCCCGCTACCCCTCGCCGCCGCGCTCGCGGTCCTCGGACTCGCCGCCTGCGGGGCCACCGGGCCGCGCGGTGACGACACCCCGCCGCCCATCGCCAGCGACATCGCCGGCGCCTCCCAGGCCGCCGCGGCCGTGCCCGCCCGGCCGGCCGAGGACCTCGCCGTCGCCGGGGTCGCCGCGGACGCGCCCGCCCCGGCTCTTGTTGCCGCTCCCGCGCCCCCGAGCCCGCCGTGGCCCGCCGCGTGGCCGGACTGCGCCCGCACCGCGAGCTGCGCCTTCGGGCTCGACGCCTGGCTCGAGGCCGAGGGCGGCTGGGTCAACCGCTTCCTCGTGGCCGGCCCGATCACCGCCCGCGCGCTGCGCCGCATCGACGATCCCGTGAAGCTCGCCGCCCAGCTCGGCGACACCCCCGCGGCCGTCGTGAGCTTCAGCGACCCGGTCATCGAGCTCGCGCCCCACGAGCGCCTCGACAAGAGGGCCGTCCGCCCGGTGTGGCTCCTGCGCGCGCGGGTCTACAGCGCCGAGGCGCGGGACGTCCTCGTCGAAGGCGGCGCGGTGGGCACCGCGCGGGTCGTGCTCGGCGGGCAGACCCTGCTCGCCGGCGACCAGGACCAGCGGCTCCTCGTCGCCGCCCACGGGTGGCCCGCGCGGCTCGCCGCCGGCTGGAACGAGCTCTACGTGCGCCTCGAGAAGCTCTCGCCCTACGCGGTCCAGCTCAACCTCCGGGTGCGGGCCCCCGACGGTGGCCCCGTCCCGGGGATCGCGTGGGACGTGCCCGCGACGGCGGAGCCGCCCGAGGCGCGTTCATTGTGCAACGCACTCGGCCTGGAGATGCGTCAAGTCGCGACTGTGGATGGCTTCGTATTGCATGGCACAAGCGCGCCGACGGGGCTCGTCCCGGCGCCGCGAGAGCTGACCCTCGGGCTCCGGGTGGCGGGCGCCGCGACGCCGCTGGCGAGCGCGCCGCTCGACGTGGCGTCCCTCGCGACCGGCGCGGCGGCGGAGGTGTCGGCGACGCTCCCGGGGGCGCGCGGGGTCACGAGGATCGAGCTGACCGTGAACGACGCGCCGTGCGTGACCGCGGAGGTGACCCCGCGCCCCGCGCTCCAGCGGCGGCTCGTGGCGGCGGAGGGCGCGATCGCGGCGCTGCCGGAGGGCGTCCCCGACCCGGTCCGCGACAGCCTGACCTTCCTCGCCCAGCGGGCGCGGGCGCGCCTCGAGGCCAGCTCGCCGCACGGGGCGCTGATCGGCGACGACCTCGATCTCCTCGAGCGGCTGCTGCCGGACGCCCAGGCCGGCCGTGACCCCTACGCGACGCTGACCGGCGTCGTGACCCGCGCGTATCGCTCGCGCCTCGACGGCGAGCTGCAGCGCTACGTGGTGCTGGTCCCCGAGAGCTACGCCAAGCGGGGAGACGCCGCGACGCCGCTGGTCGTGGCGGCGCACGGGCTCTTCTACGACCCCGAGGACATGGTGCGCATCGTCACCGGCAAGCCGATGGGCCCGGGGGCGACGCTGGCGCGGGGGCTCCCGGAGCAGTTCTCCTTCGGCGATCCCGACGCCCTCATCGTGGCCGACGACGGCTACGGGGACGCGGGGCAGCGGCCCCCCGGCGAGCTCGACGTGCTGCGGGTCATCGAGGAGGTGCGGCGCTCCTACGACGTCGACCCGCGGCGCATCAGCCTGACCGGCTTCTCGCTCGGCGGGTCGGTGGCCTTCTGGATCCCGCTCCACCACCCGGATCTCTTCAGCGCGGCGGCGCCGCTGTGCGGCTACCCGAACCTCGAGGAGTACCACTCGGTGCAGCGCATCCGGAAGCGCCAGCCGTGGGAGGAGGCGCTGCTCGCGAGCGAGGGGATCGTGCAGTACGCCGAGAACGGGCGCTACCTGCCGCTGCGCGTCGTGCACGGCGGCAAGGACAACCCGCGGCGGTCCGAGGTCGTGGTCGAGCGCTATCGCGCGCTGCGCTTCGACGTCGACTTCACCGTCCTCGAGGGCGAGGGCCACTACATCTGGGACGAGACCTACGCCGACGGCGGGCTGGTGAAGTGGCTGGCGCGGCAGCGGCGGCCGGAGACGCCGACCCGGCCGCGCCTCAGGACGGCGCGCTACCGCTGGAGCAAGTCGGACTGGCTGCGGCTCGACCGCTTCGCGCGGGGGGGGCGCTTCGGCGAGCTCGAGGGGCGGCTCACCCGGGGCGAGCTCGCCGTCACGACCGAGAACGTCGCGGCGTTTTCGATCCTCGTGAGCGAGCTCGGGGACGCGGCGGGGACGACGCGCACGCTGAAGGTGGACGGGCAGAAGCTCGGCGAGCGGGCGCTCACCGGAGACCTCAGCTTCACCCGGGGCGAGGACCGCCAGTGGCGGCTGACGGACTTCCCGGACGCGCCGCCGGGGCACAAGCGCGCCGGGGTCGAGGGGCCGATCCGCGACATCTGGTACGACCCGCAGGTCATCGTCTACGGCACCGAGGATCCGCTGCAGACCGAGGCGAACCGCATCACCGCCCTGGACATGGCGCGCTACAGCCCGTGGATCGCCGCCGCGGCGCCGGTGCTGCGCGACGTCGAGGCGACCGCCGAGGATCTGCGCGGCAGGCACGTCGTGCTCATCGGTAACCCCGCCTCGAACCGCTGGACCCGGCGGGTCGCCGGCGAGCTGCCGGTGCGCTTCGAGGAGCACGCGCTCGTCTTCGCCGGCAGGCGCTTCGAGGGCGACGACGTCGGCATCTCGACCGCCTGGCCGAGCCCCTTCGACCCCGACCGCACGCTGGTGCTGCACGCCGGGGTCGGGCGCGCGGGGACGCTGTCGGCCCGCTATCTCCCCGAGCTCGCGCCGGACTACCTGATCTACGACAGCCGCCTGCGGACGACCTGGGGGGACTACCTGCTGGGGGACCGGGCCGTGTTGGCGGGCGGGTTCTACGACGGCGGGTGGCGCCCGTGACGGCGCTCGGGGGCGCCCCCGGCGAGGCGCAGGCGCTGACGGCCGAGCGGATCGTGGCGGCCTTTCGGCGCGGCGAGATCGTCGGCCCAGAGGGGCCGCTCACCCCGAGCGCGGCGCGGGTGACGGCCCGGTCGATCGTGCTCCTCACGCCGCGGTCGGCGCTGAAGCTGCGGCGACCGCGGCGGGTGCTCGGCCTCGACATGACGACCCGGACGCTGCGCACCTGGGGGACCGAGCAGGAGCTGTGGATCGGGCGGCGGATGGCGCCGACGGTCTACCTCGGGGACGCCTCGCTGCGCTGGGACGGCGCGCGCTTCGAGCTCGTGGCTGGGCTCCTGACCGCCGAGCCGGTGGTGGCGATGCTGCGCCTGCCCGAGGGGCGGCGGGCCGACGAGCTGCTGACGCAGGCGCCGACGCTGGCGACGCTGCGGCCGGCGCTCGAGCGCATCGCGGCGTTTCACGAGGCGGCGCCGCTGCACCGGGCGCACGACGGCTGGGGAGCGCCGGGGC
>PHBI01000032.1 GCA_002841945.1 Deltaproteobacteria bacterium HGW-Deltaproteobacteria-14
CAGCGCCGCCTCCGCCGCTTCCGCCCGCGCCTCCGCCTCAGCGCGAGCCTCCGCCTCGGCGTCGGCCCGCGCCCGCGCCGCCGCGAGCGCCCCGTCCGCCGTGGCGGTCGACCCCGAGCCGGTCGCGGTCTCGTGCGCCTGCGCCTGGGTGAGGGCCCCCTCGGCCGCAGCCGTCACCAGCTGCGCCTCGGCGAGCTGCGCCTCGAGGGCCATCCGCGCGTGAACCTCGGCGTCGATCCGGGAGACGGTCTCGGCGAGCGCCTCCTCGGCCGCGGCCGCCCGATCCGACGCAGCGCTGAGCGCGATCTGCCTCTCCTCGTCCCGCTCGCGGAGCGCCTCGGCCTCCTGGGCCGACTCCTCCGCCAGCTCCAGGGCCTCCTCGACGTCGGCCTTGAGCTTGTCCAGCGCCGGCTGCTCGGCAACGCGCAGCGCCTCCGCCGCGGCCTCCGCCCGGGCGCGCTCGGACTTCAACGCCGTCAGCGCCTCCTGCGCCGCGGCGCCCTCGGCCTCGAGCTCGGCGATGCGGGCGCGGACCATGGCCAGGTCGGTCTCGGTCCCCTCGTGTTCGGCGCGCAGCGCGTCGAGGGCGACCCGGGTCTCCCAGACCTCTTCCGCCCCCGCGAGCGCGCCCTGGAGCGCGTCGTGGGCCGCCGCGAGGTCGCGCTGGGCCCCGACGAGCTCCTCCTGGGCCGCGACGAGCGCCTCCTCGGTCTCCAGGAGCCGCCGGTCGCGCTCCTCTCCGGCCGCCGCCAGAGCGGCCGTGAGCTGCTCGACCGCGGCCTCGGCCTCGCTCAGCGAGCGCTGCAGCGCGTCTCGCTGCGCCCGCAGCGCGTCGCCCTCGCGGGCCGCCAGCTCGCCGAGCTCGACCGCCTCGGCGACCATCTCCTCGGCGGCCTGGCGCGTCTCCGCGAGCTCGGCCGCGTGGGAGGTCGTGAGCTGCTCGAGCTCGACCGCGTGGGAGGTCGTGAGCTGCTCGAGCTGCGCCGCGTGGGAGGCCGTGAGCTGCTCCAGCTCGGCCGCGTGGGAGGTGGTGGCCTGCTCCAGCTCGGCCGCGCGGGAGGTGGTGGCCTGCTCCAGCTCGGCCGCGTGGGAGGTGGTGGCCTGCTCCAGCTCGGCCGCGTGGGAGGTGGTGGCCTGCTCCAGCTCGGCCGCGTGGGCCGCCGTGAGCCGCTCCAGCTCGGCCGCGTGGGCCGCCGTGAGCCGCTCCTCGGCCTCCGCGATCCGGGCCGCGCTCCGCCGCTCGCCCTCCGCGACCTCCTCGACGGCCCGCTCCTCGGCCTCGCCGAGCTGCCGCGCGTAGCGCTCCTCCGCCTCCGCCAGCTGCTCCGCGTAGCGACGCTCGGACGCTCGCCGCGCCTCGTCCGCCCGCGCCTCGACGGCCGCGAGCTGGTCCGTGTGCCTCCGCTCGGCCTCCGACAGCTCCGCGACGCCGACCTCCGCGGCCGCCGTCGCCGCGTCCCGCGCGGACTCGAGCTGCGCCCGCAGCGAGGTGATCTCGAGCCGGAGCGCGTTCAGCTCGCGCTCGGCGGAGGTGACGCCCGCGTCCCGCGCGACGAGCGCGTCACGGGCCTCCTGCGCCTCGACCTGCGCGGCCTCGAGCGCGGCGAGAGCGGCCCGCGCGTCTTCCTCGAGGGACTCCGACTCCGCCTTCACCGCGGCGAGCTCCGCCTCGAGCGCCTCGGCGTCCGCTCGCTGCGCCGCAACATCGGCGCGCACCACCTCGAGGGCGCCCACGTGGTCGTCGAGCTCCGCCGTCAGCGCCGCCGTCCGCGACTCCGATGCCGCCAGCGCGGCCCGCGCGTCGGCGAGCTCGGCCCGCAGCTCCGTGACCTCGGCCTGCAGCTCCAAGACCTCGGCCTGCGCGACCGCGAGCGCCTCCCGGCCCTCGGTGATTCGCTGCTGGAGCTCGTCCACCTCGCCCTGAGCGGTCTCGCGGGCCGCGACGCCGGAGCGCAGCGCCGCGAGCTCGGCCTCGGCGCCGGCGAGCGCGGAGGCTCGCTCGGCGGCGACGGCGGTGGCCGCCTCGACCTCGGCCTGGGCCCGCTCGAGGCCGGCCCAGAGCTCGGCGATCTCCGCCTGATCCGACGACGCCGTGGCCTCCGCATGCTGCAACGCAGCATCGCGCTCGCCGGCGAGCGCCTGCAGCCGCTCCTCGAGGGCGTCCCGCTCGCGCTCGGTGGCCGCGGCGACCTCGTCCGCGAGCCGCAGCACCGCGGCGCGGTGCTCCTCCTCCCGGCGCGCCTCAGCGCGGGCGAGCTCATCGCGCGCCGCGGCGAGCGCCTCCGCGAGAGACTCCTGTTCTTGCTCCTCGGCAGCGTCGCGCGCCTCGATCTCGTCGCGCGCGGCGACCGCCGCGACGAGCTCTTCGCGCGCCTGGCGCGCGTCCTCGCGAGCCGCGTCGAGGGCCTCCGCGAGCGCAGCGCGCTCGGCCGCCAGCGCTTCGAGCTCCGCCGCGGAGATCGCCGGGCGACCCTCGTCATCGTCGGGCTCGGGCTGGGCGCGGGGGGGGGCAGCGACGGCGCGATCGCGCGCCGCCATCAACGCCGTCTCCAGGGCCGCGCGCTCGGAGTCCAGCTGAGCGGCCCGGCGCTCGGCGGCCTGGGTGCGCTCGAGCAGCCCCGCTCGCGCCGCCTCCGCGTTCTCGAGCCGCTCGCGCGCCGTCGACGCCGCGGCCTCGGCCCGCGTGCGCTGCTCGACCGCCGCCGCGATCTCGGCCTCCGCCTGGGCCAGTCGCTCCTCGACCAGCGTCAGGTCGCGCTCGGCCCCGGCCCGGCCGGAGGACCCGACCGCCACGGCGGTCGCCTCGACCTCGCTCAGGGCCGACTCGGCCGCCTCGAGCCGGACGGCCAGCTCGTCGCGACCGGACTCCGCGGCGACGAGCGCCTCGGCGAGCTGCTGCTTGTCCGCGGCGAGCTTCGCCTTGATCCCCTCGAGCCGCTCCACCGCGCCACGCAGCGCGGCGAGCTCCTCGGCCGGCGCCGGCGCGTCGTCCCCGGCCGGCGCGGCGGCGCTCCGGACCCGCCCCATCTCGAACAGCTCGTCGAGCAGACGGTCCACCACGGCGATCGAGTCGCGCGCGACATGCCGCGGCGAGCCCACGCTGGTGCGGAGCTCGAACAGGGAGCGCCGGATCCGTCCGATGCGGCCGCTGAGGTCTTGTTCGTCTATCGCGGGCCTCCGTGCTCGGTCACCGTGCGAGGTCGCGGCGTCCACCGGCGCGCTGCTGCGAGCCGGTCCGCGCCCGCAACGCGCACGCGTGCGCCCGATGGGTATCTCGCGACCTACCCTCGCGGTCAACCACTCGTCGCTTCGGGGGACCAGATGTCCGCGCCGGAGCTGACGGCGCACCCGCTGGCTCGCGCGTCACCCCCGGCGCCGGGGGCGCTTGGACCGCCGTGCAGCTTCACGGCCGCACCTCCAGCCGGCGTCGAGGGGCGAGGGCTCGGCCCGTCGCCGGTCGGCCGCAGGTCTTCGACCGATACCCGGGCGCTGCGCCCCGCACCCCGCGAAGGAAGCTTCGAAAGGGCCGCCTGGCCAGGCGCGAAGCGGGTCAGGCGGTGGCGAAACCGAGGGCCCGTGCCGGAATGAGTTGATCGGATGGCCAAGGAGGCGTCGTCACGTGCGTGTCCCCGGAAGCGAAGGCAGACCGGGCGTCTTCCGAGCTCTCGGGGACGCGCAGATGACGGCGGATCCGCCGGCAAGACGACCTTGCCGATGATCGCGTGCGCAGCTTGGGCCGCGGCGGTTCCAGCCGGTTCGTGGGCCAGGGCCACGACCCGCACCGAGGGGGCCAGGCGGCTCAGGTGCACGAGGTCATCGGGCCGCGCGTCGTCGAGGTCGATGATCACGAGCGACGGCGGCGTGACGGCGTCGTCGGCGTCGACGACGCCGAAGCCTTCGGAGGCCAGGAGGCGGGCGATGGCCATCCGATTGACGGGGTGGTGGCCGACGAGGGCGGCATGCCGGCCGCCTTTGGGGCCGGCGGAGCGGGTCGGCCGCGGCCTGGGCATCTCGGCCGGGCGGGGCGCGACCCGGCGGGCGTCCGACCCGGGGGGGAGGGGCGACCCGGGAGGTGCGGACCCGAGGTGGCCGATCCGGGGCGGCGCGCCCGCGTCGGCCGGCGCGGTCTCGACGTCGAGCGGGGTCATGAAGGCGGTGAAGTGAAAGCAGCTGCCGTGACCGACGGCGCTCTCGCACCACAGGTCGCCGCCCATCAGGGTGGCGAGGTCGCGCGAGATGCTGAGGCCGAGCCCGGTGCCGCCGTACTTGCGCGTCGTGGAGGTCTCCGCCTGGACGAAGGGCTCGAAGATGCGCCTGACGTGGGCGGCGGAGATGCCGATCCCGGTGTCGCGGACGCGGACGTGGAGGCCGAGGCGTCCGTCCACGGCGTGTTCGCGGTCGACCGTCAGCGTGATCTCGCCCGCGGGCGTGAACTTGATGGCGTTGCCGCACAGGTTGAGGAGGACCTGGCGAAAGCGGACGGGGTCGCCGATCCACCGGTCAGGGACGTCAGCGGCGACGCGGACGGTCATCGCGAGGCCCTTCTGCGTCGCGAGGACCCGGACGACGTCGACCGCCTGGCGCAGGGTGTCGCGGACCGCGAAGGGCACGCGCTCCATCGAGAGGCGCCCGGACTCGATCTTGGACAGGTCAAGGATGTCGTTGAGGATCCTCAGCAGGGCGTCCGAGGAGGCGCGCACGACCTCGAGGTACTCGCGCTGCTCGTCGTTGAGGTCGGTCGCCAGGGCGAGGTCGGTCATCCCGACGATCCCGTTCATGGGCGTGCGGATCTCGTGGCTCATGTTCGCCAGGAAGACCGACTTGGCCTCGTTCGCCGCCTCGGCGCGGCGGCGCGCGTCGTCGAGGGCGCGCTGGGACCGGGACACCTCGAGGAGCGCATGGACCCGCGTGCGCCACGAGACGTAGGCCAGGGCGACCAGCATCATCGCGGCCAGGGCCGCGGCCGCCACGACGGCGACGGTCCGGTGGCTCTCGGGCATCGCGGCCACGGCCTCCGGAGACATCTGGTTGTTCGTCGCCACGAACACGGCCACCGCCGCGCTCACGGCGAACCACGCCACCCCGCCGGCGAAGCCGAACACGCTGACCCCGAAGACGATCAGGCCCACGAGCGTGAACGCCGTCGTAACCACCAGAGGCGTGCCGTTGATCGGGCTCGCGGCGACCGTCGCGACCCCGATCCCGATCAGCACGTGGGCGATGAACGTCGGGGACGGGACGCGGCGAAAGAGCCAGGGCACGGGGATCGTGGACAGCGCCGCGACGAAGTAGGCGGCGCCGCGGTTCGGGAGCCCCAGGATGGCGCTGACGGTGCCCCAACCGAGCGCCGCGACGATCACGACGAGGGTCCCGGCGACGACCGTCCGCGCGGCGGCGAGCTGCACCAGGTCGCCGTCTCGCCCGCGCGCGAGCAGGGACGGCGGGACGAGGCGGTCGACCAGCGCGGTGAGCCGAGATTCACGCGGCGGCGGGGGATCCGTCACCGGGGATGAGAGGGCGGGGACCATCACAATCCCGCCATCGACCGTTCTGGACGGAAGCTGAATGCTCGATCCGCGTGGATCCAGATTTTCGGCGCACAGGGGCGATGCACGGATTCGATGCTCGTGTTCAGCCACCATCATCAGTAGGATGCGCGCCGGCCACCGGCGTCGTGGGGACGCGGGGCCATGTACCTCAGGAGAGCACGTGCAGCGATACGCCCTCACGGTCCTGATCCTCGGTGCGTTCGCCGCGTGCGAGAGCTCGGGTGGCGCCCCCGCGGACACCGCGGGGGGGGACGACGCCACCGAAGACACCGTCGCGGAGGCCGACACCGCCACGCCCGACACGGTCATCCCCAACGAGCCCCGCGACCTGGTCGTTGACGCGATGGCGCGCGTCTACCACATCGTCGACGGCGACACGATGTACGTCGCGGTGGGCGAGACCTACCCGGAGCTCTACGACGTCCGTGTGCTCGGGCTCTCGGCCCCCGAGTGCATCAAGAAGCAGGTGCGCGTCGAGGACGGCGTGTGGATGTGGGTGTGTAGCGGCGACGAGGAGTTCTACGGGCTCGCGTCCCTCCAAGGGGCGGTCGGGCTGGCCGCCGGGCAGCGCGTCAGGATCAGCTGCGACGACTCCAACGGGAGCCCGCTGCCCCCCGGCAGCTGGTGCAAGCAGGACGACTTCGGCCGCTACCTCGCCTACCTCCAGCTCGAGGACGGCAAGGACTTCGCGACCGAGATGGCGTGGCGCGGCTTCGGCATGTCCTACACCTGGTTCAAGTCGTCCAAGCGGGCGGCCATCTGCGCGGCCGAGTACGACGCGATCGACCACGATCGCGGGATGTGGGGCGCCGGCACCGTGGCCCAGGTCATCGCCAAGATGAACGAGCACACGCAGTACTGGTACAACACCTCCCACGATCGGGACTGCGACAAGGCCCTCGGCAAGTAGCGGCGGGCGCCGGAGCGTCAACTCACCAGCACGACCTTGCCGACGGTGTCGCGGGAGTGCAGCGAGACGAGGGCCTGCTCGGCCTCGGCCAGGGGGCGCGTGACGGAGACCAGCGGCTTGATGGCGCCCCGCTCGTAGAGGGCGAAGAGCGCGCGCATCGCTTGGTCGATGCGGCCGGGGTCGTGCTGCTGGTAGGCGCCCCAGTGCAGCCCGACGACCGCGATGTTCTTGAGCAGGATGCGGTTCGCGGCGACGGTCGGGATGTGACCCGAGGCGAAGCCGATGACGAGCAGCCGGCCGCCGAACGCGATGCACTTGAGCGACCGCTCGAAGACGTCGCCGCCGACCGAGTCGTAGATGACGTCCGCCCCGCGCCCGCCGGTGGCGGCGGCGACCTCGGCGGCCCAGTCGGTGTGGCGGTAGTTCCACGCGGCGACGGCGCCGTGCTCGCAGGCCAGGGCGCACTTGTCGTCGCTCCCCGCGGTGCCGTAGACGGTGGCGCCCATGGCCCGGCCTAGCTGCACCGCAGCAAGCCCAACCCCACCCGCAGCTGCGTGAACTACAAGAGATTCGCCCGCCTCGAGGGCGGCGCGCCACTGCAACGCAAAATAGGAGGTCTGGTAGACGATCGGCAGCGCCGCGGCCTGGTCGAAGGGCATGGCGGCGGGGATCTCCCAGACGGCGCCCTCGGGGACGACGACGTGGGACGCGTAGCCGCCGTAGCCCAGGATGGCGAGGACGCGGTCGCCCGGCGCGACCCGCGTCACCCCGACGCCGACCGCGGCGACCTCGCCGGCCACCTCGGCGCCGGGGCCGAAGGGCGGCTCGGGGCGGACCTGGTAGCGCCCGGCGATGATGAGGGCGTCGAAGAAGTTGCAGCCCGAGGCGCGCACGGCGATCAGGACCTCGCCGGGGCCGGGGGTGGGGTCCGGGGCCTCGACCAGGCGCAGCTCGGAGGGGCCTCCGAGGCGTTCGACGATGACCTTCTGCACGGGCTCACCTCGGCGTTTTAGGGCACGGACCCAGAGGCTTGCGAGGCGGCCTCTGGGACAGCGTCCTCGGGTCGCGCAGCGACCGGTGGAGGCCGCGAAGCGGCCGGATCGGTCTCGCTAGGACCTCGATCAGAACGCAGCGAAGCGAGCTCTGATTGACGTGCCCTAGGACCCCTTCGGGATAGCACGCCCAGGCGCGCGCGGAAACCGGCGCCGGTCCGCTGACGGCGGCGACGGCGCCGGGTACGATTCCGGCCCATGACGGTGGGGCAGCAGCTCAGGTGTGCGCTGGTGGAGGCGCCGCGCGGGATCTTCCGGCTCTCGGCGCGGGGCCGGCGCCTCGCGGCGCTGTACGTGGGGCTGGCGGTCGCGCTCCTCGGCGGGCTCGGCGCGGCGGTGCTGGCCCTCGAGGGGAGCGCCCGGCGGGTGCTCCTGAGCTGGCTCTTCCCCTCGGAGCTGCACGCCCCGGCGGACTTCTTCGTCGGCTACGTCTTCAAGTCCCAGACGCGTCAGGTGCTCGCCAACGCGCTGGTCGGCGTCACGCTGCTCGTCGTCTCGCTGGTGCTCTTTCGGGTCAAGGAGCGCCTGTCGCAGGCGGTCGAGCGCGACGCGGATCTCACCGGCGGGCGCCCGTTCCGCGAGCTGCGCTGGTGGCAGGAGGGGCTCGAGGAGGTGAAGCTGACGCTGCTCTACGCGGCGGCGTTCTTCGTCATCTTCTGGCTCGGGCACGACCCGGCGCCGTGGCGCAAGATCGCCAGCACCTCGCTGAGCTATCTCCTGGTCTTCTTCAGCTACGCGGTCGACTTCGGGGCCCCGCTCCCGATGCGCCACGGGCTGCGCTACTCGCAGATCGTCAAGGCGATGCTGCGGCGCCCGCTGGCGACCTTCACCTTCGGGGCGGTGTTCTCGGCGCCGGTCATCATCGCGGCGCAGGTGGTCGCGCACGTGCCGGATCTGGGCGCCGGGGCGACGGTCGGGGTGGTCTTCGGGGCCAACGTCGTCAGCATCGCCTGGGCGGCGGTCGGCGGGACGTGGTTTGGCGCGCGCCTGCTGCCGACGGTGCGGAGCCAGGAGCGCTCGTGGTGGCCGACCCGGGTGGCGGCCTGGGTGGCGCTGTTGACGGTGGTCGGCGTCGGGACGTACGCGGCCGGCAACCTGATCGTCGCGCTGCAGGCGAAGTCACAGATCCTGAAGTGCCGCTACACCCCGGACTGGGCTACCCTGAAGGTGGACAAGCCGGCGCTCGGCGCGCTCCTCGGCGGCCAGCTGCGCACGCAGATCGCCTTCGAGGTCACCATCGAGAACCCGAACCGCCTGCCGGTGCGCCTCGAGGACAACGACCTGATCATCGCCGACGGCGACGGCGTCGTGATCGCGCGGGGGCGGCTCTTACCCCTCGAGGTGCCGGCGAGCGCCACGGTCCGCACCACCGTCGGCCTCGCCGTGGTGCTCGAGGCCCGGGCGCTCCTCGCCGGCGCGAGCCTGAACCCCGCCACCTGGCAGGTCACGCTCCTCGTCCACCTCGACGGCTTCGACTACCCGATCTACCTCAAGTCGGACTGACCCGGGCCGCGGCCCGGGCGAACGCCTCGAGGTCGCCGAGGTCGTCCCGAGCCGCCTCGTAGAGCAACCCGAGATCGCGGGTGCCGTATGGGTGCGAGGCCGCGATAGCCGAGCCGGCGCCCGTCCGCGCGCAGCACGCCGACGTCGGTGTCGCTCGCCGCCCCGGCCGTGCCGCGCGCGCGTGAGCCGAACAGGACGACCAACCCCAGCTCGTGGGCGACGGCGACGGCGCGGACCGGGCGGGGAGTGGACACGCGGCGCTCGTAACCTCGCACGCCACACCCGGCAACCGCCGTCACTCGCGGCGGCGCGCGCGCGGGGCGCCTGTGTGCGCTCATCACCACCTCCGGCGACGTCGGCTCCTGGCGTCGAAGCGCGCCGGAGGGGCCGCCCACCGTCGTGTCTTCGCAGCAGGCGCGCGAGGCGAGACGCTTGGCGCGGACCAGGTCGGTCGGCGGCGCGTCCGGCCTCCGGTCGGGCACGCCCACGCACCCGCGCGCTTCGCCCGGGCCTGCCCGGACCCGTGATGCAACCCGCCATCGCCCGAGATCGCGCGCGATCTAAGGTTTCACGAAGACCTCGAGGTCGTTGATGGTCGGGGCGTAGGTGCCGCAGAAGTCGTCCCGGCAGGTCGTGCTGGCGTAGGTGCCAACCCGGCAGGCGTAGGTGTGGCCGAGGTTGCAGTAGGTGCCGCTGCCGATCGTGCCGCTGCCGGTGTGGAAGTCGTGCCCGCCGCCCCAGGTCGGGCCGTACGAGCTGTTGCCGTACATGTAGTAGCTGTACTGCAGGTAGCTGTGCTTGAAGCTGTTCGTCAGCGAGAAGAGGAAGCTGCTGCTCGTGCCGAAGTAGCTGCTGGCGCTGTTCCAGGACGCCGACGCGTAGCCGCCGATCAGCCGGCCGGTCGAGAGGGAGACCACCGTCACCGAGGGTCCCCGGCCGTCGCAGTTGGCGTGGAACGTCGTGGTCGCGGCGCCGTGGGTGCCGCGGTGGTAACAACGGACCCAGCTCTGGCTCGGCGTGCCGATCCAGCTGTTGATCTGCGCCATCTGCGCGCTGTTCAGCAGGACGCTGCCTTGGAAGACCGCCACGGTGACGGTGACGCTCGCGTCGGCGGTGTGCCCGAGCGCGTCGGTCACCCGCACGACCGCGTCTCCGGCGGCGCCGGGGGCGGTGTAGGTCCCGCCCGCGAAGGAGCCGCCGCCGCTGACGACGGTGTAGGCGTACGGCGGAACGCCCCCCGAGGCGCTGAATACCTGTGTCGCGTTGATCGAGACGCTGGCCGTGGTCGGGCTGATGGCGAGCGCGTCGTTCACCGTGACCGTGGCGTCCGCCGTGGCGCCGAGGGCGTCGGTCACGCGCACGAGGTAGATCCCGGGGGTCGCCGGCGCCGTGTAGAGCGCTCCGGCGAAGGTCCCGCCGCCGATGGAGCGCACCGCGAAGACGTAGGGCGCCTGACCACCGTTCGCGGCGAAGGCCACGCTGTCGCCGGCGACGACCGACACCGCGCCGGGCACGATCGCCAGGCCGCCGGCCCGCAGCCACAGGGCCTGCCACTGGCGCTGCTGGTTCTGGGCGCCGTACCCGTCGAGGTACTTCGAGCCCGGGTACTGCGCGTTCGGCACGACCTGCATCCACCAGCAGCTCGGGTTGTCGGTGGTGTCGACGTCGGTGGCGTAGCTCCAGCCCTGGTAGGCGTTGTGGAGGCCGTTGAAGCCGCCGCAGGTGATGGCCGCCTCACCCGCGAGGAAGGTGTAGCCGGCGCCGTCGGTCGCGTCGGTGAACGGATCGTGGCACTGCTGCCAGACGGTGTAGTGGTTGCGCGCCCCCTGCCAGTCCGCGGTGTCGCCGACCTCGAAGCGGTAGGCGTAGCAGCCGCCGTTGACGAAGCCGAAGCGGTGCTTGAGGGCCGAGTAGTTGGCCGCCAGCGGCGTCGCCGCGTTCAGGTCGTCCCAGTTGCCCGCGGTGAAGAGGTGCGGGTGGGTCGCGCTCTCGACCTTGGTCCAGCCGCCGCCGTCGGTCGTCATGTCGCAGTAGGCGGCGAAGGCGGGCGCCCCCGCGCCGCCGTCGGGATCGATGAGGTACACGCCGTCGCCGGTGGCGCCGCTGTAGGCGTAGCCGCTCGGGGGGTTGAGGTAGGCGTCACAGCGGGCGGCCACGGCCCCGTCGCTCCAGCGCCCGGGGTCGGCCTCGGTGAGCGCCCCGACGATCGGGGTGAGGGGCGTGGGCACCAACACCTCGAGGGTGCCGGCGACGGTCAGCGTGCCGCCGACCGCGATCTGGCCGGGCGCGCCCTGGGCCGTCGTGCCGGCGGCGCCGACGGCGGTGAGCGAGCCGCTGCGGACGAGGAGCTGCCCCTCGAGGTAGACCCGGGCGTCGCCGCGGACCTCGAGGTAGTCCACGTCGTAGAACGGGCGCCAGGTCTTGCCGACCGGGTTGAGCGCGCTGGGATCGCTGTCGAGGGTGAAGACCGAGCCGTTCACCGCCTCGATGCTGAAGGAGTCCGACTCGGCCAAGGTCGCCGCCTGGGCGATGTCGGGGTTGATGAAGTAGCCGGTGGGCGCCCACTTGCTGAAGGTCGCGTTGGACGCCGAGGTGATGCTGGGCGTCGCGAGGTCCATCGCGCTGACGGTCGAGCCCCCCGAGAACGGCAGCGGCGTGGTGTTGGCGGTCGTCGCGGCGAAGCCGCCGTTGTCGACGATGAGCGTGCGCACGCCCGCGACGTCGAGGTAGGCGGTGCCCGCGCCCGCGGCCTGGCTGCCGTTCATCAGGCCGCCGCGGAGGTCGAACGCCGTCCACGGGGTCGCGCCAAGCAAGGCGCCCTCGACGTGGTCGCTGGCGAGCACCGCCACGCCGCCGCCGCCGCCGCCCCACTGCTCGCGGTAGACCAGGCCCGACTGCCCGGTGGAGACGTAGGCCCCCTGCCCCCCCGCGACCTCGAGCGCGCCGTTGACGAGGCGCACCACCGGCGCGACGAGGCCGATCGCGCCGCCCGCGCCGCCGGGCGCGTTCGCGGCCTGCAGGCCGCGCGCCTGGACCGGACCGTCGAGGTCGATGAGGGTCGCGGCCGTGACCCGGATGACGCCGCCACCGGCACCACCGGCGGCGGTCGGGTAGCCGTAGCAGGTGGTCGTGCAGGACCAGCCGCAAGAGCAGCTGTAGCTGTACCGGTAGTAGCCCTGCCCGCCGCCGGCGCCAGCCCACTCGGGCAGGAAGACGCTGTCGTAGCTGCGACGGTTGGTGTGGGCATCGGGGTGGGTGATGCCGAAGTGGCTGCCGCCGTGGCGCTGCTGGGCGCCCAGGTTCGCGCTGTCCGGCGCGTAGCCCGGCACGGCGTTTCTGCCCGGGTAGCCCTTGCCGTCCACGTCGAGCACGGCGCCGCCGTTGACGCGCACGGTGTCGGCCTCGATCCGCAGCACGCGGTGCTCGCCGTTGGTGGTGCCGTGGGCCGAGTGGGTGCCCGCGGTCGGGCCGCCGGTGCCGCCGCCGGTGAGCAGGACCGTGCCGCCGGCGAAGAGGCCGTCGGGCGAGGTCGCGTCGTCGTCGCGGCCGGTCTCCTCGAAGCGGGTGCCGCCCGAGAAGGTGACGTCGTTGGTGACGTCCATGAGCCGGAAGCGGATGTCCCCCTGGGGGCCGTCGAAGGAGGCGCTCTCGGCCTCGACGACCTGGGCGGTGAGGTCGGCCGAGTCGGTGAGCGTCAGCGCGTGGGTCGCCGTGAGGGTGGTGACGTTGTAGACGCCGCCGTCGAAGGCCACGCTGTCGGCCGTCACCGTGGTCGACGTCAGGTTGGCGCCGGTCGCGGCGAGCGCGCCCGCCACGTCGAGCGTCGTGATTGTCTGCACGCCCCCGGTGATGCTGGCGCTGCCGACGGTGGCGCTGCCGATCGTCGCGTTGGTCGTGTCGAGGCTCAGGTGGCCGCTGACGACGAGGCTGCGGCCGGCGGCGGTCAGCGTCGAGCCGGCCAGGGTCATGTCGCCGAGCACGTCGAAGCTGTTGAGCACGGTCAGGTTCAGGCCGGTGGCCGCGAAGGTGGTCGCGCGCAGATCGAGCACGCTGACGACGCCGCTGAGGGTCAGGTCGTAGCGGGGGGTGGCGCTGCCCTGCCCGTAGAGGTGGTCGATCTCCCAGCGCCCCTGCGGGCCGAGGACGGCGAGGGTGGTCACGCCGTTGAGGTCGAGGGAGGTGACGTGGACCCCGCCGGTGACCGTGAAGTTGGCGAGGCCGTCCTGCCAGTGGCCGTCGCGCACGTAGATCTCGGCGTCCCCCGAGAGCTGGGCGTTGCCGCGCACGGTCAGCGTGTCGAAGCGGTAGTGCGGGATATAGGCGTCGGCCGGGGCCGCGACCGTCGAGGCGTCGCCGGTGACCGTCAGCGCGGCCGCCGTCGCGGCGGTGATCGGGAAGACGGCGTCGTCGCCGAGGGTCGGCGTGACGGCGCCGACCGGCTGCCCGATGTGCGGGTTGACGTAGAAGCCGAGCGGGCTCTGCGCGGCGAGGAAGACCGACGTCGTGCTGGTCAGCGTGGTCGCGCCGGCGCCGCCGTCGTAGCTGACGCCGCCCGCGGCCCACAGCCCCCGGCCGGCGAAGGCGACCGGCGTGCTGTCGAGCTGGGTGGTCTGCTGGTCGCCGTTGTCGACGATGAGGTGCCCCCAGGCGTCGCTGGCCGTGCTCATGAGGAAGACGGTGCCGGCGCCGGCGTACTGGTAGTTGAGCCCGCCATAGGCCTTGAGCCGCGCCCAGGGCGTGGCGCCGACGGCCTCGCCCTGGAGCGTCGACGCGACGAGCGCGATGCCGCCGCCGCCGCCGGCGTAGCCGCTGGAGGTGCCGTTGCCGCCCTTGGCCGCGAGATCGGCCGTGGCGGCGAGATCCAGCGTGACGTCGGCCGTCGCGGTGATGGCGCCGCCCGCGCCGCCGGCCGCGGAGGTGCCCTGGTAGCCGTTGGCGAAGACGTCGCCGGCGAGGCGCATGTGGTTGCCGGCGTGCAGGCGCACGACGCCGCCGCCGGCGCCGCCGTTGGTGGTGCCGCCGCCGCCCGCGCCCGGCCACGCCGGCGCCCAGTAGGTGTCGTAGGCGGGCTTGCGCTGGGTCAGGGTCGCGGCGCCGCCGAGGCCGAGGTGGCCGCCGCCGACGTTCGACGGGGAGACGAGGGTCGCGGCGGGGCCGCTGTTGCCGCGGTAGCCCCTGCCGCTCACGTCGATCTTCGCGCCGTCGGCGAGGGTCAGGTCGCGGCCGGCCGCGACGTTGACCCGGTAGATGACGCCGTTTCCGGCCGGGATCGGGTCGTGATCGAGGACGAAGGCGGCCCCGGAGAGCGTGACGTCGCGGCCCGCCGAGATGCCGTCGGGCACGCCGCCGGGCAGGCCGGTGGCGTAGCCGTGGAGCTCGACGTCGGTGTCGACCATGGCGAGATCATTGCCGGCGCGCAGGGCCTCGAGCTCGACGAAGCCGCCGGTCCAGGTGGCGTCGTGGGTGACGTCGATCAGGTCGCAGCCGGGCGAGCCGCTCGTCAGGGCGTGGTCGTCGCAGCTGACGTTGGTCAGCACCAGATCGCCCGTGACGTGGAGCCGGCGGACGTCCTTGAGGGCCATCGGGCCAGCGGTGAGGGAGGTCACGTTGAGCTCGGGCAGGCGCAGGGTCCCGGCCCAGGCGACGGGGTTCCAGTCGGGGTCCAGCTCGACGCCGTTGACATCCTTGGGGACGTCGAAGCGGCTGTTCGGGCCGGTGAAGCTCAGGTCGGTGACCCCGGCGAGGTCGGCGTGCGGGGCCACGAGCGCGCCGCCCAAGGCCCAGGTGGTGCTCGGCGGCGTGAAGTCGGCGGCGTCGACCCGCAGGTGCGCCTGGGTCGACAGGTGCGCGTTGCCCCGGATCTCGAGGCGATCGAAGCGGTAGAAGCTGGCGTAGCCCTGCCCCGCAAACGGCGTGGCGTCGTCGTCGAGGGTCAGGGTGGTGGCGCTGGTGACGGTCGCGGTGCGCAGGGTCTCGTCGTCGAGGCGAGGGGTCTCGCCGCTCGTGACGAGGCGGATCCGCTGGTGGCTGTTGGGGCGCTGGCCGGTCAGGGTGGCGCCGCTCACCGTGAGCACGGCCCCGGTCGCGCCGGTGATGGCGCCGACCGGGAGCCAAGGCAGCTCGGTGGAGTCGTCCTGGGTGCCCTCGGCGCCGTTGTTGTCGACGAGGAGGTCGCCGTCGGCCGCGCCCGCGCGCAGGAAGGTCGTGCCGGCGCCGCCTGCGATGGCGACGTAGGCGCCCCCGTAGGCGCCGACGTTGGTCCACGGGGTCGTCCCGGTGAGCGGCGCGCCGGTGAAGGCGGCGCCGGCGACGAGCGCGACGCACCCGCCGCCGCCGGGCTCGTAGGCGGCGTTGGTGGTCGAGCCGCCGCGGGCGGCGACGGCGCCGGTGGCCGCCTCGAGGTGGATCGTCGACGCGGTGACGTAGACGGCGCCCCCGGCGCCGCCGGTCGTGCCGCTCTGCCCGTCGGCGAACACGCCGCCGGTGATGTCGACGAGGGTGACGGCGTCGACGCGCACCGCGCCGCCGCCGTAGGCCACGCCGTCGCCACCGCCGGCGCCCGCCAGGGTCGGGGCGAAGAGATCGTCGTAGGCCGGCGCGCGCGCCGACAGCGCGCTGGCGTAGCCCCGGCCACAGTGGCTGCCACCCTCGTTGGCGTCGCTCTTGAGGGCCGTGGCCGGCGCCTGCCCCGGCGCGAAGCCCTTGCCGACCACGTTGACGCTGGCGCCCTGGGCCACGCGCACGGTGCCGCCGCTGAGGCGGAGCGCGCGCGCGTCGCCGGTCGCCGTGTGCGCCTGGTGGGTCGCGCTGGTGCCGGTCTGCAGCGCGAGGGTGTAGCCGCCGCCGGCGACCAGCCCCTGGCCATAGCCGGTGGCCTCGAAGGTGACCCCGGCGAGGGCCAGGTCCTGCTGGGTCTCGAGGGTGCGCACGTCCATCAGCGCGCCGGTCACGTCCCCCGCGTCGAGGCGCAGCACCTTGACCTGATCGAGCTCCACCGCGCCGTTGGTGGTCAGGCGCGTCCAGTAGGGCGCGACCGTGGTCCCCTGGACCTGCGTCGGCACGTCGAAGCGGGCGGCGGCGCCGACGACGATGAGGTCGGTGGTGGTGTCGAGGTCGAGCACGAGCCCGGGGCTCGCCCCCTCGGTCTCGAGCCCGGGGTCGGCGATCGCGCCGTCGAGACGCCAGTCGCCGTCGCGCCCGGTCGCGAGGCTGCCGTCGCTCACGCGGATCAGGGCGTCGGCGGCGTCGACCTGGGCGTTGCCGCTGATCTCGAGGTGATCGAGCACGTAGACCAGGGCCCAGGTCGCGCCGGCCGGGGCGAGCGGGGTCGGGTCGGCGTCGAGGTCGAGGCGCGTGCCGGTCTGGCCCGTCACCGTGAAGAGCGTGTTGTCCCCGAGGCTCGGGGTGCCCTCCGCGGCGTCGACCGTGACCTGCCGGCCCACCGCCGTCCACGCCCCGAGGGGCGCGGCGCTGGCCAGCGTGACGTAGGACGCCCCGAAGCCGGCGACGGTGCCGCGCGCCCCGCGCAGCGGCGTGCTGTCGCGCTGGGAGGCGAGCCCCTCGTTGTCGACGATGAGGGCCCCCTGTTCGTATTGCGATGCACTACGGAGATACGCCGTACCCGCACCTGCCGCGCCAGAGCTGTATTGTGCACCGCCGCGAAGATCGAGCGCGGCGGCGAAGGTGGCGTCGTAGGTCGGCTGCGCCAGCGGTCCGGCGAAGGCGTCGGCGTACAGCGCCAGGCGGCCGCCGCCCCCGCCGGCGTAGCCGCTGCTGTAGCCGTCGGCGCCCTTGGCCTCGAGGGTCTGGGCGGTGAGGGTGTTGACCGCCGAGAGCCACAGCGCGCCGCCGGCGCCCCCCGCGGAGTTGGTCGGGGTGGTCGTCGCGGTGGCGTTGGCGTTGGCGCGCACCGTCGCGAGGGTGGCGTCGTTGCGAGCGACCACGCGCAGCACGCCGCCGCCGGTGCCGCTGCCCACGCCGCCCCCGCCGCCGGCCCAGGTCGGCGCCATCAGGTCGTCATAGGCGTCGACGCGCGCGCCGAGGGTCGCGTAGGCGCCCCGGCCGCCGTGGCTGCCGCCCTTGCTGCTCGCGGCCGCGAAGGTGCTGGTGGGGCCGTAGCCGGCGGGGTAGCCGCGGCCGGAGACGTCGAGGCTGGCGCCGCTCGCGACGATGACGTCGGTGCCCTCGACGTAGAGGCGGCGCTGGTCGCCGTGGACGGCGCTGTGGGCGCTGTGGGTGCCCCGGGTGTTGGCGTCGGTGAAGACGACGTCGCCGCCGGTGGAGACGAGGCCGCTGCCGGTGCCGCGCACGGTCACCACCTGGCCGTTCTCGAAGCGCAGGTCGCCGCCCGCGGTGAGGCCGTCGAGGAGGCTCGTGCCACCGTTGAGGGTGGCGGCGCCGGTCACCGTCACCTCGTTCGCGGTGAACGTCGTGGCGCTGAAGTCGAGCTGTCCGTCGACGTCGACGTCACCGGTGACGACGAGGGTGGCGCCCGCGGCGTCGAGGTTACCCGTGACGAGGCCGGTGGTCGTGAGCGTGCCGATGACGGTCAGGTCGAAGGGGAAGGGCGTGACGCCGTGGCCGACCTGGGTGCCGACGTCGAGCCGCCCCGAGGGGCCGCTGGTCGCCAGGGTCTCGACGAGGTTCAGGTCGAGGTAGTCGACGTGCAGGCCGCCGTCGATGGTGAAGAGGGTCGGGTCGGCCGCGCCGAGCCGCCCCTCGTCGACGCGCATGCACCCGCCGACGGTGAGCTGGGCGTTGCCGCGGATGGTGACGTGGTCGAAGCGGTAGTAGGCGCAGCCGGTCGCGCCTGGGCTCCACGCGGCGCTCGGGTCACCGGCGGCGAGGGGCAGCGCGGCGGTCGGGGCGGCGTGATCGCCGATGAGGATGAGCTGGTCGTCGTCGAGGGACGGGGTGGGGGCGCCGACGGGCTGCGCGAGCGTGGGGTCGAGGCGGTAGCCGACCGGGGTCCACGGGGGCGTGGCCGTGAGGGTGTAGGTCGTGGCGGTCGGAGCGACGCTCGGGACGCCGTACCACTGAAAGGGCAGCGGCGTGCTGTCGCTCTGGGTCCCGGCGAGGCCGTCGTTGTCCACGAGGAGATCGCCGTCGGCGGCCCCGACCCGGGTGAAGAGGGTGCCTGATCCGGCGGCGACCGAGCCGTAGACGCCCCCGCTGAGATCGACGAGGTCCCACGGGGCGCCGTCGCCGACGGTGCTCGTCAGCGAGGTCCCCGCGACCAGGGCGATCATGCCGCCGCCGCCGCCGCGATAGCTCGTGTGACCACCGTCGCCGCCGTGCACGTCGAGCGGGCCGGTGAGCTCGACGACCGGGGCGTCGATGTAGATCGCGCCGCCGGCGCCGCCGCCGTAGTTGGAGTTGCCGCTCACGCCGGCGGCCGCGATGGCGCCGACGGTGGCGCGCGCGGTGGCCGAGATGCGCACGGCGCCGCCGCCATGGGCGTTGGTGTAGTTGCCGCCGCCGCCGGCGAGGGTCGGCGCGTACAGGTTGTCGTAGGTGGGCGCGCGGCTGGAGTCGCTGGAGCTGGCCCCCTTGCCGCCGTGGCTGCCCCCCGCGGCCGTCGCCCGCAGGCCGGTGAGCGGGGCCCAGCCGTTGTTGGTGACCCCCTGAAAGCCCTTGCCGTTGACGTCGATCTTCGCCCCCGCGGAGAACTCGACCACGGGCGCGCTCAGCCGGAGCGCGCGGCGGTCGGTGTGGTTGGCGTCGTGGAGATCGTGGGTCAGCGCGGTGGCGGCGCCGCTGAAGGTGAGCGACGCGTCGCTGTGCAGGCCGGCGCCGTGGCCGATGAGGGTGACGGGGGCGGCGGTGAAGAGGACCGGACCGGCGGCGGCCAGGGCGTCGGCCTTGAAGCTGCCGCCGGTCTGGGTGAAGCCGCCGCCGGCGCCGGCGACCTCGGCCGTCACGGTGACGGCGCCGGTGACGTTGAAGGCCGTCCCGCTCAGCACCGCGTCGCGCCTGGCGGTGACGTTGACGCCGGTGAAGCTGCCGCCGGTCGCGCTGAAGCGCCCGGCCGCGGCGCCGGCGAGCTCGCCGGTGACGGTCCACGGGCCGGTGACGGCGGTGGTCACCGAGGAGAGGGACGCGTCGCGCTTCACGGTGACCGAGCCGGCGGTGATGTAGCCGCCCGTCTGGCTCAGCGTGCCCCCGACGGTGACCGCGGCGGCCTTCAGCTCGACCGGCTGGGGGCTGGCGGCGACCGTGTAGTCGCCAGCGAAGGTGACCGCGGCGCCGACGTCGATCGTCGGCCGGGTGGTCTCGCCGGTGACGGCCGTGAAGGCGCCGAGGGTGAGGTTGGCCGCGCTGAGGCGGCCGTCGAGGGTGGCCGTGAAGGGGAAGCCGACCGCGCCGCCGCCGCCGAGCTGGGTGCCGACGTCGAAGCGCGCGAGGGGCCCGGTGAAGGCGACGTCGGTCACCGGCCCGAGGTCGAGGCGCGTGACGTTGACGCCGCCGCCGAGATCCCACGACGTCGGCGTGGGGTCGCCGACGTTGCTGCCGCTCACCCTGACGCAGCCGCTGTGCTGGAGCTGGGCGTTGCCGCGGACGTCGAGGTGGTCGAGGTCGAGGAGCACGCACCAGGTGTGGCCGGCGCCGGTGCGGCCGGTCGGGCTGGCGTCGAGCAGCCAGGCGCCGGTGCCGCTCTCGACGCCGGTCACGGTGAAGACGACGCCGTCGGGCTCGACGAGGAGCTGGTGACCGACGATCAGCGGCGTGGCCTCGACGGTGGTGAAGGACGGGAACTGTGCGGGCACCGTGGGCGCGACGCCGGCGCCCACCGCGCTCATCTCGCCCACCCCCTGGACGGGCAGGGGCGTGCTGTCGGCCATGTGGGCCTGGCCGCCGAGGCGGCCGGCGCCGCCGGGGTCGGGGGCGTTGTCGACGATGAGGGTCGGCGCGCCGAGCCCGTCGTCGAGGTAGATGGTGCCTGCGCCTGCGCTGTAGAGCCCGGTGTTGTTGTAGGCGCCACCCGAGGCGTCGGCGCTCGCCCGCGGGTCGGTCGCGAGGGCGCCGAGCAGGCTGCCTCCCGCGACCACGGCGATGCGCCCGCCGCCGCCCGCGCGGTAGGTGCTGTCGCCGTTGCCGCCGCGCACCTCGAGGGTCCCGTCGACGCGCACCGACTCGCCGGCGCGCAGGTTGATCGTCCCGCCCGCGCCGCCGCGGTTGGTGAGGCTGTAGGCGTTGGCCTTGACGCTGCTCAGGGCGATGGCCACGGTCGCCTCGATGAGGACCGCGCCGCCGCCGTAGTGATCGGTCGTGTAGCCGCCGCCGCCCGGCAGCCGGGGGTCGACGAGGCTGTCGAAGGCCTGGGCGCGGGAGGCCAGCGAGGTGCCCGCGCCGCGACCGCCATGGGAGCCGCCGTAGTTGCTGTTCGCCGCGTAGTAGACGCCGGAGGCGGCAGCGTAGGGGCCGGCCCAGCCCTGGCCGCTGACGTCGATGGTCGCCGGGGAGACCACCCGCACGTTGCGGCCCCGCAGCGCGAGCGCGGTGGGGTTGCCCCAGACCTGCCCGGCGTTGTTGTCGTTGGTGCTCGGGCGGTAGTGGGTGAGCTTGGTGGCGACGCCGCCGGCGGTGGCGCCCTGGGCCACGATGTCGCCGGCGGCCTCGACGCCGCGCTTGCCGTCGGGGTTGGCGCGGCCGGTCAGGGTCACGGCGACGCCGGAGTCGAAGAGCACGGCGCCGCCGACCGCGACATAGCGGGCGAGGAAGGTGCCCCCGAAGACCGAGAGGTCACCGCCCACGGAGATGTCCGTCGCGACGAACGCCCCGCTCTTGATGAGGAGGTTCGACAGGAAGCTGAAGCCGGTGATGGGGCTGGTGCCGAAGTTCGGCGTGTCGAAGACGGCGTCGCCGTAGACGACGCCGCCCGAGCCGGCGAGGGCGCCGCCGTTGAAGACGTCGAGGGAGCCGAGCGGCATCCCGGCGTAGGCCACGGTGAGCTTGCCGCCGTTGATCGTGTAGGGGAAGCGGTAGTCGCGCTGGTTTCTGGCGATGATGCGCTCGCTGACGCGCAGGTGGCCTTGGTCCTCGATGACGACGGCGTTGGCGTTGCCGAGGTCGAGGCGCTTGGCGTCGAGGGTGCCGTCGAGGGTGAAGGTGTTGGGGTCGTTGAGGCTCCCGGCGAGGACGTAGAGGTCGCCCACGGCGTCCACGCGGGCCCCGTTCTTGAGGCGCAGCAGGCCGATGACGGTGGTGCCGCGGTAGGCGCCCGCGGCCTGGGCCTTGGCGGTGAGGTCCGTGTCGAGCAGCACGCTGCCGAAGCCCGTGACCGTGGCGACCGGCTCGTCGAAGAGGCCGTCGAAGGTCGTGATCGGCGCGAGCTCGACCTGGGAGCCGATGAAGCGGTCGGGGGCGACGGTCGGGACGGAGGTCGTCGCGAGCTGCGTCGCGGTGAGGCCGGTGTAGGTCCCGTCGGGGAGGACGTTGAGCGGGGTCGACTTGTCGGCGACGGTGCGTCCGCAGGCGTCGAAGACGAGGATCCCGCCCTGGGCGGCGCCGGAGACCGTCTGGTAGTAGACCGAGCCCGCGCCGCCGGCGAAGTCGTTGCTCGTGTTCGTGTCGGCGCCGCCGCAGGCGCTGACGTTGGCGTCGAAGGCGGTCACGGCGAAGTTGCCGCTGGCGGAGGTCATGCCGAAGAGCGCGACGCGACCGCCGCCGCCGCCGCCGCCGTTGGTGTTGTTGGCGGCGCCGCCCTGGGCGGACAGGGTGCCGGCGCCGGACAGGGTCGGGGCGCTCAGCGAGATGGAGCCGCCGGCGCCGCCCGAGGTCGAGGTGGCGCCGTTGGCCAGGATCTGACCGTCGACGCGGGCGGCGCCGCCCGCGCGCACGGCGACGCGGACGACGCCGCCGCCGGCCGCGACGTAGCTGCCGCCGCCGGGGGAGCGGGGGTCGCGATAGGCGCCGTAGACGATAGCCGTCGCGAGGGCGCGCCCGCCGAGCCCCCCGTGGCTGCCGGCCTGGTAGGCGCCGGTGGTGGCGCCCGCGGTGGCGTTGCCGAAGGTGCGGTTGGCGGCGTAGCCCAGGCCGGAGACGTCGATCTTGCCGCCGGCCTCGACGGTGAGGTTGGCGACGTTCAGGTTGAGGACGCGCGCGGGGGCGCCGACGGTGCTCGCGGTGGCGGCGTGGCGCAGCACGCCCGTGGGGGTGATGGTGAGGGTGTTGAGGTAGAGGAGCTGCTCCTCGCACCCCGGCTGGGTCGGATCGATGTCGACCGTCAACGGCGTCGACACGATCAGGTCCCGGCCCGCCAGGCTGGCCAGGTCCGTGCACGTGATGACGTTGTCGCTGGTGGCGGGCAGGGTGGTGGAGTCGCGAACGTCGGTGAAGGCGACGGTGACGGTCGCGGGGAGGGGCTGCCCGTCGACGGTGGCGGACACCGTCACGCTGCCCACGGTGGCGGGGGCGCGCAGGGACTGAGACCAGGTGCCGTCGGCGTTCTGGACGACGCCGCCGACCAGGGCGCCGCTCGCCGGCGGGTCGAACGCGACGGTGTGCGGGGCGGTGACGGTGCGGTAGAGGCTGTCGTTGAGGCGCACCGTGAGGGTCGTCAGGCTGGTCCCGTCGGCCGGGATGGCGGTCGGGCTGGCGGTCACGCGCGAGCGCGTCAGATCGAGCGGCCCCGGCGGCGTGGGCAGCAGGGTGATGAGCCCGGTGGCGTCGTTGCTGACCGCCGGGTCGGGGTGCTCGGTGGTGATGGTGCCCGCGACGTTCGCGCCGTAGGCGGTGTAGTAGTAGACCGCGAAGGGGCCGACGGTGGTCTCCGGCAGGGTCCCGTCGTGGCGCCAGTAGACGTTGGTCTCGCCGATGTAGGTGGTGCAGCCGACGTCGGAGTAGGCCGCCGCGTAGAGGGTGGTGCTCTGGCCCTTGGTCAGCGTCAGGGCGCCGACCTCGCTGCCGCCGCCGTTGGGAGCGTTGCGGATCTTGACGCAGCGCGTCGGGGGCGGCGTCGGCGCCGGGACGACGAGGTTCACCCACTGGGTGCCGACGATGGCGCCGTCGCTGTACTGGAGGCGCGCCGTGTACCAGCCGTAGGCCTGGCTCGCGGTCGGCGCCAGGGTGAGCCGGCCGAGGCCGCCGCCGAGATCCTGGAAGGTCGCGAAGTCCGGGCCCTGGAACTGGTAGGACAGCGGCCCGGGCCGGCTGTCCGGGTCGCTGATCCGGAAGTCGATGACGCGCACCTCGGCGCGCTGCACCACGAGCTCCGAGGGGCGCGGCGTGAGGCTCGGGCCCTGGTTCTGGCTGGCCGGGGTGACGCCGAAGCTCGTCAGGCCGAGGTAGAAGCCCTGATCGCCCGAGGTGCCCTCGCAGCGCAGGCGGACCTGGAACCCCGGGCCGGGTGGCGCCGGGGTAGGCGCGCTCGGGTCGTAGAGCGGGATGCGGAAGGACTGCTGTCCCTCCCAATACCCCGCGATCGACTCGACGATGTGCCAGGTCCGGCCGCCGTCGTAGGTCACCTCGACGTAGGTCGTCACCTGCGAGCCGGGGTAGGCGGTGCCGGTGAAGGCGCTGCCGCTGCTGCCCGAGCCGACGCCGGCGTTGCCCGACGTGTAGCCGGCCAGGGTCCCGCTGGCGATGGTGCCCCCGGAGTAGTAGCCGCCGGTCGCCACCCCGGTGCCGCCGCTGCCCCCGCTCGCGCCGCCGCCGCCGCCGAAGCCGCCGCCGGCGCCGCCGCCGTTGCCCCCGTAGGTGGCGCCGAAGGTGCCGCTCGCGCCCGAGAAGCCCGGCGCGTTGGAGGTGCCGCCCGCGCCGCCGGTGCCGTCCGAGATGGCCGGGTTGAGGCCGGTGGCCGGGCTCGGCGTCACCGCGCCGCTGAACGAGAGCGTCGCGGTCGAGTCGAAGCCCGTCACGTCGAACACCGTCGAGGTCAGGCTCGCGTCGAGCGGCTGCCCGGGCGCGGTGGCGTGGACGCAGGCCTGGGGCTCGGGGAGGGCGCCGGTCGCCGCGACGACCTCGAAGCCGGCGCTCTCCCAGCCGCGGTAGGGGTCGGCCGGGGCGCCGCCGCTGGTCGTGGCGCCGAAGAGCACGGGCGCGGCGGGCGGCGGGCCGCCGCCGAGGGGGGCCACGGTGCAGTCGGGCTCGCAGCCGTCACCGGAGAGGTCGTTGCCGTCGTCACAGGCCTCGGCCGGGGGGTCGGTCACGGCGTCACCGCAGTAGCCCCAGAGGCAGCTCGTGCGGCAGGCTCCCGAGTTGAAGTCGCTGTTGTAGATGCCCCAGTCGCACTGCTCACCGAGCTGCACGACGCCGTCGCCGCACAGCGTCTCGAGGCCCTCGCAGGCGTCGCCGACGCCGTCGAAGTTGGCGTCCTGCTGGAGCGGGTTGGAGACGCCGGGGCAGTTGTCGCGCCCATTGGTGACGCCGTCGCCGTCCATGTCGTCGTCGCACGAGTCGCCATAGCCGTTGGCGTCGATGTCGCCCTGGTTCGGGTTGACGTGTAGCGGGCAGTTGTCGACGACGTCCGGGACGCCGTCGGCGTCGGCGTCGGGGGGGACGCAGGGGCAATCGGCCTCGCCGAAGACGCAGTCCACGCCGGGGACGAAGCCCTCATCGACGACGCCGTCGCAGTTGTCGTCGCGGCCGTTGCAGGTCTCGGGCTGGTCGGGGCCGACGTCGGGCAGGGGCGAGCAGTCGGCGGTGCCGTTGGGCGGGACCGCGCTGTAGTTGACGTCGAGCACCGCCTGCGCGCAGGCGGCGGTCTCGTCGATCTCGGCGTACCAGTGGAAGGCCGGGTGGCCGTCGACGTACGTCGTCGCGGGCTGCTCGCCCTCGGGGGCGGTGTTGACGAAGCCCATGGCGCTGAAGACGCAGGACTGGATCGGCGGGCCGGCGAGGTAGCCCTCGTCGAGGCGCCACGCGGTGTTGAGGTAGGCGCCGCCGAGGAGCTGGTTGGTGCCGGCGTAGCGCTTGGTGTCGAGCACGCCGGCGCGGGGCGTCTGCTCGAGGAGCGTACACTCGACGCGGTTGCCGTTCGAGCAGCAGAGGTAGGCCTGGGCCAGGCCGAGGTAGGTGCTCTCGCCGCTGTCGCTCGGGCCGGCGGAGCAAGTCAGCGCGGTGATGATGGTGGGGCCGCGGACGCCGGTGGCGGGATCGTGCAGGTAGGCCGGGTTGCAGTCGATCTTGGCAGAGCAGAAGACGTCCTCGTAGTTGAGGGTGACGTCGAAGAAGCCCTGCCGCGCGGACGAGGCGACGGTGATGTCGAAGTCGACGAAGACGTCGCGGTTCTCGAGGCAGGTGAAGGTCTTGCTGGCCGGCGGCGGGATCATCACCGGCATGGGGGCGCCGCTCGTGTCCGTGACGCTGACCAAGGTCACCGTCACGCGGCTCTCGCCGGCGACGCAGGGGGCGACATAGGAGAGTGAACCGCGGTCACCGCCGGCCGTCGTCTGAAGATCGACGACGGGCGCATAGGCGCCGCCTCCGAGGGACCGCTCGATCTCGAGCCGCCAGGTCGCGCCGCCCACGCCCTGAAGGGTCAAGGGCGCCACGGCGAGCGCCACCTGGCCGCCGGGCGCTGGTGGCGGCGCGTCGCTCGTGCAGTGCACAGAAATGATCGCGAGAGCGACGCCGAGGACGCTTCCGAACGCGGATTTCATGCGTTTCTTTTTTCCGGGTGACGGGTGCGCAGAAGCAGCATGCGAACCATAATCCGGCCCGATCCTCGAAGTCCAGCACCGGACCCGGCGCCGCGTTCGCGGCCGCGCTAACGGCGGCGCGGACGTGGTCGTGGCGGCCGCGCGGGCTCCTCCGGGGCTCGGGTGAGGGACGCGAGCGGCGGAGGAGCGCGACCGTCAGCGGACCGCGGCCGGGATCGCTCAGGTCTTCTCGAGGCGCCAGCAGCGGTGGATGCGGGTGTTGCGGAAGTCGTCGGGCACGGTCTGGTCGGAGATCTCGAGGGCCGTCGCGCCGGCAAAGGCCGCGGGGTCGGGCTTCAAGCGCCTGAAGTTGCTGGAGAAATAGACCACGCCGCCGGGCCGCGTCACCCGCAGCACCGCCCGCAGCAGGCCCACGTGGTCGCGCTGCACGTCGAAGACGTCGTCCATCCGCTTCGAGTTCGAGAACGTCGGCGGATCGCAGACCACGAGGTCCCAGTGCGCCTCCGGCATGTCGTCGAGCCAGCGCGAGACGTCCGCCTGGACGAGGGCGTGGGACGGGCCGGAGAAGCCGTTGAGGGCCAGGTTCTCCTCGGCCCACGCGAGGTAGGTGTGGGAGAGATCGACCGTCGTCGTCGAGCGCGCCCCGCCCGCCCCGGCGTAGACCGAGAACGCCCCGGTGTAGCCGAAGAGGTTGAGGAAGTCGCGATCGCGCGCCTCCTCGCGCACCATCGCCCGGGTGGCGCGGTGGTCGAGGAAGAGCCCGGTGTCGAGATAGTCCGACAGGTTGACGAGGAAGCGCAGGCCCCCCTCGCTGACGGTGAAGCGCGCCCGCTCGGCGCCCACCTTCTCGTACTGCGACAACCCGCGCTGGCGCTCGCGGCGCTTTATCCAGAGCCGATCCTGCGGCACCTCGAGGGCCTCGCATGCCGCATCGCACATGGCTACGATCCAGGCGTCCGAAGCCGGGCCCTCCCCCCGCGCGTACTCGGAGAGGTGCAGCCGCCCCTCGTACCAGTCCACGGCCAGCGGGATCTCGGGGATGTCCTTGTCATAGAGGCGGTAGCAGCTCACGCCCCCGCGCTTGGCCCAGCGCGCGAAGTGCCGGGCGCGCTTCTTCAGGCGGTTGGCGAACATCGCCGCCTGCTCGGCGAGGGGGAGGCTCAACGGGCGCGCCCGTTCAGAACACGCCGACGATGGACAGGATGATGACGAGCAGCACGACGACCCCCGAGGTCATCATGCCGATCTTGTCGCCGACCTCGCGGCGCGCCCGCTTGCGCTCGCCGAGGGCCTTACCGTTGGCCGGCGGCAGCACCGTCAGCAGCGCCACGCCGGGGAGGCTGGACAGCGCCCAGTAGAGCGGGTTCTGCCCGCGCAGCATCGCGAAGATGGCCGCAACAACGGCACCACCGAGAACGAAAGCCCAGAACATCGCGTCACCCACCGGTTCGAGTCCGCCCCAGTTTATGAACAGCGCCACAGTTGGCAAGCGACGGCCGCGCGCGCCGTCCGTCGGTTCGCCGCTCGGCGCTTGGAAAGCCGCGCCGTCTCGGGTACCAATTCTGCTCCCGTGCGCGCCCCCCGCCCTTGCTGCAGGAGCCCAGCCATGCCCGCGACGCCAGCTGAGATCGACCGACCGAACCTCCGACTCGCCCTCCCCAAGGGCCGCATGCAGGTCGGCGTGCTCGCGCTGCTCGACGAAGCCGGGATCAAGGTCCGCATCGACGACCGCGGCTACCGCCCGACGGTGTCTCTCGACGGCTACGACATCAAGATCCTCAAGCCGCAGAACATCGTCGAGATGCTCCACTTCGGCAGCCGCGACGTGGGCTTCGCCGGCGCCGACTGGGTCGCCGAGCTCGACGCCGACCTCGTCGAGCTCCTCGACACCGGCCTCGACCCGGTGCGCATCGTCGCCGCCGCGCCCCACGCCCTCGTCACCCCCGAGGGCGGCCTGCCGACCCACCACCTGATCGTCGCCGGGGAGTACCAGCGCCTGACCCGCCAGTGGATCACCGCCCGCGGCCTCGACGCGACCTTCGTGCGCTCCTACGGCGCCACCGAGGTCTTCCCTCCCGAGGACGCCGACGTCATCGTCGACAACACCGCCACCGGCTCGACCCTGCGCGCCAACGGCCTGGCCATCGTCGAGGACGTCATGCGCTCCTCGACCCGCCTCTATGCCAACCAGCGCGCCCTCGACGATCCCCACAAGAAGCAGGCCATCGACCACCTGGTGCTGCTCGTGCGCTCGGTCCTCGAGGCACGCCACCGCGTCATGCTCGAGCTGAACGTCTCCGCCGCCGACCTCGACCGCCTGATCGAGATCCTGCCGTGCATGCGCCACCCGACCATCGCCCGGCTCCACCACGAGGACGCCTACGCGGTGAAGGCCGCCGTGCCGCGCGCGACGCTGCCAAACCTCATCCCCGAGCTCAAGGCGCGCGGCGGCAGCGACATCATCATCAGCAACCTCAGCCAGATCGTGCCTTGACCCGGCCCGCCCGCCCCACCCCGTCCGACGCCGTCGCGGGCCTCACCGCCTACCGCGTGCCGCGCCACGGCGCGCCGATCGACCTGGTGCTCAGCGGCAACGAGGGGGTGGCCCCCCCGCGGGAGCTGCTCGCCGGCCTCGCCGCCGCCGACCTCGAGCTCCTGCGCCGCTACCCCAGCGCCGCCCCGCTCGAGGCCGCCCTGGCCGCCCGCTTCGGGCTCGACCCGGCGCAGGTCGTCGTCACCGCCGGCGGCGACGACGCCCTCGAGCGGACCTTCCGGGCGTTCCTCGGCCCCGGGCGCGAGGTCATCCTGCCGGCGCCCACCTTCGTGATGCTGCCGAAGTACGCGCAGCTCGTGGGCGCGACGGTCGTCGACGTCCCGTGGCCCGGGGGCGCCTTCCCGACCGACGCCGTGCTGGCCGCGGTGACCCCCGACACAGGCGCCATCTGCGTCGTGAGCCCCAACAACCCCACCGGCGCCGTCGCCGCCGGCGACGACCTGCGCCGCCTCGCCGCGGCCGCCCCGCACGCGGTGCTGGTCGTGGACCTAGCGTACGGCGAGATGGCCGCGGTGGACCTGACCCCGGTCGCCCTCGCGCTGCCGAACGCGCTGGTGTTTCGGACCTTCTCGAAGGCCTGGGGCCTCGCCGGCGCGCGGCTCGGCTACGCCCTCGGCCCGGCGGAGCTCGTCTCCTGGGTGCGCGCCGCGGGCAACCCCTACGCCGTCAGCGGGCCGTCGGTGGCGCTCGGGCTCGCCCGCCTCGCCGCCGGCGACGCCGACGTGCGCCGCTACGTCGCCACCGTCCGCGCCGAGCGCGCCGCGCTGACGGAGCTCTTGCGCGAGGCCGGGGCCGAGGTCCCGGACTCCGAGGCGAACTTCGTGCTCGCCCGCTTCCCCGACCACGCCGCGGCGCAGTGGCTCCACGACGCGCTGGCCGGGCTCGGGATCGCGGTCCGCCTGTTCGGCGAAGAGCCGCCTGAGTTGTGCGGCGCCGTACGCATCACGTGCCCAGGAAACGCCAATGACCTCACGCGCGTGCTGCATGCGCTCAGGTCCGCGCTGGAGCCCGGCGCGCTGATCGTCGAGGATCGGCTGGCCCTCGCCTGCCTCGAGGGGCAGCCCGGTTGGTACTTCACCACCACGGCGGAGGGGATCGCGGCGGCGCGCGCGGCAGGGGCCGTGCCGATCGGCCTCACCGGGCCCGAGGCCGACCCGCCAGAGGCGCTCGTGGCCGCCGGCGCGGCCCGTGTGGTGTCCGGGCCGGACGCGCTCGAGGGGGTGCTGCCCGCCGCCGTGCGCGCTCAAGGGCTTCCCAGCGCGCCCCGCGTCCCTTAGGCTGCGAGTCCGCGCGGCCCCCGCCGCGAACGAAGGAGCTGGCATGACCGCTGCGCGCCGGGCCGAGCTGACCCGCACCACCCGCGAGACCGACATCGCGCTGACCTTGGTCCTCGACGGGACCGGGGCGAGCGAGGTCCAGACCGGCATCGGCTTCCTCGATCACATGCTCACGAGCCTCGCCAAGCACGCCCGGATCGACCTGACCCTGCGCTGCACCGGGGACCTCCACGTCGACGACCACCACACCGCCGAGGACTGCGCGCTGGCCCTCGGGCAGGCCCTCGACGAGGCGCTGGGCGACCGCCGCGGCGTCACCCGCTTCGGCCACGCCTACGCCCCCCTCGACGAGGCCCTGGCGCGCGCGGTGATCGACCTCTCGGGCCGCCCCTACCCCGCCATCGACCTCGGCCTGCGCCGCGAGGCCATCGGTGGGCTCGCCTGCGAGAACATCACCCACGTCTTTCAGTCGCTGGCCTTTTCCGGGCGTATGGCGCTGCACGTCGACGTCCTCAAGGGCGACAACGACCACCACCGCGCGGAGGCCGCCTTCAAGGCGACCGCCCTGGCCCTGCGCCAGGCCATCGCGCGCGACGGCGGCGACGCCATCCCGAGCACGAAGGGAGTCCTCTGAGTGAGCGACGTCGTCATCGTCCGCACCGGCGTCGCCAACCTGGCCTCGGTCCTCGCGGGGCTCCGGCGCCTCGGCGTCACTCCCGACGTCACGACCGACGCGGCCGCCGTGCGCGAGGCGCGGGCCGTCGTCCTCCCCGGCGTGGGCGCGTTCGGCGCCGGCATGGCGGCGCTCCACGAGCACGGCGTCGCAGCGGCGCTGATCGAGCGCGCCGCCGCCGGGCGCCCGCTGCTCGCCGTGTGCCTCGGCCTGCAGCTCCTCGCCGCCTCGAGCGACGAGGCCCCCGGCGTGGCGGGCCTCGCCGTCCACGACGGCCACGTGGCGCGCTTCCCAGACACGGTGAAGGTCCCGCAGCTCGGCTGGAACGAGGTCACCCCCGACGCGGGCTGCCGGCTCCTCGAGCCGGGCTACGCCTACTTCGCCAACTCGTACCGCCTCACCGACGCGCCGCTCGGCTGGGCCGCCGCCCGCAGCGACCACGGCGGGCCCTTCGTCGCCGCCCTCGAGCGCGGCCCGATCCTGGCGTGCCAGTTCCACCCCGAGCTCTCCGGCCCGTGGGGGCTCGCGCTCCTCGACCGCTGGCTCGCCGCCGCCCGGGAGGCCTGAGCCATGCTCGCGCACCGCGTCATCCCCTGCCTCGACGTCAAGGACGGCCGGGTCGTCAAGGGCGTCCGCTTCCAGGGGCTGACCGACGCCGGCGACCCCACCGCCGCCGCCACCCGCTACGAGGCCGAGGGCGCCGACGAGCTCGTGTTGCTCGACGTCTCCGCCACCCCCGAGGGGCGCGGCCACGCCCTCGACACGGTCCGCGCGGTGCGCGCGGTGCTGTCCATCCCGCTGACCGTCGGCGGCGGCCTGCGGACGGTCGAGCACGCCGGCGCCCTGCTCGACGCCGGCGCCGACAAGGTCAGCGTCAACACCGCCGCCGTGCGCGACCCGAGCTTCATCGACCGGGTCGCGACCCGCTTCGGCAGCCAGTGCGCGGTGGTCGCCATCGACGCCGCCCGGCGCCTCGACGGCCCCGGCTGGGAGGTCGTCGTCCACTCGGGGCACGAGCGCACCGGCGCCGACGCCATCGCCTGGGCCCGCGAGTGCGCCGCCCGCGGCTCGGGGGAGCTGCTGCTGACCTCGTGGGACAAGGACGGCACCAAGAGCGGCTACGATCTCGAGCTGCTGCGCGCGGTGTCGAGCGCGGTGAACGTCCCGGTCATCGCCTCGGGCGGCGCCGCGCACCCCGAGCACCTCATCGAGGCCATCGAGGCCGGCGCCAGCGCGGTCCTCGCCGCCTCCATCTTCCACTACAGCGAGTACACCGTGGGCGCCGTCAAGGCGGCCCTCGCGGCTCGCGGCATCGAGGTCCGCCGATGATCGTCCCCTCCATCGACCTCCAGCTCGGCCGGGCGGTGCAGCTCGTCGGCGGCGAGACCCTCAAGATCGACGCCGGCGACCCCGAGCCCATCGCCCGCCGCTTCGCCGTCGCCGGCGAGACCGCCGTCATCGACCTCGACGCCGCCATGGGCAAGGGCGACAACTCGGCGACCATCGAGCGCCTGCTCAAGATCGCCCCGTGCCGGGTCGGCGGCGGGATCCGGGACGTCGACAGCGCGCGCCGCTGGCTCGACCGCGGCGCCAAGAAGATCATCCTCGGGACGGCCGCGCGCCCCGACATCCTGCGCCACCTCCCCAAGGACCGGGTCATCGTGGCCCTCGACGCCCGCGACGGCGAGGTCGTCGTCGAGGGCTGGCAGCGCAAGACCGGCCGCGGCATCTACGAGCGGATGCGCGAGCTCAACGGCCTCGTCGGCGGCTACCTCGTCACCTTCGTCGAGCGCGAGGGGCGCCTCGGCGGCACCGACCTCGAGCAGGTCGAGGCCCTCGTCGCCGCCGCCGGCGACGCGCGCGTGACCATCGCCGGCGGGGTCACGACCGCCGCCGAGATCGCCGAGCTCGACCGCCTCGGCGCCGACGCCCAGGTCGGGATGGCCCTCTACTCGGGCCTGCTCGACCTCGGCGACGCGATCGCCGCCCCGCTGCGCAGCGACCGCTCGGACGGCCTCTGGCCCACCGTCGTCTGCGACGCCCATGGGCGCGCGCTGGGCCTCGTCTACTCCAACGCCGAGAGCCTCCGGACCGCGGTCCAGATGCGCCGCGGCGTCTACTGGTCGCGCTCCCGCGACGCGCTGTGGGTCAAGGGCGAGACCTCCGGCGCTACCCAGGAGCTGCTCGCCATCGACCTCGACTGCGACCGCGACGCCCTGCGCTTCACCGTCGCCCAGGCGGCGCCCGGCTTCTGCCACCAGCACACCTGGACCTGCTGGGGTCCCGACCACGGCCTGCCGGCCCTGGCCCGCCGCGTGGCCGAGCGCCTGCGCCAGGCGCCCGAGGGGTCCTACACCCGGCGCCTGTTCGAGGACTCGGAGCTCTTGCGCGGCAAGCTCCTCGAGGAGGCCGCCGAGCTCGCCGCCGCCCGCACCCCGAACGACGTCGCCTGGGAGGCCGCCGACGTGCTCTACTTCGCCCTGGTTGCTGCGGTGCAGCATGGCGTAGACCTGACGCAAATAGAGGCCGAACTCGACCGGCGCGCGCTCGGCCTGGTGCGTCGCAAAGGCGACGCCAAGCCCCCCATCGGGGGCCCGACGTGAGCTGGCGCCGGCTGACCGTCGCCGAGCTCCCGGACCTGCGCCGGGACGCGGTGGACGCCTCGACCCTGGCGGGGACCAGGGTGATCGTCGACGCCGTCCGCGACGGCGGGGACGCTGCGCTGCGCGACTACGCGGAGCGGTTCGGCGACCTCGCCCCGGGCGCACCGCTGATCGTCTGGCGCGACGGGCTCGACGCGGCGCTGGCGGCGCTGCCCGACGCCGACCGGGCGCTGCTGGTGCGGACCGCGGCGCGGATCCGCACCTTCGCCGAGGCGCAGCGATCGGCGCTGGAGGCGCTGACGGTGCCGGTCCCCGGGGGGCGCGCCGGGCACACCGCGGCCCCGGTCGAGCGGGCCGGCTGCTACGCGCCAGGCGGCCGCTTCCCGCTGCCGTCCTCGGTCCTGATGACGGTCGTGACCGCGCGCGCGGCCGGCGTCCCGACGGTGTGGGTCGCCTCGCCGCGCCCCACGGCGATGACGCTGGCGGCGGCGGCCGTGGCCGGCGCGGACGCGCTGCTGGCGGTCGGCGGCGCCCAGGCGATCGCGGCGCTGGCCTACGGCGCCGGCGCGGTGCCGGCGTGCGACGTCATCGTCGGGCCGGGCAACCGCTGGGTGACGGCGGCCAAGCAGCTCGTGAGCGGGCGGGTGCGCATCGATATGCTCGCGGGGCCGTCGGAGCTGGTCGTCCTCGCGGACGGGTCGGCGGATCCGGAGACGGTCGCCGCGGATCTCCTCGGCCAGGCCGAGCACGATCCCGACGCGGTCCCGATCCTGGTCACGACCGACGCCACGCTGCCCGACCGGGTCGAGGCGGCGCTCGAGCGGCGGCTGGCCGATCTCCCCACCGCCGCCACGGCGCGGGCGGCGCTCCTCAACGGCTTCGCGGTGGTCGCGCGGGACCTCGACGAGGCGGCGCGCGCCTGTGACCAGCTGGCTCCCGAGCACCTCGAGCTCGCCCTGCCCGACGCCGTCGCGGCGGCGCTCGCGCCACGGCTGCGGCACTACGGCGGCCTCTTCGTCGGCCACGCGGCGGCCGAGGTGTTCGGCGACTACGGCGCCGGCCCGAACCACGTGCTGCCGACCGGCGGGACGGCGCGCTTCTCCGGGGGCCTGTCGGTCTTCGACTTCCTGCGGGTGCGCACCTGGCTCGCGATCGACGACCGCGCCGCGGCCGCGACGTTGATCGATGACGCCGCCGCGCTGGCCCGTCACGAGGGGCTCGAGGCCCACGCGCGCTCCGCGGAGCGCCGGAGGTAAAGAGGCAGGTGCGGGCGGTCCTCCTGGTCATTCGTGGCGTCTGGATATCGCTCGTCCTGCTGTGGGCCTTCGTCAGCTACGGCGCGCGGCGCGCCGCGCGCTGGCGGCTGGCGCTGGAGGACAAGGAGCGCCTGCGGGGCGAGGTCATGGCGCGGGCCTTCGAGCGCCTCGGGGCGACCTTCATCAAGTTCGGCCAGATCCTCTCGACGCGCCCCGATCTGCTAGGCCCGGGCTACATCGCGCCGCTCTCGCGGCTGCAGGACCAGGTCGAGCCGGCGAAGTGGAAGGCCATCGCCGCGGTCCTGGCGGCGGAGCTCGGGCCGGAGCGGCGGGCGCGCATCGTCGACGTCGATCCCACCCCCGTCGCGGCGGCCTCGGTGGCGCAGGTCCACCGCGCGACCCTCGACACCGGCGAGGTGGTGGCGCTGAAGATCCAGCGCCCCGGGGTCCACCGCCTCATCCACGGCGACCTGTCGATCCTCGGCTTCTGGGCGCGGGTCGTGAGCGTCATCCCGAGCATGCGCCCGCTGTCGCTGCGCGGCTCGGTCGAGCAGTTCGGGGTGTCCTTGGCGGGGCAGCTGGACTTCCGCCTCGAGGCCCAGAACAACCGCCGCTTCGCCGCCATGTTCGCCGGCTGGGACGGCCTCGCCGTGCCGCGCCTGCACGACGCCCTGTGCACCGAGCGCGTCCTTACCATGGAGTTCGTCGACGGGGTCAAGGGCAGCGAGCCGGACGCCGTCGGCGGGGACCGCGCGCGGCTGGCGCGGCTCGGCGCGGACGCGATCCTGAAGATGGTGTTCACCGACGGCTTCGTCCACGCCGACCTCCATCCGGGCAACATCATCCTCACCGATGACGGCCGGGTGGTGTTCATCGACCTCGGCATGGTGGCCGAGATCCCCAAGGATCTGATGCGGCCCTGGACGACCACGTTCTTGGCCCTCGGGCAGCAGAACGCGGCGGAGGTCGCGCGCCTGCTCTACATCTACTCGCCGCGGGTCGCGAAGGTCGACTACGACGCCTACGAGCGCGCCCTCGAGGACCACTTCGCGCGCTTCCACGGAAAGCCCCTCGGGGAGGTCGAGATCGCCGACGTGGTCGGCGGGGTCATGAACATCCTGCGGCGCTACCGCATCACCATCGACAGCTCGTTCACGGTGGTGAACATCGCGCTGCTCGTGGCCGAGGGGCTCGGCAAGCAGCTCGACCCGAGCCTCGACGTCGTGCAGCGGGCGGTCCCGGTCCTGTTCAAGGCGGCGGCGAGCGCCTCGGCCGGCATCGCGCCACGCCGCGAGATCCCCGCGCGCTCGAGCGCCTGACGGCCGCGCGCGGCGCGCGCGAAATCAACGTCAACAAAGTTGTCATGGCCGGGGAACGGGCGTACCCCGGAGGTGCGCCATGGACTCCACGAGAGCCTCTGAGATCGCCCCGAGAGGGCGGCGAAGAGAGCCCTATCACCACGCGCGTCGACGCCGCGCGGGGCCTGTCGTCAGGGGCCCGACATTTTTCGACTCGAGGTGATTGACCCGCGTCACGACATCGTCCATACCCTCGCCGCCGACGGCGTCCAGGACGCCAGATCCGCTTCTGTGGCCCGACAGTCGGCACGGAACTTGCTGTGAATAAAATGCGCTGGGGACCCCATCCCCCAACATGAGCGTGAGATGAACGACACGGCAACCCAGAACATCCAGCGCGGTCCCAACTGGCTGGTCATCGCCCAGGAGGAGGACCTGCCGCGGCTCCGCAAGACGGTTCGCCGCCTGCAGCAGGCCTACCCCGGGCGCTACGACTTCCGCATCAACCCCATGGGCAAGTCCGGCCCATGGGAGGTGTCGGTCCGCCACCGGGACTGAAGGGAAGCCGCGCGCCGCGCGAGGACCGAGGCCGCTGGTCTCGGTGGCGAGTCGGTGGCTCGGCCGGTTCTTCCCCAGGCGGGTCGGTAGACCCCGGGGGGCTCGCCGGGCCCCACCGGGGTCGACGCGCGGCGGGCGTTTCTCACACCGAGACGCTTCGGGACGCGCGAGGGCGAGGCCATTGCGGCCCGTCTCGTGTATCGTCGCGGCTGCGGACCGGAGCGTGGCAGGCACGCCCCGCGCGTCGCGACACCCCACGCCGGACGGGTGCGGATGGACAACGACGACGAGTCGGTCGAAGCGCGGACGGCGCGGATCCTCGAGAGCGCGGCGGCGCTGGCCAGCGAGGGTGGGTTCGACGCGGTGCGGATCCGCGACGTCGCCGCCCGCGCCAACGTCGCCCTGGGGACGCTGTACAAGCGCTTCAGCGGCAAGGACGAGATCCTGATGGCGGTGCTCGAGCGCGAGGTTGAGCAGCTCGAGCAGGCCGCCGGCTGGTTGCGGCAGGGAGGTGGGAGCTACCTGTCGCGCGCGCTCGGCTTCTTCGATCCCGTCACGCGCGCGCTGTGCTCCCGCGAGCGCTTCACGGGCGCGGTGCTGCGCGCCGTGGTGTCCGGCGAGGCGGGGATCCGCGACAAGGTCGGACGCTTTCACGAGCGCGTCACCGATCTCATCGAGGCCGCGCTGCGCGCCGACGCGGGGACGTCACCCGGGGGCGAGCCGCGCCCGCTCGCGCCGACCGCGGAGCAAGAGCTCGCCTACATCCTCTCCCAGATCTGGTTCGCCGCGCTGGTCGGCTGGATGGGCGGGCTCCTCACGCCGGACGACGTCATCACGCGGGTCGAGCGGGCCGCGCGGTTACTGCTCGCGGGACTCCAGGCCGGCGCCGGGTCTGGTTGATCGCCGCGGGGCGGAGGCCGCGGCCGCCGCCAGCGCTTGCCCGCGACCGGGACAGCCCTTACAACCGAGGGACTCCAAGAAAAACGGACGCGCCGCCCATGCGACCCTCGCTGGCCCAGTTCTTCGAGCTGTCGATCGACATGCTCTGCGTCGCCGATACGACCGGGTATTTCCGCGTCGTGAACCCCGCGTTCACCGAGTCCCTCGGCTGGACCGCGGAGGAGCTGCTGGCGCAGCCGTTCGTGGCGCTCGTCCACCCCGACGACCGGGCCTCGACCGAGGCCGAGCTCGACAAGCTCCGGGGCGGCCTGGCGACGATCCGCTTCGAGAACCGCTTCCAGGCCAAGGACGGCGGTTGGGTCTGGTTCGCCTGGACGTGCCGCCCGGAGCCCGAGTCGGGGCTCCTCTACGCCGTCGCGCGCGACGTCACGAGCGACAAGCTGCTCGCGGACTCGCTCGTGCGAGCCCGCGACGAGGCCGAGCGCGCCAACCTCGCCAAGAGCCAGTTCCTCACGGCGATGAGCCACGAGCTGCGCACCCCGCTCAACGCCATCATCGGCTACAGCGAGATGCTCGTGGAGGACGCCGACGAGCTGGGGCTCGAGAAGATGAGCGGCGATCTCCAGCGGATCCGCGAGGCCGGGCGTCACCTCCTCGACCTCATCAACCAGGTGCTCGACCTGTCCCGGGTCGAGGCCGGCCGGATGGAGGTCGAGATCGCCGCCGTGGACCTCGACGCCCTGGTCGACAGCGTGGCGAAGACCATCGCACCGCTCGCGGAGCGCCAGCACAACCGCTTCCACCTCGAGCGCGCCGGGACGCTCGGCACGGTGGCGACCGACACCACCAAGCTCAAGCAGATCCTGCTCAACCTGCTCGGCAACGCCTGCAAGTTCACCCGGGACGGCGAGGTGCGGCTCACCGCCGCGCGTGACGCGACGGGTACGCGCTTCACGGTGACGGACGACGGGGTCGGGATCGCCCCCCAGGACCTCGAGCGCGTCTTCGAGCCGTTCAACCGAGGCGGCGGAGGCCGGACGCACGACTTCAGCGGGACCGGCCTCGGCCTGCCGCTGTCGCGGCACTTCGCGCAGCTCATCGGCGGCACCCTCAGCGTCACCAGCGCGCCCGGTCGCGGCTCGACCTTCAGCCTGAGCCTCGCGCACACACCGACGTCCGCGGGTGCCGGGCTCGCGGACCGCGGCGAGATCCACACCACCGTCCTCGTCGTGGACGACGATCCCGACGCGCGGCGCCTCCTCGAGCTGGTCCTCGAGCGCGGCGGCCACCGCGTCGTGACCGCCGCCAGCGGCGACGAGGGGCTGGCCATGGCGCGGCGGCTGCGGCCCGGCGCCATCCTCCTCGACCTGGTCATGCCGGGACGCGACGGGTGGGCCGCCCTGGCCGCCTTCCAGGCCGATCCCCAGCTGGCGCGGACGCCGGTCATCATCGTGAGCGCCGTGGACGCGCGCGACATCGGCTTCGCCCTCGGGGTCGACGGCTACGTCACCAAGCCCGTGGACCGCGCGCTGCTCCTCTCCGCGGTCGAGCGCGCCCTCGACCGCGGGGCGCGCCTCGGGCCCATCCTCGTGGTCGAGGACGACGCGGACGCGCGCGAGCTGCTCGTCCGGGCGCTCGTGGCGCAGGGCCACCAGGTGGTCGAGGCGCGCGACGGGGAGGAGGGCCTGCGCCAGCTCGAGCGCTACGGGGCCGCCCTCATCGTGCTCGACCTGATCATGCCCAACCTCGACGGCTTCGAGCTCGCCGAGCGAGTGCGCGGCGACGCCCGCTGGAACGACGTCCCCATCGTCGTCGTGTCCGCGGCGGACCCCAGCGCGGCCGAGCTGGCCCGCCTCGACGGCAAGGTCCTCGACGTGCTAAGCAAGGGGGTCTCCTCGACGGACGCGCTGCTCCAGCAGATCCAGCGGCTCCTCGCCGGCAGCGCGCCCACCCGACCCGCGGTCCCGCGCCCCAAGGGCTAGCGGCGGCCGCCATCCGCTCCAGCTGCCCACGCGTCGCCGCCCATGCCCACGCTCCTGCTGGTGGAAGACCACGAGCCCAACCGGGACATGCTGCAGCGCCGACTAACTCGGCGCGGCTACGACGTCATCGTTGCGGAAGACGGCGAGCGGGCGCTCCTCCGCGCGCACGAGATGCGGCCGCACCTGGTGCTGATGGATCTCGGCCTGCCGGACATCGACGGCTGGGAGGTCACCCGCCGCCTCAAGGGATCCCCCGAGACGCGCGCCATCCCGATCATCGCCCTGACGGCGCACGCCATGCCGAAAGATCGCGACGACGCGTTCGCGGCGGGGTGCGACGCCTTCGTCGCCAAGCCGATCGACTTCGACGAGCTGCTGGCGACCATCGAGGCGCTGCTAGCGCGCGCGTGAGACCGCCCCGCCTACGGAGCGAGGCGGTCGTCGTCGCGGATGAGGCGCTCGGCCTGGGTCGCGACCGTGCTGGCGTTCATGGGGGTGTTGTAGAGCGCGGCGTAGTAGATCCACCCGTGGGGCGCCGAATAGACGGCCGGTGAGGAGAAGGAGCGCCGGTTGCCGAGCACCAGGGCGGGGCTCGTGCCCAGATCGATGTTGGTGTTCTTGCTCGGCGGCACGGAGTAGTCGGCCGGGGCGACGAGCTGCCCGTTGACGTAGAGCTTCACGCGGTCGGCGGCGGTGTTCTTGGAGGTGTCGACGACGACGTGCAGCACGGTGCGCTGGGACGCGAAGAAGTTGAGCGGCCAGGCCACGGTCGTGTTGTTGTTGAAGCGGAGCTCGAGGCTCAGGTTGTCGGGGGTGCGGAGCGACAGCCCGAGGTGCTCGCTGTTGCCCTCGAAGTCGAAGAAGTACGTGTAGTTGGAGCGGACCTGTTCGAGGTTCTCGACCACCAGCTCGAGGGTCACGTCCTTTTGGCCGTGGATGTTGCTCACGAGCTTGGACCCGGTCGTCAGCGCGGCGGTGCTCGCGCGGCCGTTGGTGGCGCCGGAGGCCCAGTACAGGGCGTGGAGCTTGCCCACCTCGACGAACGCCGGCGTGGCGGAGGTGTCGGCGTTGCGGGTCAGGTTGGCGGCCGAGGGCGCGACGTCGCGGACGAAGGCGCCGTTGTCGCCGCTGTCGATGTAGTTGTCCATCCAGTAGCGCGCGATGAGGCCCGAGTCGCTCAGCACGCACGCCGTCGGCTCCTTGGTGCCGATGTAGGCGAAGGGCGGGTCGGCCACCTCCGGGCGGACGATGACGTAGTCGAAGAGGCGCCCGCTGACCCCGCTCTGGGAGACGCGGTCCGAGATGAAGCGGATGCGGTCGAGGCTGGTCAGCGCCTGGCTGAACGGCTCACCGCTGCCGAGCGGCAGGAAGTTCACGTCGACGTCGAAGGTCGGGGTGACGGTGGTGAAGTCGACGCGCACGTCGACGTCGGACCGCCCCGACAGCGCCCCGAGGGTGACCGGCACCCCCGCGACCTCGTAGCCCAGCCGCTCCTCGCCGCCGGTCATCCCGACGGCGGCGCCCCCCCACACAAGGCTCACGCCGACCCCGGTGTTCGGGAAGACGCTGGCGTTGGTGCCGGGGGCCGCCATCGTGGAGTCGCCGAGCTGCATCAGCACGCGGTAGGTGCCCTCGGCGGAGTCGCGATCCCAGTCGAAGCCGAAGCGCCAGCGCCACACGCCGCTGTCGATGGCGGTGAAGTCGGTGTGGACGTAGGGGTCGAAGGTCGCGTCGCCGGGGTCGTCGAAGTAGAGCCCGCCGCCGGCGACCGAGACCGAGGTGCTGCTCGCGGTCTCGTGCTCGACCCAGCCGTTGCCCACGCTGGCGCTCGTGCGGTCGAAGAAGTCGGCGTAGTGGAAGATGGCCGCCGGGTCGCGGAGGGTCGGGGCGCCCGCGGCGCCGAGGACCATGCTGTAGCCCGGCGCGACCTTGGTGTCGGCCGCGATCGGGCTCTGGGTCGCGAACCAGACGGTGGTGTAGGCGGCGTCCCACGCTGACGCCGGGTCGAGGACGAGGTCGATCTCCTCGTAGGCGTAGGTGTCCGGATCCTGCCAGTACATCCGCACGTCATCGCCGTCGGCGTCGGAGAGCCCGGCGGCTACCATGCCGGCGTGGTTGAAGGTCAGCGAGATGGGGTAGCCGGTCGGCAGCGCCGTCCCGACCTGCACGGCGACGAGGCGCCGCTCGACGCAGCTCCCGTCGTCGGTGTGGCCGTCGCAGTCGTTGTCGAGGCAGTCGCCGCAGACCTCGACCTGCTCCTGCCCGCGCGGGCAGGCGTCGCAGGCGTCGCCCACGCCGTCGTGATCGCCGTCGGCCTGGTCGGCGTTGACGTCGTCCGGGCAGTTGTCCCAGCAGCCGGTCGCGAGCCCGCCGCTGCAGACCTCGGCGCCCGCCGGGGAGGCGACGCAGACGTTGTCGCCGTCGGCGTCGTCGGTCGGGTTCTCGGCGGCCACGTCGTTGCAGTCGGGCGCCGTCCCGTTCGGGCACCCGGCGGTGTCGTAGTCGGCGCGGCCCCAACCGTCCTCGTCGGCGTCGGTGCAGGTGTCGCAGGCGTCGCCGCTGGCGTCGTCGTCGGCGTCCGCCTGGTCGGGGTTGTCCTGGGTCGGGCAGTTGTCGTCGCAGCCGGTCTTGTCGCCGCCGCTGCACGTGCCGCCGCCGGTGTTGACGCAGACGTTGTCGTGGTCGCCGTCGTCGAGGTTGCCCGCGAGGTCGTTGCAGTCCGGGCCGTCGAAGGCGCACCCGGTGGTCACGGTCCCGCTCTTGCCCCAGCCGTCGCCGTCGTGGTCCTCGCACGGGTCGCAGGCGTCGCCGAGGCCGTCCCCGTCGACGTCCGCCTGGCTGGCGTTGGCGTCGTCGGGGCAGTTGTCGGCCGCGCCGCAGACGTTGTCGTGGTCGGGATCGGCGCCGTTGCCGGCGGTGTCGTCGCAGTCGGCGTCGGCGCTGGTACACCCGCTCTGCAAGAAGCCCGCGCCGGACCGCCCCCAGCCGTCGCCGTCGGCGTCGGTACACGGATCGCACGCGTCGCCGAGGGCGTCCTGGTCGCCGCTCGCCGCGTCCGCGTTCGCCTGGGTCGGGTTGGCGACCGCCGGGCAGTTGTCGTCGCAGCCGGTGGTCACGCCGTCGCCGCAGGTCACGCCGACGAGGGAGGCGCAGATGTTGTCGTGGTCGTCGTCCTGGGCGTTGCCGGCGGTGTCGTCGCAGTCCGTCCCGGCGTTGGCGCACTCGGTCGTGTCGGTGCCGGCGGCGCCGTAGCCGTCCCCGTCGGCGTCGAAGCACGGGTCGCACGCGTCGCCGACGCCGTCGCCGTCGCTGTCCTGCTGGCTGGGGTTGGCGTCGGCGGGGCAGTTGTCGTCGCAGGCGGCGGTCGCCCCCCCGGTGCACGGCGCGGTCCCGGGCTCGCCGAGGCCGTCGGCGTTGGCGCAGACGTTGTCGTGGTCGTCGTCGTTGGTGTTGGAGGCGGTGTCGTCGCAGTCGTCGTCCGGGCCCTGCGCGCAGCCGGAGTCGTCGGAGCCGGCGCGCCCCCAGCCGTCGCCGTCGCGGTCGCTGCACGGGTCGCAGGCGTCGCCGACGCCGTCGAGATCGGCGTCCGCCTGGTCGGCGTTGGCGATCAGCGGGCAGTTGTCGTCGCAGTTCAAGGCCGCGCCGCCGGTGCACGCCCCGCCGAGGGGGTTGTCGTCGAGGACGCCGTCGCCGTCCACGTCGGGGTCGCACGCGTCGCCGAGCTGGTCGTCGTCGAGGTCGGCCTGGGTCGGGTTGGCGACGGTGGGGCAGTTGTCGTTGCACGCGACCGTCGCGTCGTTGCAGGGGGCGGCGGCGCCGGCCTCGTTGACGCCGTCGCCGTCGACGTCGGGGTCACAGGCGTTGCCCACGCCGTCGCCGTCGAGGTCCTCCTGGAGGGCGTTGGAGTCGTAGGGGCAGTTGTCGTCGCAGCCGCTGGTGACGCCACCGGCGCAGGGGGTGCCGACGCCGAAGCCGTGCTCGTCGTCGACGACCCCGTCGCCGTCGATGTCGGGGTCGACGCAGTCGGCGAGGGAGTCTCCGTCCTGGTTCGGGAAGCCCTCGTTGTTGGCGCCGTCGCAGTCGTTGTCGGTGACGTCGCACGCCTCGGTGACCCGGTTGGCGATGACCGCGTCGCAGCCGAGGCCGTCGCCGGCGACGTTGCAGCCGACGTGGCCGCCGGCGCAGGCCCCGGTGCCGCATGCCGCGCCCCACGGGAGGTCGTGATCGGTGGCGAACAGGGGGTCGGTGTAGGCGTAGGGGCCGACCTTGAAGTCCTCGTCGGTGCCGCCGTCGCAGTCGTCGTCGGCGCCGTTACACGCTTCGGAGGTGGCGTGGGTCGCCAGCGTCGAGCACGTGAGGCTGTGGTCGGGGGCGCACACGACGGTGCCCGCCGCGCAGGCGCCGGTCCCACAGCTCGCGCCCTTGGCCTTGCCGACGTCGCCGGCGAAGGTCGGCGCGTCATAGGTGAGGCCGTCGTCGGTGACGCCGTCGCAGTCCTGGTCGGCCTCGTCGCAGATCTCCTCGAGGGCCTGGCCGTTGGACGAGCACACCAGGCTCAGGGCGTCCCCGCCGCAGACGACCGTCCCGCCCGCGCACGGGCCGGTGCCGCAGGGCTGGGTCTTGGCCTTGCCGTTGTCGCTCGGGAGCAGCGCGCCGGCGAGCTTGACCGTCCCGCTCGGCAGGTAGCTCTGGTCGGTGGTGCCGTCGCAGTCGTTGTCGGCGTTGTCGCACACGTCGTCGTCGGCGCTGCCGAGGGAGTCGCAGGTGAGCGCGCTCGGCCCGTCGCAGACGACGTGCCCGCCCGCGCACGCCCCGGTGCCGCAGGTCGCGCCGAGCACCTTGCCGGCGTCGCCCGCGTACGGCCCGCCGCTCCAGCTCACCGTGCCGCCCACGCCGAACGGCTCGTCGGTCTTGCCGTCACAGTTGTTGTCGGCGCCGTCGCACACGTCCGGACCGGCGCTGCCCAGCGAGTCGCAGGTCAGGCTGGTCTTGTTCGGCGCGCACACGACGTGGCCGCTGGCGCACGCGCCGGTCCCGCACGCCGCGCCCTTGACGGCGCCGGTGTCGCCGCCGCCCGTCCACGGCCCGCCGTTGTAGCTGATGGTGCCGCCGGCGCCGTAGTCCTCGTCGGTCCCGCCGTCGCAGTCGTTGTCGACGCCGTCGCAGAGGTCGGTCGAGGCGTTGCCCGGGGTCTGGCACTTGAGCGCGGTGGCGTCCTTGCAGACGACCGTCCCGACGCCGCAGGCCCCGGTCCCGCAGGCCTGCCCGAGGGACTTGCCGTTGTCGGCCGAGTACGCGGCGGCGACGAGGGTCACGAGGTTGTCCGCGCCGGGCTTGAAGTCCTCGTCGGTGAGCCCATCGCAGTCGTTGTCGAGGCCATCGCAGCGCTCCACCGCGACCTGCGCGTTGGACTCGTCGCAGTAGGTCGCGTGCAGGTCCCCCGCGACGCAGGTCACGACGCCGTTGTCGCAGGAGTCGGCGTCGTCGCCGTCGCAGCCGGCGCCGACGTCGAACTCGTCGTCGACCACGCCGTCGCAGTCGTTGTCGAGCCCGTCACAGGACTGCTCGCTCTCGCCCTCGAAGCCCGTCACGCCGGTGTAATCGCAGCTCCAGGTGCCGTCGTCGTGGCAGGTCGCGACGATCTGCTGCAGCCCGGCGCCGCAGACGCCGTCGCGGTCGCAGTCCGAGAGCGCGGGGTCGGTCAGCCCCTCGTTGAGCTGGCCGTCGCAGTCGTTGTCCTCGGTGTCACACACCTCGAGGGTGTCTTGCGGTGCACTACCGTCCGGGTTCGTGCTGCATGTGGCTGCGTCGTTCACCGTGCTGCATTGCACAGTGCCCGCACCGCAGGCGCCGCGGCCGTCGCAGGCGGCGCCGATGGCGGCCCCCTCGTAGCTGAAGTCCTCGTCGCTGCCGCCGTCGCAGTCGTCGTCCTTGCCGTTGCAAGTCTCGTCCCGCGGCTCGGCGTCGTCGAGGCAGTCGACGAACCCCGCGACGCCCCCGGAGTTGACGCACACCTCGCGCCCCACGTGGCACTCGCCGGTGTCGCTGCCGCAGACGGCGAGGGTGTCGGGGTTGCCCTCGTCGATGAGGCCGTCACAGTCGTTGTCGACGCCGTCGCAGACCTCGACCGCGCCGGGGTTGATGGCGCCGACGGTGTCGTCGCAGTCGACCTCGACGGGCCAGCCGTCGCCGTCCTGATCGGTCAGGCCGTCGCAGGCGAGGTCGCCGGCGAAGCAGTCCTGGTCGACGCCGTCGCCGCAGCGCTCGGGCGCGTTGGGGTGGATCAGCGGGTCGGAGTCGTCGCAGTCCCCGCCGGTGGTGGTGTAGCCGTCGCCGTCGGCGTCGGCGACGTCGCAGAAGTCGACGCTCTGGTCGCAGTTCGCGTCGCAGCGCGCCTCGGCGGCGGGGTCGCCCTGGGCGACGAGCGGGCAGCAGCGCTCGACGGGGTTGCCGGGGAAGCGCCCCGAGTCGTAGTCGTCGCAGTCGCCGGCGGCGGTGGTGTAGCCGTCGCCGTCGATGTCGCCTCCGCAGCCCTCGTCGGTCTCGCCGTCGCAGTCGTCGTCCGCGCCGTTGTCGCAGGTCTCCTGCTCCTGGCGCTGATCGTCGCCGCTGCAGCGCAGGCCGCCGGCGTCGTCGCAGACGACCGTCCCGTTCTCGCACACGCCGACCCCACAGCCGTCGCCCTTGACGAGGACGACGCCGTTGTAGTTGAGCGACAGGCCGTCGTCGGTCTGGCCGTTGCAGTCGTTGTCCTTGCCGTCGCAGACCTCGGCGAGGCCGGGGCCGACGGTGGAGTCCCCGGCGCCGCAGGTGGTCTCGGCGCAGTCCTCGACGCCGTCCTGATCCTCGTCGACGCAGGGCTGGTCGCCGCCCTCGCAGTCCTGGTCGACGGTGTCGGCGCACGGCTCGCACGTGGGCTCGGTGCCCCACGGGTTGGCGGCGGCGTCCCCGGGCTCGCAGTCGGCGAACACGCTCCCGACCGCACAGCAGCCGGCCACGGCGCAGTCGAGGAAGCCGTCGCCGTCGGTGTCACAGTCGGCGCCGACGGCGGCGAGGTGGACGGCGACGATCTTCTTGGCGCCGAGGTCGACCGCGCCCTCGAAGCGCACCACGGTGGCGGCCCCGGCGCGCCCGGTCACGACGAGCTGCACGTCGGCCCCGCCGAACGCCGTGCCGTCGTACTCGACGGCGACGATGACCGGGGCGACGGTCGGGTCGAGGCCGCCGAGCACCGGGTTGAAGGCCGGCGCCGCCGGGTCCGCGGGGTAGCGCTGGTCGCCCCGGGCGAAGAGCACGCGGAGGCTGTCGAGGCGCGCGCCGCCCGAGGGCGCGTCCGCGGTGACGCTGAGGTAGAGGCGCTCGAGGGGCGCGGCGCTGTCCCCGCAGGCGGCGAAGAGGGAGGCGACGGCGGCGACGGCGATCGCGACCAGGGTGCGAGTGCGGCGGGGTGTCGACCTCAAGGCGTGACTCCATCGTGGCGGGCGGTGGACCTCGGAGCGCGCTGGCGGCGGATGGATCGCTCCCAAGGCGACGCCGCTCCCCCAACAACGCATCCCGCAGAGCAGGGTATCAGCGCCGGCGGTCGGATGCCACATCACCGCCCGGTCGGCGACCCGCAACGGCGCGCGCGGTGAAGGGGTGCATACCGACGGAGCGCCGGGCGGCGACGCCGACGGGGATACACCAGGAACCCCGCCACACCGGCGCGGCGTGTGGGCGTGCGGGTTTGTCGCAGCGCAACATTCCGCACGCGCCCTGCCGTTGCGGGTCAGTCTCGCCACCGCCTGGCCCGCTTCGCGTTGGCCAGGCGGGCCTTTCAGGGTTTCCTTCGCGGGGTGCGGGGCGCAGCGGGCTCACCGGCTCGGGGCGGCCGCCGCAGCTCGTCGGGGCGAGGTCGGCGCCGCGCTCCTTGACGACCGTGAGCTCGTGGGTCTCGCCGGTCTGCTTCTCGAAGAAGCAGACGCGCCAGCGATCCTCGCCCACCATCTCGCCGCGGCTGTATCGCAGCGCGTCAATCCCGTACACGCCGAGCTCCTGCCGAAGGAAGAACTCCGCGGCCTGGACGGGCTGGGTCCACGCCGTGCGACCGCGATAGTTGAGCAGATCGGTGAGGCGCCGCGCGGCGTACCCGCGGGCGACGCGGAGGGCGGCGGCGGTGTCGAGGCGGCCAAAGCAGTGGCCCCACGGCAAGCACACCATGGTCGCGGCGAAGCGGTGGCCGCCCACGTGGGAGGACTGCCAGACGCTGTCGCCCCACTCGGCGTGGAGGCCGCGGGCGATGGCGGGCCCGAGCCGGGCACAGCAGGCGTCGCGCTTGCCGTGGGTGCAGACGAGGAAGAGCGGGCGGGTGCGGCGCGCCTCGGGGTAGGGCCGGCGATCGGCGGCGAGGGCGCGCAGGTCGATGGCCTCGAGCTCGACCGGATCGTGGAATTCGAAGGCCCAGATCCCCGGCTCGACGTCGCCGGAGCGCGCGAAGAAGAAGCGCTTCGGCCGCGCCGGGGCCCGTGCGCCGGCGTCGCAGCGGATGAACTGCGGCCGGGCGGTGGGGTGATCGGCGAGGAAGGCCTCGATCCAGGCGCGGGTGCGCGGCGCGAGGCCGGGGCTGTCGAGGATGTTCGGCGCCCACTGCCCGTCGTGCTCGATGAGCAGCCACAGATCCGTGCCGGTGATCGCGGTCGCGAAGATCGGCTCGCCGACGTCGAGGGACGCCTGGGAACAGGTCGGTGTCTCGGTACTCGCCATGGCGCCGAGTCTAGCAGCGCGGTGAGGAGCGCGCACGCGTGCTTCTCACCGCGCCGCTCGCGCCACGCGCGATCGCGGTCGTTCGGGTCGCTACTTCGCGCTGCCGAAGGTGAGGTCGGCCACGAAGTCCCCGCTGAGCTTGCCGCGGTTGCCGCCCTCGAGGGCGATGTGGCCACAGATCTTGTCGGGGGTGCGGGCGATGATGTCGACCGTGCCCGTGGTGGATTGGGCCGACCACTGCAGGGTGCGCCCGCCGTCGATGATCACCGACGGGGCCACGCGGACGTCCTCCTCGTAGCCGGCGCCGTAGCTGCCGCTGAGCACCTCGCCCTCCTTGCGGTGCTCGAAGGCGAGCTTGACGACGCGCTGATCGCCGGTCAGCGGGGCCTTGTTGAAGCGCGTGGTGGTGAGCTCGAAGTTCGCGATCCAGACGTAGACGTGCCCCGGGGACGAGGTGTTGGCGTAGACGCTCACCACGTCGCCGAGCTCGGTCGGCTCGCCCTCGCGGACGGGGTCGGCGGTGTAGGTCAGCGTCGTCTTCTCGGGGCACTTCGCGAGGTTCGCCGCCTCCCGCGCGAGGACGTCCGCCGGCATCAGCGCGTCCTCGACGGAGACGTCGGCGGCGGCGCAGGCGTCGTAGATCTGCTGCCACTGGGCGGCCTCGTCCCCCTGGAGGTGGGCGTTGCAGAAGATCACGTAGGGCCAGTCGGCGGAGTGCCAGTGGGTGACGCCGACGGTGTAGGCCTTCGCGTCGCCGTTGGGGGCCTCGATCACGAAGCCCCAGACGCCGTCGCGAATCTGCTCGTCCTTGAGGACCGTGGCGCTCGCGGCGAACTTGGCTTGCTGGGCGGCGACGCCCTTGATCTGCTCGGGGAACTTGTCGGCCGTGCACTGGCCGTGGCAGGTCGCCGAGATCGTCACGTTCGACAAGGCGAACGCGTTCTTCGCGCCCACGCCGCCGTTCGGCAGCAGCGTCGTCATGTTGTGGCCGGCGGTCTTGGCGTTCGGGTCGGCGGACCAGCCGGTCGGGACGTCGACCTTCGCGACCAGCGTCATGCGCCGCTGGTCCGCGTTGCGCAGGACGTCGTAGGCGAAGGTCTTCTGCTCGAAGGTCAGGGCGCCGCTCGCCGCGCCGCCCTCGGCGCCGGCGCCGCCCGCGCCGGCCTCGCCGCCGCCCTTGTTGCAGCCGATCGCGCCCACGGCGAGCGCCAGCGCGAAGGTGATAGCGTGGAATGTCCGGGTCATGCTCGGGCTCCTGATTCGAGGTGTGGCGGGGCGGACGAGCCCCTGGGCTGACTCGTAGTTAGCTGGAATCCCTGCGCTCGTCGAGCCGCACCCGACCTCAGAGCAGCGCGGCCAGGAGCGCGACGACGGCGGGCACGCCCTGGATGACGAAGATGGTCCAGCGGACGCTCAGCGCGCCGACGATGGACATCGCGACGATGAACGAGAGCAGGGCGATGACGGTGGGGCCCTGGGCGGTGACCAGCGCCCAGGCGAGCACGGCCGCGAAGCCGGCGTTGTAGGCCCCCTGGTTGAGCGCCAGGGCGCGGGTCGTCTCGGTCGCGTCGCGGCTGTAGCCGAAGCGCCGCGCCATCTGGCTCCAGCCGACGCTCTCAGCGAGGCCGAAGAGCACGTGGAGGCCGACGACGATCCAGGCGAACACGGTGGCGAGCATGGTCTCTCCGGGTGGGTGGAGGCGGCTGGCCTCCGGGGTGACCCCCCTATCCTGACGCGTTCGCGCCGGCGGCGATAGCCCGCGTGCGCCCCGCGATCGACTCCGGTGGGCGCCGAGCGGCGATCTGCGCTGGATCAAAATCGATTTCGCCCACGTTTGCGCGGACTTGATGTGAATCGCGCCCGCTCCGGTTGGCCTCGCCGGGCGCGCCTGCTCAGATGCGCCGAACCTGGACTGGAGGACCCCCATGGCCACGACCCTCGACCACCTGCACGAGGCCTTCGCCGGCGAGAGCCAGGCGAACCGCAAGTACCTCGCCTTCGCCGAGAAGGCCGACAAGGACGGGATGCCGAACATCGCCAAGCTCTTCCGGACGACGGCGGCGGCGGAGACGATCCACGCCAACGCGCACCTCAAGGCGATGGACGGGGTGAAGTCGACGGCCGAGAACCTGCGCGAGGCGGTCGCGGGCGAGACCTACGAGGCCACCGAGATGTACCCGCCGATGCTCGAGCAGGCCAAGGCCGAGGGGCACAAGGCGGCCCGCATGTTCGGCTACGCGGTCGAGGCCGAGGCGGTCCACGCGAGCCTCTATCAGATGGCCCTCGAGGCGGCCGAGCGCGGCGAGGACCTCGGCACCAACGCCTTCTACCTGTGCCCGGTCTGCGGCCACATCGAGATGGGCGCCCCCACCGAGCCCTGCCCCATCTGCGGCGCCAAGCCCGAGAAGTACACCCAGATCGGGTAGCCGCCGCCGACCGGCGCGGGCCCCGCGCGGGAGCGCGGGGTCCGACCCCGGGTCCGACGCAGCAGCGGTGCGGGCGGGACGCCCACACTCCCAGTCCCGCGCGGCTCAGAAGCAATATTGGGTACTTACGCGGGTTCAGGCTCCGGCGTGTCTCAGCGCTCCGTTTTCACCACGGAGATCAGTAGAGCAGCGGGGACGGGCCCTTGACGGCCCGCGTCCCCGCCCTCATCGCACCGGACGTGCGGTTTTCCCGCATCCGGCGCTCCCGGTCGCTTCTCCATCGGCATGCACGAGGCTCACAGGTACACCAGCCCGAGGGTTTGCAGGTGCGCATGGAAGCTGCATCAGGGTCAGAAGTTCCGGGTCTTGTGGCTGCCCGCGGTGCCGTCGTCGCCGCGGGTGCCGCCGGGGGCCGTCTGCCCGCCGACACCGCCCGACCCGCCCGCGCCGTCGAGGACGACCGCGTTGCCCGACGCCCACGCCGACAGGTTCGCCGTGCCCTGCCCGGTGACGTAGAGGCCGACCGCC
>PHBI01000259.1 GCA_002841945.1 Deltaproteobacteria bacterium HGW-Deltaproteobacteria-14
ACCCGGCCCGGCGCGTGGCCGCGGTGCGCGGGTGGGGTGTCGGCGAGCTGCTCGTGCCGTGGCCGCTCGACGCGCTGGCGGCGCGCGGGGTCGAGGCCTGGTGCGCGGCGGGCGGGGCGCTGACCTTGCGGGTGGCGCTCGACCGCGGGGCGACCGTCGATCCGGAGGCGCTGTCGGAGGCCCTGGCGCGACACCGGCCGCGCGCCGTGGAGCTGTACTACGGCGCCACGGCGGAGGGCTGGCTGGCGGCGGACGTCGCCGGCCTGGCGGCGCCGGCGGACGCGGCGGCGGCGGCGCGGCGAGTCAGCGCGCTCCTGGCCGATCGCCAGGTGGCGGTGCGGGCGGTGGGGCTCCCCGCTTGCGTCCTGGGCACCACCGACCCCAATCTATGGAGCGGCCCGCACAGCCCGTTCGACGAGCGCGTCGACGGGGCCGGCGACGCGACCTCGCTGGTCCGGGCCGGTCGCGAGCGCCGCGCGCGCGTGGCCGCCTGCGCGACCTGCTCCCATCGAGATCTCTGTGACGGCCCCTGGCGCACGCTCGTCGCGCGCTTCGGTGACGCCGCCTTCGCCCCAGCCCCGAACGAACCCGGACACGTTCACGAACGCGAGGAGCACCCGCGATGAACAACCCGCTCCCGAGCCCCACCCAGAAGAGCAGCTTCGGCGTCGCGACCGACTACGAGGGGCTCAGGCAGCGCCTGGTCTCCCGCGGCGACGCCGACCCGGAGGATCTGCTCGGCTCGAAGCACGTCTTCGACCTCTACGTGATGCACTCCTTCGCGTGCCAGCTGCGCTGCGACTACTGCTGGCTGTGGGGCGAGACGGGGCTCGTGTGGGACAAGGCGCTGAAGAAGGAGTACTCCGACCGCATCCCGCTCGCGACGATGCGCAAGCTCATCGACGACCTCATCCCCTATGGGGTGTCGAACCTCAACCTCAGCGGCGGCGAGCCGCTGATGACGCGCACCTGGTACGATCTCGCGACGTACGCGCGCGAGCAGGGGCTGCCGGTCCAGCTCACCACCGGCGGGGTGCTCATCCTGCAGGAGCTCGACCGCATGATGGAGGTGCTCGAGCAGATCAACGTCTCGGTGAACGGCCCGCCGAGCATCGCCGACAAGGTGCGCCCCGGCCCCGAGGGGCACTACGACCTGATGGTGCGCGGGATGCGGGAGCTGACGGCGCGCAAGAAGGCGCAGGGCGGCGGACCGCTGCTGCGCATCCTGTCGACCATCACCCACACCAACTACGAGCACGTCGTCGAGATGATGGACTACTTCGTCGCCCAGGGGATCGAGGTCGACGAGTACTACTTCCAGTTCCTCATCTACAACTCGGCCGAGGACGTGGCGCAGCAGGCGGACGTCAACGAGCTCGAGTTCGGCTGCGGGGTGAAGTCGCTCTCGACGTTCATGGTGCGGCCCGAGGGGATCGACTTCGACCGCATGTGGGCCGAGGTCCAGGCCGCGCGCCGGGCGCACCCGCGGGTGATGTTCTCGGCGCCGCTGACGCGCGAGACGCTCGAACTCTACTACACCGACCGCAAGTGGGGGCTCGTCCCGAACTACTGCGCGACGCCGTGGAGCGAGTGCGCGCTGCTGCCCAACGGCGACATCTACACCTGCCCGGACCTGCCGATCGGCAACATCCTCGAGCAGCCCTTCGACGAGATCTGGAACGGCCCCAAGGCGCGGGGCCTGCGCGAGCGGGTCAGCGAGCGGCTGTTCCCGGCCTGCACCGGGTGCTTTCACTACTGGGGCGACCGCGGCGTCGAGATCGACCGCGACCGGCACGGCGACGCCGGTTGATTGACGTGCAGTCAAAGTGACTGCGCTCTTGGGTCATGGCGACGTTGACGATCAGAGACGTGTCTGCGCAGACGCTGGATACGCTGAAAGAGCGCGCACGCCGTAATGGACGGTCGATGCAGCAGGAGATCCTCGCGATCCTGGACGCCGAGGCGGAAGATCGGCGGTCGGTCCTCGCGCAGATCGACGCCCTGACCGAGGGTCAGAGTCGCCGGACCCAGGCGGACGAGGTCTAGCGCAGGCCGCGCAGGGCGAGGACGCGCTCGGCGTCGGCCTCGTGCTCGTCGAGGTAGGTCTCGAAGCTCTCGTCCGAGATCTCGAGCGCGACCTCACCGTCGGCCTCGATGATCGCCTGGCAACCCAGCCGCGAGCTGCCCTCGCGGTCGATCGCCCCGCCGAGGAGGCTGTCCTCGTCGCGCTCCATGGCGCTCAGCAGCGCGGCGCCGGCGCGCACGTAGACGTGACACGTCGAGCAGCCGCACACCCCGCCGCAGTGCGAGCCGTGGGGGGCGCCGGCCGCCCGGGACGCCTCGAGCAGCGTCGCCCCGACCGGGACCTCGACCGCGAGCCCCTCGCGCAGGTAGCGGACCCGCGGCACCTCAGCGGCCTCCCTGGCCCGACGTCGCGCGCTCGAGCTCGGTGATCGCGGCCATGACCCGGGCGCCGAGCGGGGTCGGCTTGCCCACCTGCGCCACCGTCGCCAGCGCGGCGGCGTTGGCCTGGCGCACCTCCTCGACCCGGCGACGGTAGAGCGCCGTGTCCGCCTCGGGGTGCCCGGCCGCCTCGAGGCCCCGATGCAGCGCCGCCACGGGCGCGAAGGCGTGGACCGCCAGCAGCACCCCGAAGAGCGGCCGCATGTCTGGCCGCACCGGCGACTTCGTCCACTCGCTGTGGCCGTTCTCGAGCACCGGGTCGAGCCACGTCAGCGCGTTGAGCTTGCCGTGCTGCACCTCGTGGATGATCGCCTCGGCCATCGTGAGCCGCGACGGGTGCAGGCTCATGTAGATCGTCGCGGGCGCCGCGCGGTAGGACGCCGAGAAGTGCCGCTCGGGCTCGTAGCCCACCGGCACGACGCGGTCGAGGGTGTGGGCGAGCTCGGGGTAGTAGCCCGGCAGCCCCACCGCGATGAGCGCGAGCGCGTCCGCCAGCGCGCGACGCCACGCGTCGATCCCGTGATCGCCTAGGGTCAGCGCGTTGCCGGCCTTGTCGGGGTGCGCCTCCTCCATGTTCAGCGGGTTGGTGTCGACGAGCGCCAGCCGCACCGGCAGGTCATCGGTGATGCGCACGAGCCGCGGCGGATCGTCGAGGGGCAGCGCCCCGACGCCGCAGGTCGACCCGTCGGCGAGCCGGACCTCGACCCCGGTCGGATCCGCCAACATCCCCTGCGCCGGCGGGTCGAAGGTCACCGTCGCCCCATCGGGGTCGATGAGCCGCTCGACCGGCAGATCCCACAGCACCGCCTCGCCGAGGTGACGCGCCAGGTCGCGCCGGCCGATCTGGAAGAGCACGTGCGGGACGAGCTCGCGCAGCAGGCCCTCGGGCGGCCGGTGCTTGTCCGCGTGGACCAGGATCTGGATGAGGACGTCAGGGCTCCCGACGATGGCCAGCGCCTGCTCCGCCTCCCGCCTGGTCAGCGGGAGCAGGGCGCTTTGCAACGCAATAAGACCTCGCGCCACGCGCGGCGATAGCCCTTGCGCAGGCCATGTCAGTAACTCTCGCAACGCAATAAGCCGCACCTTGCGCACGGCGCGACGGGCGCTGCTGTCGCCCGGGGCGGGGAGCTGGGAGAAGCCGGTCGGGAGGATCACGTCGGGCGCTCCGTGGTCGTGGCCGCCCGGCCACCGTGGTCGCGGGCGCGCCCATCATGCCGCCTCCCGGGTCCGCCCGCTACAGCCTTCGAGCGCCGCGCCCGCGCCTTGGCACGGCCCTCGCGCTCTGGCACCCTCCCCGCGGGCCCGCCGCGGGGGCGGCGGAGCGAATCACCGCTGCCGCTGTTCGGGAGCGACCGGGCCTTGGAGGACCATGCGCTGGCTCGCCGTCACGACCGCCCTGCTCGCCCTCGCCGTCGCCGCCTGCACCCCGTCGGGAGGGGGAACCGCGGGGTTCGACACCAGCGCGACCAGCGACACCCTGCCCCCGCCGGCGAGCGGCCCGCCGGTCCAGCTCGCGCAGTACTGCGACCAGTACACCCAGGTCGCGTGCGGCGCCGCGACGAGCTGCCGCTGCTTCGACTCGCTCGGCGGAGACGCCGCGCTCTGCGAGGGGTTCATGGGCCAGCGCTGCCAGAGCGAGGTGACCGACTGGGTGGCGACCGGGGCGGTGAACTTCGACGCGACCCGCGCCGGCCAGTGCCTCGCGGCGATGCGGCGCATCGTGGCGGACTGCGCGCTCGACGAGGGCGACATCCGGCTCTTCGTGGCCTCGCACTGCGAGGACTTCCTCACGGGCGCGCGCCGGGCGGGCGAGCCCTGCGACGGCTCCGACGAGTGCGTGGAGCCGCTCTCGTGCCGGGGCGAGGTGTGCGTCACCCTGCCGGCGCCAGGTCAGCCGTGCCGCGAGGGCGAGTGCGCCGACGACGCCTTCTGCGACACCGCGGCGGTGTGCCGCGCCCAGGTCGGAGCAGGCGGGACCTGCGCCGGCGAGGGCGACGCCTGCAGGGGCGACCTCTACTGCGACACCCGGAGCGACACCTGCCAGCTGTACATCGCCTCCGGCCAGCCGTGCGGCCACGAGCGCTGGGCCTGCGACGACGACCTCTACTGCAGCGACGACACCGATCTGTGCGCGCCCTACCCCGGCGTCGGCCAGCCTTGCGCCGACGGCGCCTGTGCGGACGGCCACTACTGCGCCGCGTCGGTGTGCCGCCGGTCGGCCGCCGTCGGCGCCGCGTGCGACGACGACGCGGCGTGCGTCTCGGACAACTGCGACGACGGCGTCTGCGCCGCCGGCGACTCGGACGACATCTGCGCGGCGCTCTGACACGCGGTAGAATGGCCTCTCAACGGTTTGTGTTCGGGGGGACCGTCCCTATAATGCCGCCTCGCCGCGCCGGCCCGCCACGGGGACACCGGCGCCTCCCCCCCGGTCCTCCACCCCCGCGAGCGTGCCGCTGGAATCCAGACTCCTGGTCACCGATCGCGCCCGGACGGACGCCCGCGACCGACTCGACGGCGTCGCCGACGGCACCCTGGGCGATCCCCCGGTGGCGAGCCTGGTCGCGGTCGCGGCGGGCAGCGCCGGCCCGCTGTGGCTCGTGGGGGGCGAGCCGACGCTGCGGGCGGACCTGCCGGCGCTGATCCGCGGCGTCGCCCGAGCCCACGGCGCCACCCTCGGCCTCGCGAGCGACGGCCTCGGCATCGCCCACCGCGAGCGGCTCGCCGTCCTGCGCGAGGCCGGGCTCGGCCGGCTGCGGATCGCCCTGCACGCGCTGCGCCCCGACGCCCACGACTGGCTCGTCGGCCGCGACGGCGCCTGGCGCACCGCCGCCCGGACCCTCGAGCTGGCGGCCGAGATCGGGCTCGCGACCGAGATCGAGGC
>PHBI01000260.1 GCA_002841945.1 Deltaproteobacteria bacterium HGW-Deltaproteobacteria-14
GGACACCGCCGCCGAGGACGACGGCGCGCTCGTCGTCGAGGACCTCATCGCCGGTGGGAGCTACGCCCCGGCGCTCGACATCCGGATCCTCGGGGGGACGCTGACCAAGTCGACCCAGACCTGCGCCGCCTCCGGCGCGAGCGCCTGCGACGTCCTGCGGGCGAAGAACCTCACCGTCGACAACGCCGCCACGGTGATGGTGGGTCGGCTCGACGTCAGCGACGCCGACCCCGACGGCGTCATCACCCTCACGGGCGGATCGATGACGACGCTCACCCGCGACCGGATCGACGTCCGCCGCCTGGCCATGACCGACCCCGGGACGAACCTGACCCACAGCCCCGGGGCGATGGGCGCCGAGCGCCAGCTCGACGTCCACGCGGTCGACGTCACCATCGCGACCGGCGCCGAGATCGACGTGAGCGGGCGCGGCTACCCGGGCGGCCTCGGCGCCGACATGCGCGGCCAGGCGCCGACCGACGGGCTCCGGCCCGCCCGGTACGACGGCGGCGGTCATGGCGGACGGAGCGCGTACAACCGCAACCTCGAGCGCTCCCGCGCCTACGACTCCTTCCGCCACCCGCGCTTCGCCGGCGCCGGCGGCGGCGCCTACACCACCACCAACCGCGGGGGGCACGGCGGCGGCAACGTCCAGCTCTACGCCTCGGGCGGCGTCACCGTCGACGGCCAGATCCTCGCCGACGGCGAGGACCCCTACGTCGCCATCGGCCACTCCGGCGGCGGCGGCGCCGGCGGCGCGATCTACATCGAGGCGGCGACCATCGGCGGCTGCCAGCGAGTCCAGCTCAGGCGCCGGCGGACGCATCGCCTTGAGCGCCGGCACGAGCATCAGCGGGGCCTTCGGCGGCTCGACGCCCTGGAACAACGTCGACGTCAGCAGCCCCGCCGCCTACAGGTACAACGCCAACTACAGCTACTATGGCGGCAGCGGGAGCTTCTTCCGCACCGAGGGCGGCGCCCCCGGCGACCTCATGTTCGACAACCACGGCAACGCCAGCGAGCCGGACGCGACCCCGCTGGTCTTCGCCGGCGGCGGGCTGGTCACGGTCGTCAGCAACGGCACCGGACCAAGCGACCAGCGCTTCCGCGACGACGGCTTCACCTTCGACGCCTACGGGAGCCTGGCCGACTACGTCATCAACCCGAACGTCGCGCAGGACCTCACCCCGAGCCTCGCCGACGACCGCGTCTTCACCATCGTCGCCAACGATCCGGCGGATCCCGCCCACGTCCTCGACGTCGAGAGCGCCGACAGCGTGAACATCGAGGACGTCGCGACCACCGACGACCCCTGGAGCCCCTTCTACGAGCTCGACAACCTCGAGATCCGGGGCTGCGCCCAGGTCGTGGCCGACGCCCAGGTGCTGGTCCACGGCGGCGACCTCGCGAGCGGCGCCGCGGACACGACGCACCTCGTCCTCGCCGGCGGGTTCGTCGTCACGACCCTGGACGTCGCGGGGGTGACCGCGTTCTCCGTGGGCGGCTGCGGGGCGCTCGACGTCGGGACGCTCATCGGCGGCGGCGTCGAGAACCCGGCGCTGGCCTGGGACATCGACGGCGGGGACGTCAGGATGGGGGAACTCCACGGGACGAGCCTCACCCTCTCCGGCGACGCGACGCTGACGATGACGGGACCCATCGTCGTCTCCGGGGACGTGGACCTGAACGACAGCTCGCTCATCACCACCCCGGCCGCGGCGGGCGCGACCTTCTACACGGTCGACATCTCCGCGGCCAACGTCGTCATCGACGACACGGCGAGCGTCGACGTCACGGGCAAGGGCTGGCCCGGCCAGCGCTACAACAACGTCGACGCCCAGAGCTGGCCCGACGGCTCGTCGACCCACGCGGCGTTCTACCGATCCGGCGGCTGCAACGGCGGCGTCGGCTTCCGATACAACGACGCCTCGGCCGTCCGCTGCATCTCCTATGGCCGCTTCGACCGACCCGACTGGCCCGGGAGCGGTGGCGGCTGGTACACCAACTCGAACACCGTCACCTACTTCGGCGGCAGCGGCGGCGGCGTCGTGCGCGTCGACGCCTCGAGCTCCATCGTCGTCCACGGAACGATCCTCGCCAGCGGAGAGGCGAAGACGGTCGGGGCCGGTGGTGGCGGAGGCTCGATCCTCCTCGACGCGCCCATCCTCGCTGGGACGGGGGTCGTCGAAGCGCGCGGCGGCGGCGGCGGCACCAACACGAGCTACGGCGGCGGTGGCGGTGGCGGCCGCATCGTGCTCCAGGGCTACACCGCCGGGACCGGCAACCAGGGCATCTTCGTCGACAGCGTCGTCTGGGACGCCGTCAGCGCCTCGGGCGGCGCCGCCGGGACGAACCGCGGCGGCAGCGCCGGGACGCTCTTCATGCTCCCGGCCGGCGCGGCCTACGGCAAGCTCATCGTCAACAACGACGGGGTCTCGTCTCCGGAGACGACGGTGCTGGTGACGATCAGCCACGCCCTCGGGGACAGGAAGATCGACGCCGCGACGTACGGCCCGCCGGACACCCTCGAGGACGTGGACGCGAGCTGGTTCGAGCCCGACTACTACGTCGGCAGCACCTTCCGCGCGGACCTCGCGGGCGCCAGCGGGACGTTGAGCGACGACCCCGTCAGCACGGTCGGCGGCAACACCGACACCATCCTGACGGTGACCGACCTCCCGGCGGGCCTCACCGGCGGGGAGACGTACCGGGGGATCACCGTGCTCGGCGCGCTCGAGGTGCGCGGCGGGGCCAAGGTCGCCGCGGAGGGGGATCTGCTCGTCCTCGACGGCGACGGCCACAGCGCCCCGGGGACCTTCGAGGTGCCGAGCGGCTGCTCGCTCGACGTGAGCGACATCCTCGAGCTCTGCGGCGTGGGCACCGTCCTCACCGCGGGTACGACCATCACCGCCGGCACCCTCAACAGCGGCACGAGCTGCCCGTGACGAAGATGTGAAACAGCGGGGGCAGACCCCGCTGTTTCACACCCCTCGACCGGCCCGAGCCTCGCTCCTCTCGGCGCGGCGCGCAGGCGTCCGCCGGCCGTCTACCCTCCTGGGCGTCCGCGTCCGCGTCCGCCGTCGTGGAGCGGTCAGCTCCCACCGGCCGAGGCAGACCCACCCTTACCAACCCGACCTACGGGGGCAGCTACGACCTCCGTGGCCCGCCCTGCCGTTTCAGGTCAGCTTCGCCACGAGCCCGAGGCGCCGCGCCATGTGATGCAGGTTGCCTCGCGCCATGCCGAGCGCCCTGGCCGCCGCCGCCCAGTTGCCGCCGGACTCCGCCACCGCTCGGCTCACCATGGTCCGCTTCAGCTCCTCCACCGCCTCCGAGAGCGTCGGCGTCGCGCGCGCGGCGGCGGCGATCTCGCCCGCGGCGGCCGGCGTCGCCCACTCGGGCGGCGGGACCTCGATCTGGAGGTGCTCTACGCCGACGAGGACCGGAGCGTCGCGGCGCGTGCCCGCGCCCGCTCTCAGCGCGGCGCGCCCGAGCAGGTGATCCAGCTCGCGCACGTTGCCCGGCCAGCGGGCCGCCACGAGCGCCCGCCGGGCCGCCTCGGTGAGGCGCACCGGGCCCAACCCCAGGCGACGGCGGTAGGTGTCCAGGAAGAAGCCCGCCAGCAGCGGGATGTCACCGTGTCGCTCGCGCAGCGGCGGCACCGCGATGGGGTACATGTTCAGGCGGTGGAACAGGTCGGCTCGGAACCTCCCGGCGTCGACCTCGCGCGGCAGGTCCCGGTTCGTCGCGGCGACCACGCGCACGTCCACGCGCAGCACCCGATCCGAGCCGACGCGCTGGATCTCGCCCCCCTGTAGCGCCCGCAGCAGCTTCGGCTGGACGGACGGGGGCAGCTCGCCGACCTCGTCGAGAAAGAGCGTGCCCTTGTCGGCCACCTCGAACTTGCCGGCGCGGTCCGTGTCGGCCCCGGTGAAGGCCCCGCGGACATGGCCGAAGAGCTCGCTCTCCGCGATGGTCTCCGGCAGGGCCGCGCAGTTCACGTAGATGTGGGGCTCGTCGCGCCGCGCGGAGCCCTTGTGGATGGCGCGCGCGACGAGCTCCTTGCCCACCCCCGTCTCCCCCGTGATGAGGACGGCGAAGTCGGAGCGCGCGACCAGCGCGATCTCCTCGCGGACCCGCTGGATCGCGGCGCTGGTGCCGATGATCCGCCCCCCGCCGTCCCGGGTGACGGCCTCCCGCTGCAGCGCGCGCGCGACCTGCAGGTGCCGCCGCGACGCCCGCTCGAGCGCCTCGAACAGGCGCCCGGTGTTCATCGCCGCGCCGGCGAGGGCGCCGAGCATCCGCAAGAAGCGCGCGTCGATGGCGTCGAACGCGCCGGGCCGCAGCGCGTCCGCGGTCAGCACGCCGATCACCGCGTCCCCTTCGACGAGGGGGCAGCCGAGGCACGCGTGGACCTCCGCCAGCCCGTCGGGGTTCGCCAGCAGCAGGCCGTCGTAGGGGTCCGGCAGGGCGCTGTCGGACGGGAACAGCACCGGCGCGCCCCGCGTCAAGACGGCGTCGAGCCGCGGGTGCTCACCGAGCCGGAACCTGCGCCCGAGCACCTCCGACGCGAGGCCGTGGATCGCGACCGGGACCAGCTCGTCGCCGTCGAGCTGCAGCACCGCCGCGGCGTCGCACGGGATCGCCTTGCGCACGGCGTCGACCAGCCGCGAGAGGCGATCGCTCGATCCGAGTGAGGCGGTCAGGTCGACCGCGATCGCGAGCAGGGCGTCGTGCTGGTCCATTTTGTTATGAGTAGCATAACGCCGCTGTCTCAGCAACAACACGACCAGCGTTATGGACGGCATAACGGACTGTCCCAACCCCCTGAACGACCGCCAAAATTAGACCTGGCGCGGGCCTTGCTTTGGGAGCCCCGAGACCCGCGCGAGAGGACAAGACGTGCTTGACGCCACCGCGACCCTCGGACACCTGGCCACCGTCTACCCGGCGGCCACCGCCGTGTTCCTGCACCATGGCCTCGACTTCAGCTGCGGTGGCGGGCAGACCCTGCGCGACGCGTGCTGGATCGCCCGGCTCGATCCCGCGGCTGTCCTGGCGTCGATCGCGGCGCCGGGCGCTGCCCCCGCGGATGACGCGCTGCGCTGGGACAGGCGGCCGATGCCGGAGCTGATCGAGCACATCCTGGCGCGCTACCACGAGCCGCTGCACCGGGACTTCGGCGCGATCGTCGCGGTGGCGCACGAGGTCGAGCGCGTCCACCGCGGCGCGCGCGCGTGCCCGCGCGGGCTCGCTGAGCACCTCGAGCAGGTCCACGTCGACCTCAAGCTCCACCTCGCGAAGGAGGAGCAGATGCTCTTCCCGATGCTGCTGGCCGGCGATCGCGGGCACGACGTCCACATGCCCGTCCGGGTGATGGTGGACGAGCACGATGACCACGACGCGAGCCTCCGGCGCATCCGCGAGCTGACCTCCGACTTCGCGCTACAAGCGGACGCGGGCGGCACCTGGCGTGGGCTGTACGCGGCGCTCGAGCAGGTCGAGGTCGACCTCATCGATCATATCCACCTCGAGAACAACGTGCTCTTCCCCCGGGCGCTGGAGGGCTGACAGCGCATGACGCGGCCGGCTCGAGACACGGCGCTGAAGGGACGGTGGCCGACGGCCGCGCGGCCGTCGCACAACGAGCGCCCGCCGTCGCGTGGCCGGTCCATCGCCGGCCCGGTTCTCTCACGCCCGAAACGTAGGAGGCGCCTGTGACTGACATCCTCGAACACGTCGACGTCCACGTCGCGTGCGATCAATGCGGGGACTACACCCTGTCGGCAGCGGTGGTCGCCGAGAGCCAGAATCTACTCGAGTGCGGTTGTCCGGGCTCATCCTACGAGTGCCCTCCCGCGCTCATCGCGACCCTGGTCGAGCCGGCCGCGCTCAGGTCGCTGGAGCGAGCGTGGCGCGAGGTCGAGCAGAGCGCCCAGCGCCGCGCCGACGGGGCGCTGCTTCACGACCGCCCCCGCGTCGAGCTGCGTGGCGCGCGC
>PHBI01000033.1 GCA_002841945.1 Deltaproteobacteria bacterium HGW-Deltaproteobacteria-14
CGCCGCGGTCGCCGAAGTCGCGGCTCCCGCACCGGCCGCCCCCGAGGTGGTGTTCGCCGAGTCGAACTACACCGATCAAGAGGCGGTCAACGCGGGGGGCATCACCGCCGACACCGGTCGCGAGCGGCAGAGCTTCGTCAAGGTGGTCCGCCGCCTCGACGCGGATCTCACCCAGCACCTCATCAACGAGGCCCAGCGACGCGCGCAGCGCTCCGCCGGGCCACCTCCGCGCGGGCCGCGTCCCGTCGGGTCCCCGTCGGGTCCCCGGACGGGGCCGCCAGGGCCCCCGCGGGCGGGCGATCCGGGGGCTCAGGCGCCCCCGGCTGCCGGCGCGGACGACCGGCGCAAGAAGGGGCGCCGCGGCGGCGCCGCCGCGCCGGCCGGGCCGGGTGGTGGACGCGTTCGCTGGGAGGCGTCCAAGGATCGTCGCTTCGACGACCGCGGCTCGCGCCGCGGCAAGCGCGGTCGCTCATCGGTCAAGAAGGGCGTGCGCATCACCGAGGGCACGGCCGTCCCGAAGGCGTCCAAGCGCGTCGTGAAGATGGAGGAGACGATCACCGTCGGCGAGCTCGCCTCGCAGCTGGCCGTGAAGGCCTCCGAGATCATCAAGGCCTTGATGGATCTCGGCGAGATGGTGACGGTCAACCACGTGCTCGACCTCGACACCGTCACGCTGATCGCGCAGGAGTACGAGTTCAGCGTCGAGAACGTGGCCTTCGACATCGAGAACTACATCCCGAAGGTCGAGGAGGGCACGGAGTCCATTCCGCGCGACCCGGTCGTCACGGTCATGGGCCACGTCGACCACGGCAAGACCTCGCTCCTCGACTTCATCCGGAAGACGCGGGTGGCGGCCGGCGAGGCCGGCGGCATCACCCAGCACATCGGCGCCTACAAGGTCCCGGTGCGCTCGGGCAAGAACAAGCGTCACGTGGTGTTCCTCGACACCCCGGGCCACGCGGCGTTCACCGAGATGCGCGCCCGCGGCGCCAACGTCACCGACATCGTCATCCTGGTGGTGGCGGCCGACGACGGCGTGATGCCGCAGACGGCCGAGGCCATCAACCACGCCAAGGCCGCCGGGGTGCCGGTGGTCGTCGCCGTCAACAAGTGCGACAAGCCTGACGCCCAGCCCGAGAAGATCCGCCAGCAGATGACGGAGTACGGGCTCGTGTCCGAGGAGTGGGGCGGCGAGACGCAGTTCGTCAACGTCTCCGCCAAGACCGGCGACGGCATCGACCAGCTCCTCGACAGCGTGCTGCTCCAGGCCGACATCCTCGAGCTCCACGCGGTGGTCGATCGCCCGGCGACCGGCGTCGTCATCGAGGCCGAGCTCTCCAAGGGGCGCGGCCCGGTCGCGACCGTCCTCGTCCAGGAGGGCACGCTGCGCAAGGGCGACATCGTCGTGTCGGGCAAGGCTGCAGGGCGCGTCCGCGCGATCCTCGACGACCGCGGGCGGCAGATCAAGGAGGCCGGGCCGGCCATGCCGGTCGAGGTGCTCGGGCTCAACGAGGTCCCGTTCGCGTCGGATCGCTTCTTCGCCGTCAAGGACGAGAAGGACGCCCGCACCATCGTGAACCACCTCGAGGACAAGGAGCGCGAGAAGCGCCTCGCCGAGGAGCGCAAGCGCGTCTCCCTCGACGACCTCTTCGACCAGATGAAGGCGGGCACGGTCAAGACCCTCCACCTCATCATCAAGTCGGACGTGCAGGGCTCGCTCGAGGCGCTCAAGACCGCCTTCAGCAAGCTCATCCACCCCGAGCTCGAGGTGCGCATCATCCACGACGCGGTGGGCGCCATCAGCGAGTCCGACGTCAACCTGGCGGCGGCGTCGAACGCCATCATCATCGGCTTCAACGTCCGCCCCGAGAAGAACGCCAAGGCGATGGCCGAGCACGAGGGCGTGGAGATCAAGCTCTACTCGGTCATCTACAACGCCGTTGACGACGTGAAGGCCGCGATGGAGGGCATGCTCAGCCCGAGCATCGAGGAGCGTCTCCTCGGCAAGGCGGCCATCCGCGACACCTTCGGGGTGCCGAAGCTCGGGACCATCGCCGGCTGTGCGGTCCTGCAGGGCAAGCTCATGCGCAACGCCCGTGCGCGCCTCATCCGCGACAGCCGCGTCATCGCGGACACCAAGATCGACTCGCTGCGGCGCTTCAAGGAGAACGTGGTCGAGGTCGATCGTGGCCACGAGTGCGGTGCTCACCTCGAGAACTACAACGACGTGAAGGTCGGCGACGAGATCGAGTGCTACGAGCTCGTCGAGGTCGCCCAGAAGCTCGATATCTGACCATGGCTCGAAAGCGCCCATTTCGTCGCACGGACCGCCTCGCCAGCCAGATTCAGCAGGTGCTGGCGGTGGCGGTCCAGCGTGAGTCGCGCATGGACGACCTCCACGGGGTCGTCATCACCGGGGTCGACGTGACGAGCGACCTGTCGCTCGCGCGCGTCCACTACTACCTGATGTCCGGTGATCCGGAGGCGGTGGCCGCCGCGCTCGAGAAGGCGCGGGGCTTTCTGCGCCGGCGCGTGGGCGAGGAGATCCGGGCGCGGGTGACCCCCGAGCTGCGCTTTCTCGTCGACAAGTCCATCGATCACGGGCGGCGCATCGAGGAGATCCTCCGGGACCTCGACATCCCGCCGGCCGAGGACGAAGACGAGGCCGACGTCAGCGCCGAGGGCGACGACGAGGAGTTCGACGCCGCCGCATACGACGGCGATGACGACGACGAGGACGACCTGGGTTACGAGGCCGAGGAGCTCTTCGACGAAGAGGAGGCGTTCGACGAGGACGACGGCCTCTTTCACGAGGAGACCGACGGGGCCGACGTCGACGCGCTCGACGACGACGGCGAACGCGCGGACTGATGGGGCGTCGTGGCAGGCGACAGGGGCAGGGGCCGCACGGGATCGTGATCGTCGACAAGCCGGCGGGTCCGACCTCTTTCGTGGTCATGCGGCGGGTCCAGGCGCAGACCGGCGCGGCGCGGGCCGGGCACGCCGGCACGCTCGATCCGGCCGCGACCGGCATCCTGCTGGTGCTGCTCGGCGAGGCGACGAAGCTCTCCCACTGGGTCATGGTCCACGACAAGGCGTATCGCGCGACGATCGCCCTGGGCGTCGAGACCGACTCGCTCGACGCGACCGGCGAGGTCGTCGCCCGGGCTGACGTGCCCCCCGCGGCCCTCGACCCCGCGCGCGTCGCGGCGGCGTTCGCGCCGCTGGTCGGCGAGGTGATGCAGGTCCCGCCTGTGTACTCGGCCCTCAAGCGCGACGGCCGGACGCTGATGAGCCGGGCCCGCGCGGGCGAGGTGGTCGAGGTCGATCCGCGGCCGGTCGTCTGCCACAGCCTCGAGCTCGTCGCGATCGAGGGGACGTCGCTCGTGGTCGACGTGTCCTGTGGCAGCGGCTACTACGTCCGGTCGCTGGCGCGAGACCTCGGCGCCGCCCTGGGCGTCCCGGCCCATCTCGCGGCGCTCCGGCGGACCAAGGTCGGGACCTTCGACATCGCGGAGGCGGTCCCGCTCGAGGCGGTCGACGCTACCTCGGTCCGCCCGCTGACCGACGCCGCGCCCGACCTCGTCCGGGTGACGGTGCCCCCCGAGGCCGTCGCCGACGTGCGCAACGGCCGGCTCATCCGCGCCGAGGAGCCCGGTGCGCGGGCGATCTTGCTCGCGCCGGATGGAGAGCCGCTCGCGCTGGTCGAGCGGACCGAGGACGACCAATGGCGGATCTTTCGCGGGTTCCGCTTCGAGGCGATCGGAGACCGCGAGGCGTCGGCGCCGAGCGGTACTTGTTGACACCCGGGGCGGGGCCCGTATAGGTTTCGCCGCGCGAAAACACAGAGCTTTTTGACGGAGTATGAAAGATGGCGCTGCAGCCGGAGAAGACGGCCGAGATCATCAACAAGTTCAAGCGGTCCGAGGGTGACACCGGGTCGCCCGAGGTGCAGGTGGCGCTGCTGAGCGAGCGGATCCTGCAGCTCACCGGTCACTTCGGGACCCACAAGAAGGATCATCACTCGCGTCGCGGCCTCTTGAGCCTCGTCGGTCAGCGCCGTCGGCTGCTGAACTACCTCAAGGCCAAAGACGTCACGCGCTACCGTTCGCTCATCGGCGAGCTCGGCCTGCGCAAGTAGTCGGCGTCGGGGGGCCGCCATGCCCGTACCGATGATCTACCAGCTTTCGCGCAGCTCGACGTCGGCGCCCCCAGCCCTGGGGGATAGCCGCGGGCCGTGAACAGCCCGCGTCGGCTCAGCCCGACGCCGGTCTGCGCGAGATCTGGCCGGTCATCCGGTCAGGACATGACGGTCCTCCTGGCGACCAGGTCGCGCACAACTGCGCCTTGCGCGCGCCGCGTCTTGCGGCGGAGCCCGCCCGGCTCGCGCGACCATCTCTCCGGGCGATCCACGCACTCGCCGTTGCGACGGTGGGTGCTGACATCAGGAGGCCCAACGTGGCTTTGTTTCCTAATATTGTGACCGAGACCATCGAGTTTGGCGGCGCGCCGCTCACCCTCGAGACCGGCCGGGTGGCCAAGCAGGCCGCCGGCGCGGTCCTCGTGACCCACGGTGAGACCGTGGTGCTCGTCACCGTGACCTCGACCTACGCCCCGCGGCGTGGCCTCGACTTCTTCCCGCTCGTCGTCGACGTGCAGGAGCGCACCTACGCCGCCGGCAAGCTGCCGGGTGGCTTCTTCAAGCGCGAGGGCCGTCCGACCGAGAACGCCACCCTGATGGCGCGCCTCATCGACCGCCCCATTCGCCCGCTGTTCCCCGACGGCTTCAAGCACGAGGTGCAGGTCGTCTGCACCGTGCTGAGCGTCGATCAGGTCAACGACCCCAACCTGTGCGGCCTCATCGGCGCGTCCGCGGCGCTGCACATCAGCGACATCCCGTGGAACGGCCCGATCGCGGGCGTCGTCGTCGGCCTCAAGGACGGCGGCTTCATGGCCTGCCCGAGCAAGGCCGAGCTCGAGACCTCGGAGCTCGAGCTGCTGCTCGCCGCCCGGCGTGACGGCATCGTGATGGTCGAGGGCGGCGCCACCGGCATCGGCGAGGACGTCGCGGTGGACGCCATCCGCTTCGGCTTCGAAGCGATGCTGCCGGTGATGGACGCGATCGGCCGCCTGCGCGAGCGGGCCGGCAAGGAGAAGCGCCCCTTCGTCCCCGAGGCGAAGGACGCCGACTTCATCGGTCGCGTCTCCGAGCACGCCCGCCCGCAGGTGAAGGAGGCGGCCTTCATCGCGGACAAGAAGAAGCGCTACGCGGCCATGGACGCCATCGTGGCGGAGACCATCGCGACCCTCGGTGAGGCCGCCGTCGGCCGCGAGGGCGAGATCAAGGGCATCGTCGACGGCCTCAAGGGCGAGGTCGTGCGCCGCACCATCCTCGACGAGGGGCGCCGCATCGATGGCCGTAAGACCGGCGACATCCGCGAGATCGACTGCCAGATCGGCGTCCTCCCGCGGACCCACGGCTCGGCGCTCTTCACCCGCGGTGAGACCCAGGCGCTGGTGACGGTGACCTTCGGCACCAAGCGCGACGAGCAGCGCGTCGACGCCCTGAGCGGCGAGTACTTCAGCCGCTTCATGCTCCACTACAACTTCCCGCCGTACTCGGTCGGCGAGGTCCGCATGATGCGCGGCCCCGGCCGCCGCGAGATCGGCCACGGCAACCTGGCGCGCCGCGGCGTCCAGCCGCTCGTCCCGGGTGCCGATGAGTTCCCCTACACGATCCGCATCGTGAGCGAGGTCCTCGAGTCGAACGGCTCGTCGTCGATGGCGACGGTCTGTGGCGCCTCGCTCGCGCTGATGCAGGCCGGCGTGCCGACCAAGGCGGCCGTGGCCGGCATCGCGATGGGGCTCATCACCGACGGGAAGAAGACCGCGGTCCTGAGCGACATCCTCGGCGACGAGGACCACCTCGGCGACATGGACTTCAAGGTCGTCGGGACGCGCGAGGGCATCACCGCGCTGCAGATGGACATCAAGGTCGAGTCGCTGCCGTGGGACGTCCTGCGGAGCGCCCTCGACCAGGCCCGCACCGGCCGCCTCCACATCCTCGGCGAGATGGACAAGGCGATCGCCGAGCCGGCTGACGACCTGTCGAAGCACGCCCCGCGCATCTTCACGGTGCTCATCGACAAGGAGAAGATCCGCGACCTCATCGGCCCGGGTGGCAAGCACATCCGCGGGATCATCGCGGAGACCGGCACCGAGATCGACGTCAACGACGACGGTCAGGTCAACGTCGCGGCCCTCGACGGCGAGTCGGCGGCCAAGGCCATCGAGCTCATCCGCGGCTACACCTCGGAGCCGGAGGTGGGCAAGATCTACCTCGGCACCGTGGCCAAGACCGTGGACTTCGGCGCGTTCATCACGATCATGCCGGGGACCGACGGCCTCTGCCACATCTCGGAGCTCGCCGACGGTCGCGTCCGGGCCACCGAGGACGTGGTCAAGGAGGGCGACGAGGTGCTCGTGAAGGTCCTGGGCATCGATCGCCAGGGCAAGATCAAGCTGTCGCGCCGGGCCGCCCTCGAGGAGGCCGGCGGCGGGTCCTCCGCGGACGATGGCGACGACGACTAGTGACGCCCCGGACGGCCCCGCGGCCGTCCGGCTCGAGGTGCTCCGGCTTCGGCCGGAGCGCGACGCGGACCTGCCGCTACCTCGGTACATGACCGAGGGCGCGGCGGGTCTCGACGTCTGCGCGGCGCTCGAGGCGCCGCTCACTTTGCCGCCGCTCGGTCGGGCCATGGTCCCGACCGGGCTGGCGCTCGCCGTGCCCTTCGGGTACGAGGTGCAGGTGCGACCGCGCAGCGGCCTCGCCGCGCGCTTCGGCGTCACGGTGCTGAACGCGCCCGGCACCATCGACGCCGACTACCGGGGTGAGGTGAAGGTGCTGCTCGTCAACCTCGGCGACGCTCCGGTGACGCTGACCCGCGGCGAGCGCGTGGCGCAGCTCGTGGTGGCCCCGGTGGTCCAAGCCCGAGTCGTCGCCGTCGCCGAGCTGTCCGAGACGGCGCGCGGCGTTGGCGGATTCGGTCACACCGGGCGGCGCTCCGACGGCTGAGGCGCCCGGGGCGGGGTACCTCCGATCGGTCGACGCCGGGGGGCGGGGGGGCGCCGTTGGTGGTGCGCCGCGGCATGGCGTGCGGTGTCCACCTGAACGGTGAGTCGCGGCGCCTCTGTGGCTGCGCGTGGCGGCGCGCGCGTTGTTGCGGGAAGTCGAAAACGACCCGGTGGGTTGTGAACTCGCGCTGGTTCACCGTTACCAAGATGAACCGCCATTCTTGAACGGACCCGTCCGACGGCTTACCTTCGGAACTGATGCGGAAAACCAGCAAGGTGCGCGGGAGCACGAGGGAGAAATCGATGCGGCGTGGCGCGGCCCCCCAGGGAATCCTCCTGTTCCTCTTCATCCTCGCGACGGCGGCGACCGCAGCGTGCGGCGCCCGGGCGAGCGACGACGGTCCCGGCGAGCGCATCAGCTTGGCGAGCTCATCGGGTGCGGGCGTGGCCATCCGCGACGGCGTCCCGACGACCGGCGGGGAGCTCGCGGCGAGCGACGAAGAGGGCGAGGACGACGAGGAGTCCAAGGACTATTGGGGCCCCATCCCGTTCGATCGGACCAACTTCGAGGAGGTCCGGCAGCAGGTGAAGAAGCGCTACATCGATCCGACCATCGATGAGTCGTGGGCGTACGTGAACGCGGCCTCCTGGGCGCTCGCGAGCCCCGAGGAGGGCGCTCGCCTCATGTTCCCCGAGGCGTTCTACCGGGCGCGCAAGGACGATCCGGACGAGAAGGGGCTGCTCAAGGGCAAGCTCTCGAAGCTCCACCCGAGCGATCCCTTCGTGATCCTCGACGAGTCCAAGGACAAGGTCGAGGAAGAGAAGAAGCGCCTCAGCGACGACGAGATCCGCGCCCTCCGCGCCAAGCAGCAAGCTCGCCAGCGGGCGCTCAAGGAGGCCTGGCACGCGACCGGCTTCGACGCCAAGGACTTCGACCGCGTGATGGCCTACATCAAGCGCGAGATGAAGCCGACCGCGACCTGGAGCGTGAAGAAGGCGTGGGTCTCCGCCGCGCAGGGCTACCTCTACGCGCTCGACCCGCACTCCTCGCTGATCGCCAAGAGCGCTTGGGACGACTCCATCAAGAAGACGACCGACTCGAGCTTCGACGGCATCGGCGCCATCCTGACCCGACGGCCGGACTCCGACTACACCACCGTGGAGAGCCCCATCGAGGGGCAGCCCGCCGTCTCGGCCGGGCTCCGCGCCGGTGACACGATCGTCAAGATCGACGGCAAGGACATCAAGGGTGAGTCGCTCAGCAAGGTGGTGTCGCGGATTCGCGGTAAGCGCGGCACCGAGGTCGTGCTGACGGTCCAGCGCGAGGGCGAGCCCGACCCCAAGGACATCGCCATCACCCGCGCCCACATCGCGATCAAGAACGTCCAGGGGCACCTCGTCGATCAGCACTCCGACGTCGGCTACATCAAGGTCACGGGCTTCGTGCGCACGACCGACCTCGAGCTCGAGCGCGTCTACCGCGACCTCGAGGGGCAGACCCGCACCGGACGCCTCCGGGGCCTCGTGCTCGACCTCCGCAACAACTCCGGCGGTCTGCTCAACCAGGGGATCCAGGTGTCGGACCGCTTCGTGGACGGCGGCACCATCGTGGCCGTGAAGAACCGCAACAGCCGCGACGACGAGGTCTACCCGGCCAAGGCGAGCGGGACCTGGGACGTGCCGCTGGTCGTCCTCGTCAACGACGGCACCGCCTCGGCCGCCGAGATCGTCGCCTCGGCGATCCAGGACAACCGCCGCGGGATCATCGTCGGCGACCGCACCTTCGGCAAGGCGAGCGTGCAGACCCTCTACTCGCCGATCCTCCAGGACGACTACTACATCAAGCTGACGGTGGCCCGGTACTACAGCCCGAGCGGCCGCACGCTGCAGGTCACCGGGGTCATCCCCGACGTGACCGTGGCCCCGGAGATCGACGGCAAGATGCCGCTCGGCTTCCGCGAGGAGAACCTGGCGGGCCACCTCGTGCCGCTCGACTTCGAGTACGTCAGCGCGAACAAGGACGCGACCTCGCGGGCGCGCGCCTGCGCCGACGCCCAGGGGGTCGCGCGCAAGCTCCACGAGGCGGACCCGAACCCGGCGATCAAGTTCGACTACCAGCTGATGTACGCGGCGGATCTGCTCGAGTGCACCATCTCCGAGCGCGCGGTGGTTCAAAACCAGACCCCGTGACGGGACCGCCGGCGGTCGTCGGCGACGGGTTGCCGGTGGTTTGGCCAGCGGTTACTGTGGCGGCCACCCTGCGTCCCCGCCCCACCCAAAATGTGGGCGGCACCCGTCCGGAGAGTCCATGAGCGAGCCGAAACTGAGCGACGTCCTCGACCGCCTCGATCGCCTCGAGGCGGCGCTGAACAAGCTGATCGGGGTCGTCGAACGTCAAGGCGCCCTCGCGCCCGCGCCCGCGCCCGCACCCGGCCGAGGGTCGTCACCGGCCGCGGCCGTGGCCGCCGCGGCGCCGGTCGTGGTGTCGGGGCCGCCGCCGATCCGGGTCGCACCGCCGAAGAAGGCCGCGACGCCTGCGGCCGCGAAGGCGGCCCCGGCCGCCGAGGGAGACGAGCCGGCGCGGGACTACGACCCCTACCGCGACCGCACCGATCTCCCGGTGCCGCCGGTCGACGCGGGGATCGAGCTCGTGCTCGCGCGCGTCTTCGAGGCGGCGCTGATGGAGGAGGCCGAGGACACCTGGGCCTTGATGTCGAAGCTCACCCACTCGAGCCAGCTGCGCGGGCCGCGCTCGCTCGACCACTTCAAGGCCTTCGCCTGGCACAAGCTGCGCCGCACCGCGCCGACCTACCTCGACGACGTCCAGACGTCCTCGAGCTTCGCGATCGCCTACACCGAGCCCCCCCAGCTCGCGCCGGAGGACGACCGCGTGAAGGTCTTCGTGCGCACCCCCGACGGGCGCCTGCCGGCCCCGATCTCGTTCGCGCGCGACCCCGAGGACGGGCGGGCGTGGCGTGTCACGCAGCTGTCGCTGTGAGCCGACGCCGGGCGCCGCGCGCGATCAGCGCGGGGGCGCGCGGTGGCGGTTGACACGCCTCGAGGGAGCCGTTAAAGAGTGCTTCGCTCCGAACGCGGAGCCCATGACTGGCGCCATCGCCAAGCGGTAAGGCAGAGGACTGCAAATCCTTTATCCCCGGTTCGATTCCGGGTGGCGCCTCCAGCGACGAGCCGACCCTTGGGTCGGCTCGTCGCGTTTCCGGGCTCCGACGATCGCGCCCCGAGCACCCGCGATGCTGCGTTGCGACATGGTGCCGGCACGCCCGGGAGCGACTGAGGAGGCCGTGTGGACAACGAAGGGGTCGCGATCTTCTTGCGGCGCGGCGAGGCCGCGGCGCTGGTCTTTGGGCTCGACCTGGCGCTGACCGCGCTGGTCGCGGGCGACCGTGTCGTCATCGGCCTCTTCCAGGGCGGCCTGGGCGCGTGGGTCGCGGCGGCCCGTGGTGGTGAGCCCGCGGTCGGCGCGGACCCCTGGGACGCGCAGGTGCTCGCTGCACGAGGGGGGACGCCCGGCGCGCAGGTGCGGGAAGCGCTGGCGTCGTGCCGGACGTTCGGCGGGGCGCGCTTCGAGGTGCTCGCGTGCGGCGGCGACGCCGAGCGGCTGGGGCTCGATCCCGACGCGCTGGTCGCCGATGGCGTGGTCGACGACGTCGTCGGCCTGCCGACCCTGTGGCGGCGCGCCCGGTCGCTGGCCACGCTGGGTTTGTGATACGACACCGCTGTCTCTGCACGAGCGCCAGGAGGTCGTGACATGTCGTCGAGAGAGCCTACCGACATCGAGCTTCGCGACCCGCTCTGGGGTCCGATCCCCGTCAACGGTGGCGAGCTCGCCGTCATCGACACGGCGGCCTTCCAGCGCCTGCGCGGGATCAAGCAGCTCGGCTTCGCCGAGTTCGTGTTCCCCGGCGCGGTCCATCACCGCTACCTCCACTCCATCGGCGCCATGCACTGCGCGGGGCTGCTCGCCGATCGCGTCTTCGCGACGACGGACCGGCTCACGCCGACCGAGCGCGCCCGCCTGCGCCAGCTCGCCCGCCTCGCCGCGCTGCTCCACGACATCGGCCACCCGCCGCTGAGCCACGCCGCCGAGGCGCTGCTGCCGGATCGCGCGCTCCTGTTCCTCGACGGCGAGCCGATGGGCGAGGGCAGGGCGAGCCACGAGGACATGACCCTCAAGCTCGTCACCGACGGCGTCCTCGCCCAGACCATCGACGCGGCCTTCGTCGACGTCGGGGTCCGGGCCGGGCAGGTCGGCGCCATCATCGCCGATCACCCCGGGCGCCACGCGGCGGCCTTCGTCAGCGGCGGCCTCGACTGGTGGCCGCTCCTGCACGCCATGGTCAGCGGCGAGATGGACGTCGACCGCATGGACTACCTGCGGCGCGACAGCTACTTCGCCGGGGTCGAGTACGGCAGCTACGACGCGAGCTGGCTCATCTCGAACGCGATGGTCCTCGAGGACGACGGCGTCGCCCGCCTCGGCATCGACCAGCGGGCGCTGGCCAGCTTCGAGCACTTCCTGCTCGCGCGCTACCACATGTTCCAGATGGTCTACTTCCACCCGAAGTCGGACATCTACGACGCGATGCTCCGCAGCTGGCTGCGCTCGGTCGGCGACGAGGCGCGGTTCCCCGCCGATCCGGCGGCCTACGTGCGCTGCAACGACGCCTGGCTGATGCAGCGCCTGCAGTCCTCGGAGGACTCGTGGGCGCGGCGCATCGACGAGCGTCACCCCTACAAGCTCCTGACCGAGCTGCGCCGCGAGGCCGACCGCGCCCGCCGCGACGAGCTCGCCGCGGCCCTCGACGCCGCTGGCGTGCACTCCCTCTGGATCACCGCCAAGCCGGTCCTGAGCCGCTACGCCCAGTCGCCGACCAAGCGCGGCAACCCGCTGCTCGTCGTCGACAAGAAGCCGCCCTTCGGGCGCGCCCGCGTCTACCGCATCGAGGAGGTCACCGACCTCTTCAGCCGCTACGAGCGCACGCTCCAGCTCGAGCGCGTCTACGTCGCGCCGGAGGACCGGCGCGCCGCTCGCGAGGTGCTCTCGCGGCTGTGACGCGAAGCCGGCGAGTCTCGCCACCGCCTGGCCCGCTCCGCGTTTGGTCAGGCGGACCTCTCGGGGCCTCCTTCGCGGGGCGCGGCGCCCGGGTATCGGTCACGGACCTGCGTCATCCGCGGTCGACCAGCGGGGCCACTGCGGTCGCCAGCCATGGGCTCCGGTCCGCGCCCCGCCGCTCAGGAACACCGGCCCGCAAGACCGGGGCCTGGGAGCGTCACCGTCGCCGCGCGAGGACTACCAGCCGGCCTCGTCCTGGTCGGCGACCACCTGGAACTCGGCGGCGACCGTCTTGGCCTCGTTGGTCACCCGCGCCGGCTCGCTCTTGATCTGGTCCTGGAGCATCATGATGGCGTCCATGACCGCCTCGGGGCGCGGCGGGCAACCCGGGATGTAGACGTCCACCGGGATGATGTGGTCGATCCCCGGCACGGTCGCGTAGTTGTCGTAGAAGCCGCCGGTCGAGGCGCACACGCCGAAGGCCAGCACCCACTTGGGCTCGGCCATCTGCTCGTAGACGCGGCGCAGCACCGGGGCGTTCTTGTGCGTGACGGTGCCCACGACCCACAGCACGTCCGCCTGGCGCGGGGACGAGCGCGGGACCTCGGCGCCGAAGCGCGCGAAGTCATGGTGGGCGCCGGCCGCCGCCATGTACTCCATGCCGCAGCAGGCGGTCACGAACGGGTACTGGAACAGGCTGTAGCTCCGGCACCAGTTGACGAGCTCGCTGAGCTTTGACGTCACCACCCGGTCTTCGAAGTTGCCTGCGAGTGGGTTCTTGGCCACCTGTGCCCCCTGAGTCCGTTCGTCGTGGCGTGCGATAGCACGGGGACCGGCGCTGATCAACGATAGGCGCGCTGTCTTGGTGGCGCCGGCGTGCGTCGCCGCGGGTCGGGGCCCGTGGGCTTGCCGTCGGGCTCGGAGCGGTGTTTCATGGCGCGCGATCCCGATCCTAGCGAGGTAGCCATGGACGAGCCCACGACGCCGACCGGACCGCAGCGCCCGAGCGAGCTGCACTTCGTGCGTATCAAGAACCCCGGCAAGCCCCTCGTGCTCCACTGGGACGCTCCGAACGGCGCGCCCGCCGGCTACATCGTCTTCGCGACGGAGAACCGCTTCCCGCCGCAGATGGCCGGCCCGCTGTTCGAGGGCAAGATGCGGCAGTTCATCGACGAGCAGCGCGTCGACCGCGGCGCCACCGGCTACCAGACCGCGCGCGCCGAGGGCTACTACGGGGTCGTCTGGTTCGACGTCGACGACAACTACTTCCCCGTCGACAACCTGCGCGAGCCCTCGGTCGCCGCCGAGACGCTCGTCGACATCGCGGCCTACCCCTTCACCCAGGCGCGCACCTATCTGCGGGTCAAGTTCCGGCCGGCGCCGGTGCCGATGCGGGACTCCCACGTCGACCTCTACATCCGGGACGTCGAGCCCAACAAGGCGGCGCTCAGCCGGATGGCGGCGGGCGAGCTCAACCCGGACTTCGTCCTCGTCCCGAAGGGGGACGGCTTCATCGACACCGTGACCGAGCAGGAGTGGCGCAAGTACTACTCCGCCATCAGCGTCGGCAAGGACGGCGTCCGGCGACCGATGAACCTCGAGGCGGGGCCGTACCTGCGCCTCGAGGAGCCCCAGTACCTCGCGCGCGACGGCAAGAAGAAGTGCGACGCGCTCATGGAGAAGGTGCGCGACCAGCTCGAGCTCGAGCTCCAGCGCCGCTCGGTGACCGCCGACGACGTGAAGCGAATGCTGCAGCGGGCCGACGATCTGTCGCCGTTCAACCCGATGGTCGAGCGACTCCGGCGCAAGGCCCGGGAGCGCTTCGAGGAGATCTGACGCCCTCGTGGCTCGCCCTCGGGCGCAGATTTTCACGTCCTTTACACGCGGAGCCGCCGGCCCCCGCGTAAGATGCCGACATGAAGCTGTTGGTCGTCGAAGACGAGGTGATGCTCCGCGAGGGGCTCGTGGACCTGCTCGAGGGTGACGGGCACGAGGTGGTCGCCGTCGAGGACGGGCTGAGCGCCGTCGAGGTCGGGACCGCCGAGCGGTTCGACATGGTGCTGCTCGATCTGATGCTGCCGCGCCTCGACGGCATCGAGGTCTGTCGGCGCCTCAAGCTCGCGCGCCCGTCCCTGCCGGTGCTGATGCTGACCGCCCGTGGGGCGGAGGTGGACAAGGTCGTGGGCCTCGAGAGCGGCGCTGACGACTACGTGACCAAGCCCTTTGGGGTGCGCGAGCTCCTCGCCCGGGTCGGGGCCTTCGCGCGCCGCATCGAGCAGGCACCGAGCTCGCCCGAGCTCCTCGAGCTCGACGGGCTGCGCCTCGACCTCGGCCGCTGCGTCGGCGCCCGGGACGGCGTCGAGATCCCGCTCACGGCGCGCGAGGTGGGGCTGCTCCGGTGGCTCCACCGGCACCGCGCGCGCGCGGTCAGCCGAGCGGAGCTGCTCGAGCACGTCTGGGGCCTGTCCCCCAACCTCGAGACCCGCACCGTCGACGTCACGATCGCCAACCTGCGCAAGAAGATCGAGCGCGACCCCGGCGATCCCCAGGTGGTCGTCTCGGTCAAGGGCGTGGGCTACGCCTGGGGGCCGGGCGCGTGAGCCGGCGCCGCCCGAACCCCGTTGCGCTCGCGGCCATCCTGACGGCGGCCGCGATCGCGCTGCCCTGCGGCTACTGGTTTTGGGCGGAGTCGCGCACCGTCTCCAAGGAGGAGGCGGCCCTCCTCGACGCCCCGCGCCGCAGCGCCGACGTGGCCGCCCGGCGCATGGCCGACCGCGTCGGGGCGCGCCTCGGCACCCTCCTCGAGCGCGAGAGCGCGCGACCCTTCTTCCACTACCAGAACCTCTACGTCGATCCGCGTGGGGCCTACGCCGGCCCCGCCGTCACCCCGTCGCCGTTGGCCGAAGGCCCAGCGGATCCCTTGATCGTCGGCAACTTCCAGATCGACGACGCCGGCAACCTGACGCTGCCGACCATCAACCCGCAGATCGCCGAGCTCAACGTCGCCAAGGGGCAGGAGAAGCTCCAGACGCGCCTCGCGGCCACGGTCGAGCCCTACGTGGCGACGTGGCTCGGCGCCGACGCGCCGCACGCGGGCTCCGCCGAGGGGGCCGCGAACGCGGCGAAGGCGGTCGAAGCGAACGCCGACGAGCTCCAACAGCGCTCGGGGATCGAGCAGCTCGCCCTCGGCAACCAGGCCCTCGCCAACGAGGGGAACCTCGACGTCGGGCAGGCCAATCAGGGCCTCGGCCAGGTGCCGGTCCGCCAGATGCCGGTCCAGGAGCAGCGCATCGACCAGACGGCGTACCTGTCCAACCGCCAGGCCAACGCCATCTACCTGTCGATCCAGTCGAACAAGAAAGGCGGCAAGGTGGCCGCGCTCCAGCCCGTCCCGCCCGTCCCGCGGCAGCCAGATCCGCAGGACACCGAGCCGACGGCGCTCGCCTGCCAGGGTGACGGGTGCCCCGACCAGGACGTCGTAGTCCGCGTCGGCGCCTTCGCCTGGCACACCGTCCCCGCCGCCGCCGACGGCGCGGGGGGGCCGCTCATGGTCGCGCTGCGGCGCGTCGAGACCCCGGACGGGGTCAACGTGCAGGGCTTCCAGATCGCCCTCAGCGCCGTGCGGGAGCTCCTCGTGGAGGGGGACCTCGTCGGCCGGCTGGCGCCCGGGGTGGGACCGACCGACGGCGCCGCCCCCGTCCCCCTCATCGGCGCCCCGTGGCACGTCGCGATAGACTACGCCGCCGCCCGCGACGCCGCGCGGCTCGAGGCGGCCGATCTCGCCAGCTCCTTTCACTGGCGCTTCGGCGTCGGGGTCATCTTGGCCGTCCTCGCCGGGCTCGCCGTCGTCCTGATGATCGCCCACGCCGAGCGACTGTCGCGCCGCCGGGTCCAGTTCGCCGCGTCCGCCGCCCACGAGCTGCGCACCCCCCTCGCCGGCGTGCGGATGTACGGCGAGATGCTCGCCGAGGGGCTCGGCAACCCCGACCGGCAGCGAACCTACGCGCGCCGAGTCGCCGCCGAGGCCGACCGCCTCGGGCGCGTGGTCTCCAACGTCCTCGACTTCACCCGGCTCGAGCGCGGCAACCTCGCGGTCGCGCCACGCCCCGGCGACCTCGGCGCCGCCGTCACCGAGATCGTCCAGCGGATCGCGCCGACCCTCGCCAGCCACGGCGCCACCATCGCCGCCACCCTCGAGCCGGGCGCGCTCGACGCGCGCTTCGATCGCGACGCCGTCGCGCAGATCGTCTCGAACCTGGTCGACAACGCCGAGAAGTACACCCGCGCCGCCGCCGACCGGGCGATCCTCGTCCACGTCGCCCGCGCGCCGGGCGGCGTCCGCGTCAGCGTCCGCGACCACGGCGAGGGGATCCCGCCGGCCCAGCGTCGCCGCCTGTTTCGCGCCTTCTCCCGCGGCGGCGGCGCCGATCAGCCCGCCGGCCTCGGCCTCGGCCTCGCGCTGACCCGGGCGCTCGTCGAGGCCCAGCGGGGCCGCGTCGACTATCGCGACGCCGACGGTGGCGGCGCCGAGTTCGGCGTGACCCTCCCGGGGCTCGAGGCGTAGGCGGGCGACGGCGAAGGCGCGTCCTCGCCCGGACCCCTTTCGTCGGCGCCGCTTTCGGCATATGCTCCGCGCCCCATGGCACGGTTGTCCCAAGCCGAACTCATCGCCGGCCTGTCTCGCATCGTCGGCGTCGAGCACCTGTCGACGGCGCGCCCCGATCGGATCGCGTACAGCGCCGATTTCTGGCCGAAAGCCCAGATATGGAAGCAGGGCGGCGACGTCGAGCGCTACCCGCCCGACTGCGTCGTCTGGCCCGCCGACGAGGCCGAGGTCGTGGCGATCCTGCGCTTCTGCCACGACCACGGGATCCCGGTCGTCCCCTACGGCGGCGGCTCCGGGGTGTGTGGTGGCACGATCCCCATCCACGGCGGCGTCGTCGTCGACGTCAAGCGCCTCGCCCAGGTCACCGACATCGATCATGCCTCGGCGGTCGTGACCGCCCAGGCGGGCATCAACGGCCAGCACCTCGAGGATCGCCTCAACGCCGCCGGCTTCACCCTCGGCCACTTCCCCTCGAGCATCATGTGCTCGACCCTCGGCGGCTGGCTCGCGGCCCGCTCCGCCGGGCAGTTCTCGTCGCGCTACGGAAAGATCGAGGACATGGTGCTCTCGCTGCGCGTCGCCTTCCCGGACGGGACGCTGCTCGACACCGGCGACCGCGGCCCCGGCGGTCCCGACTGGACCCAGCTGGTGTGCGGCAGCGAGGGGACCCTCGGCGTCATCACCGGGGCGCAGCTCAAGGTGAACCCGGTCCCCGGGGCCCGCCGCATGCGCGCGTTCCGCTTCCGCCACCTCGAGGACGGCCTGCGCGGCGGCCGCGCCGTGATGCAGGCCGGTCTCCGCCCGATGGTCCTGCGCCTCTACGACCCCTTCGACAGCCTCATCGCCCTCGGCAAGGACAAGACCCACGGCGACAAGGCCGCGCGGCCCGGGGTCCTCGACAGCCTCCGCGGCCTCTTCGCGACGACCACCGCCGGCCCCCACACCGGTCAGTTCGAGCGGCCCGGGCTCCTGCGCCGCCGCCTCGGGCCGCTCTCTCACGCGGCCAAACGCGTCGGACTCATCACCGCCCTCTCCGCCCCGTCCATCGTCAACCGCCTGGCCGCCGCCGCTCCCTCCCCGTGCCTGATGATCGTCGGCTTCGAGGGCCACGCGGACGCCGTCCACGCCGACGCCTGGAGCGCTGGGGAGCTCCTCGCCGAGGCGGGCGGCGTCGACGCCGGCGCCGGGCCTGGCGAGCACTGGCTGGCCCGCCGCTACGACGTCAGCTTCAAGCAGAGCCGCGTCTACGACATGGGCGGGTTCGTCGACACGATGGAGGTCGCCTCCACCTGGGATCGCCTCGAGGGGATGTATGATGCAGTGCGAAGAGCGCTCGCCCCTCACGTCTTCGTGATGGCCCATTTTTCCCATGCATATCGAGAGGGTTGCAGCATCTACTTCACCTTCGTTGGCTACCGCCGCGATGCAGCGAAGTCGGAGCAGCTCTACGACCGGGTGTGGCGGGTCGCCACCGACGCGGTGGTCGGGGCGGGGGGCACCGTCAGCCACCACCACGGCGTCGGGATGTCGAAGATGAACGCCATGGTGCAGGAGCACGGCCACATGCTGCGCGTCTGGCGGGCGCTGAAGGACGTCGTCGACCCGCACGGGGTCATGAACCCCGGCAAGCTGTTCCCGGACGCACCCCACGAGAGCGTCGAGCCGGACGGCGGCGACGCGGGGAGCGCGTGATGGTGAGCCAGACCCAGCCCTCGGGCTACCTCGATGAGCTCCGGCGCATCGTTCCGACCGAGCAGATCGAGCCCCAGCTCGACGCGGCGGGCGACGGCGGCGCCTGGGCGGTCGAGCCGGCGACCCAGATCGAGCTGGTCGAGGTCCTCAAGTGGGCCAACGGGCGCCACGCTGCGGTGTTCACGCGGCGGCCCCGGCGGTCCGACGCCGACACCCTCGGTCGCCGCCCCAGGATCTACCTGCGCGGCCGGCGCATGAAGCGGGTCAAGGACCTCGACATCGTCAGCGGCACGGTCACCGTCCAGTCGGGGATCTCGGTGAGCGAGCTCCACCGGCTGCTCGAGGAGCGCTCGTTCACGACGGGCTTTCCGACCCGACCGTGGCGGCAGGAGTCCATCGGCAGCGTCCTCGCGGCGGCCCTCGACGCTCACTGGGGGCCCCGCTATGGCTCGATGGAGGATCAGGTCCTGAGCCTCGGCGTGGTCTTCCCCGATGGCAGCGTCGCCGGCGGCCGAGGCGCCCCGCGCAAGGCCGTTGGCCCCGACTTCGATCGCCTCTTCCTCGGCTCCCGCGGGCGCTACGGGATCATCTACGAGGTGACCCTGCGCATCTACCCGTCGGCGACCCGCGTGGCGATGAGCTACGCCGCCCCCGACCTGACCGCCGCCCTCGAGGCGGTCAACAGCGGCATCGCTTTGGGGCTCGACCCCCGCGCGATCGAGCTCCTCACCCCGGCCCCCGACAGGACCTGGGGGCGCAAGCGCGTCGGGCTCACCGACGACCACCCGGTGCTCGTCATCGTCGAGCCGTGGGGGCCGCTCGCCGGGCGGCCGATCTCGTGGATCGACACCCACTTCGCCACGACCTTGCGGCGCCTCGACCCGCCGCTCGGGTGGAACATGCACGAGGGCCTCTTGCCGGCGCCGCGCGCGTGGACCGAGCCGGTCGTCGGGGTGCGCTGGGCGCGGCTGCTCGAGCTCGGCGCGGAGCTCGGCCGGGACGTCCCCCCGGGGCTGTGGCTCGTGCGCATGAGCCGCCACGGCGGCTGGCTGAGCCTCGCCAGCGGGGTCGACGGTCCCGCAGCCGACGCCGTGCGCGGGCTCGTGCAGCAGCTCCGCCCGGCGGGCCCGCTCCCGTGGGAGCGCTTCGAGGCCGCGCTCAAGCGCGAGCTCGATCCCAAAGACATCCTCAACCCGACGGGGGCCTGAGCATGGCGCGCGGTCGCGATCCGAGCCCGCTCGAGCGCCACGCCCAGGCGCTCGCGCTCTGCACCTACTGCCCGAGCCTGTGCCGTCACGCCTGCCCGGTCGCGACCGCGGAGTCGACCGACACGACCTCGCCGTGGGGGCTCGTGAGCCTCGTCGAGCACGTCCGGCGCGGGCTGGTCGACCTCGACGACGAGATCGCCGAGCAGCTGTACCACTGCGCCGGGTGCCGCGCTTGCAGCGACGCGTGCGTCCACGACAACGACGTCGAGGGGGTCCTCGTCGCCGCCCGCGCGTGGGCCGTGAGCCGCGGCGTCACGCCGTTCCCCCGCGAGCTCTTCGAGCGCGCGCCGCTCGTCCTCGACAAGATCCGCCGGGTCGATCGCTTCGAGCGGCGCCCCGCGATAGCGCTGCTCCCGGGGCGCGTTGCCCTCGAGACGACCCCGCGGGTCATCGACACCCTGCTCGCGCTGTGCGAGCGCCTCGACGTCGACGCCATCAGCTGCGGCGAGGCCGCCGCCCTCGATGTCGGCTACGAGCTCTGGTACGCGGGCTACCACACCGAGTTCGTCGTCCAGGCGCGCAAGGTCCACGCCGCGCTGAGCGGCGCCCGTGAGCTCGTCGTCATGAGCCCCGAGGCGCTCTACACCCTCCAGCACGTCTATCCGCGCTACGGCCTCGCCTTCGAAGGCGCGCTCCTGCACACGAGCGACCTGCTCATGCAGCTCCTCGGGAGCGCGGTGGTGCAGCGCGTCAACGCGCGCGTCGCCTACCACGACAGCTGCCACCTCGCGCGCCACCTCGACCGCGTCGAGGTCCCGCGTCAGGTCTTGCGCCGCGTCCTCACCCAGCCCCTCGTCGAGCTCGCCGCGCACGGCCGCGAGACCTGGTGCTGCGGCGCCACGGGGTGCCTCCCGAGCACCGCCCCGGAGACCGCGCGACAGCAGGCGCTCGCGGTCGTCGCGCTGTGCCACGAGGCCAAGGTCGATCGCGTCGTCAGCTTCTCCCCCGAGTGCATCGCGGCCCTGCGCGCCGTCGCCCCCCCCGGCCTGCGCGTCGACCACGCCGTGACCCTGGTCGGCGAGGCCATCATCGGAGACACAGCCGCCGGATGAGCCGCCCCGACACCATCGCCATCGTCAACGAGCGCGCCGGCGCCGGCGCCATGGCCGACGTCTTTCGCCGCCTCGAGCACGACCTCGAGGCGATCGTCGGCCCCTTCGACGTCGCCTTCACCGACTACGCCGGCCACGCCATCGCGCTGGCCCGGGAGGCGCTGCTCGACGGCTACACCCGGATCCTCGTCGGGGGGGGCGACGGCACCGTCAACGAGGTCGTCAACGGCTGGTTCGACGCCGACGGCCAGCCGCTGGCCGAGGGGGCGCGCCTGGCCCTCATCACCGGCGGCACCGGCGGGGACTTCCGCAAGACCGTCGGCGCCCGGACCCGCGAGGACGCGCTCCGCCTGCTCGAGCAAGACCGCGTCGTGCCGACCGACGTCGGCCGCGTCACCTACCACAGCCACGACGGCGAGGAGGAGACGCGCTACTTCATGAACATCGCGAGCTTCGGGCTCTCCGGCGAGACCGATCGCCACATCCCGTCGTTCAAGCGCTTCGGTGGCAAGCTCGCTTACGCCGGCGCCACGCTGCGCGCGCTGTGGGGCTGGAAGAACCCGGTCGTGCGCCTGACCCTCGACGGCGCGCCGGGGCCGACCGGGCCGATGTGCACCGTGGCCGTCGCCAACGGCCGCTACTTCGGCGGGGGGATGATGGTCTGCCCCACCGCCGAGCTCGACGACGGCCGGTTCACGGTCGGGATCCTCGGTGATCTCAGCCGCTTCGAGGTCGTCCGTCAGACCCGCACCATCTACGACGGGAGCCACGTGAAGAGCCCCAAAGTCACCATGCACCCCGCTCGGACGGTGGTCGCGGAGTCTGACACCCCGGTGTATCTGGACGTGGACGGCGAGGCGCTCGGGCTCCTCCCGGCGCGCTTCGATCTGCTCCCCGCCGCCCTGCCGTTGGTCCGATGAGCAAGCGCGAGCGGTCCTCCGGCGCTGCCGTCAGCGCCCCGCGTTCCCGTCCCCAGGGCGGCAAGCGCAGCGGTCGCCCCGCCGCCGCGGCGCCGCTGTCGCGCGGCTCCCTGTGGCGCCAGCTCGGCCTCTGCGTCATCGCTGGCGTCCTCATCTTCATGTCCTTCCCGTTCACCACCGTGCCGGACTCGAACTGGTGGCCGCTGGGCTGGATCGGCCTCGTCCCGTTCCTGTGGGCGCTCCGCGACGAGATCCGGCCGAGGCGCGCCTTCTGGCTCGGCGCCCTCACCGGCCTCGTCACGAACTTCGGCGGCTTCTGGTGGATCTCGGAGGTCGTGCGCGACTTCGGCCACCTCCCGGGCTTCGTCGCGTGGCCGGTCTCGGCGCTCAACGCCGGCTACCAGGGCCTGATGTTCGCGCTCTTCGCGTGGTTCTACGTGCGCTTCCGCCCCAAGCGCCGCGGGGCCAACATCTTCGCCATCGCGGCGCTCTTCACCTTCATCGAGTTCGTCTACCCGCTCATCTTCCCGTGGTACCTCGGCAACGGCCAGTACCGCTTCATCCCCATCATCCAGATCGCGGACGTCACCGGCGTGATGGGGCTGACCTTCACCATGGTGCTCTTCAACGCGGCGTTGCTGCGCGTCGCCGAGTGGCGCATCGCCCGCGTCCGGCTGCCGCTCCGGCAGGTGCTGGGCGCGGCCGCGGTCACCCTCGGCGTGCTCGCCTACGGCCTCATCCGGGTCGGTCAGGTCGACGCCACGAGCGAGGCCGCCGAGAAGCTCAACCTCGGCCTGGTCGAGGCCGACATCGGCATCTGGGAGAAGGAGGCCAAGGGGATGGGGCGCGCCGAGCAGGCGATGACCCTCCACAAGAACCTGCTGCTGCACCAGGAGATGTCGCGAGACCTCGCCCGGCGCGGGGCGGACCTCATCGTCTGGCCCGAGTCCAGCTACTTCCCCCTCGACGATCCGTTCGTCAAGCGCCAGGACCGCTTCGCCCTCGGCCTCGGCGAGGACGGCGCGCTGCTCGCGTGGCGTCACCAGCCGGACGCTGGCTTTCGCTGGAGCATCGACACCCCACACCTCCTCGCCGACGCCGGCTCGCCACCCGGCGCGCGCTTGCGGGCGCTGGCCGCCGAGCGCGAGGACGCCTGGGTCGCCGTCGGCGACGCCGGCCGCGCCGCGATCGGGGACGCGCGCACGGTGCGCCCGCTCGCGAGCGGGACGACGGCGGCCCTGCGCTCCGTCGCCGTCGTCAGCATGCCGGGCTTTCGGGCCCACGCCGACGGCGGCGAGGTCTCGATCTGGGCCGTGGGTGACGCTGGGACCGTGGTGACCGGCCACGGCGATGGCCTGGCGCCGGCGGCGAGCCCGGTGACGACGCGCCTCAACGGGGTCGCGATGAGCACCGGGCGCGAGGGGGTCGCGGTCGGCGACGGCGGCGTCGTGGTCGCCATCGCGGGCGGTGACCTGGCGCGCGTCGACGTCGGGACGACGCGGGATCTCTTCGCCGTCTGGGCCCAGCGCGGCGGCGCGACCGCCGTCGCGGTGGGGCAGGGCGGCGTGACCGTGGTCCGCGCCGGGGGCAGGGGCTGGGTCGTCGAGCAGGCGCCCTTCGACCGGACCCTGCGCCACGTCGTTGGGACCGAGGACGGGCGCGTCATCTACGCCGCCGGCGCCGGCGGCGCGATGCTCCGTCGCGCTGGCGGGCGCTGGGCCGCCGAGACCTTCCCGAGCTCCGAGGACGTCGTCGCGCTCGGCCTCGACGCCCGCGAGACCCCGCTCGCCGCCGACGCGTCGGGGGGCCTCTTTCGCCGCGATCCGCAGGGGGGCTGGCAGCGGCTCGACGCCCCGGGGCTCGGCGTCGTCGAGGCCATCGCGCCGCTGCCCTACGTCGAGGTCCTCCCGCTGCCCCGCGACGTGCGCTACGTCTGGCAGGGCCGCGCGCCCCTGCCCGATCTGGCGGCCTTCGTCGCCGACCCGGCGATCGAGTTTGGCGGCGTGAGCACGGCGGATCTCAGCGCGGTCCAGCGCGGCTTCACCACGCCGGTGCTCTTCGGCGGCATCACCTGGGAGCCCGCGGTCGACGGCTCGACCCACCGCGTGCGCTACAACACCGCGATCATGCTCGACGACGTCGGCCGCGTCGTCGGCACCTACGACAAGGTCTACCTGCTGGCCTTCGGCGAGTACATCCCGTTCGGCGACATCTTCCCCAGCCTCTACGACATGCTGCCCGAGTCCGGTCGCTTCGCGCCGGGCCGCGAGGTGCGCGCCTTTCAGTGGGGCAACCGGCGCGTGGGCGTGATGATCTGCTACGAGGACATCCTCGCGAAGTTCACCGGGAAGCTCGCCGACAAAGACCCCAACATCATCATCAACGTGACCAACGACGCCTGGTTCGGGCACACCAGCGAGCCCTATCTGCACCTCGCGCTCTCGGTGTTTCGCGCCGTCGAGAACCGCCTCGTGCTCGCGCGCGCCACGAACACCGGCGTCAGCGCGGTCATCGATCCCGTCGGGCGGATCGTCGCCCAGACCCGCCTGACGGACGCCGAGACGACCCTCGAGACCGTGCCGCTGATGAGCGGTGAGACGATCTACGGCAAGGTCGGGGACCTCTTCAGCTGGCTCCTGGCGCTCGCGCTGGTGGCCTACGGCGTCCTGGTCCGGCGCCGCGAACGCGCGACCCAGCACCGCGGAGAGAGCGCATGAAAGCGATCGTGGACGAGGAGATCGAGGGGTACGCCGCCGATCACAGCGAGGTCCTCTCCAGCGTCTACTGGCGCCTGCAGGAGGAGACCTTCACCAGCATGTCGTCTCCCTCGATGCAGGTCGGCCGGGTCGAGGGCCGCCTGCTCAAGCTGCTCGTTCAGATCGCAGGCGCGAAACGTGCGGTTGAAGTTGGCACTTTTACTGGATATTCGGCGTTGTGCATCGCGGAAGGGCTGCCCGCGGACGGCACCCTGATGTGCTTCGACAAGGACCCGGTCGCGACCGCGGTGGCGCGTCGCTACTGGGCGGAGGCGCCGTGGGGGAACAAGATCGAGCTGCACCTGGGCGACGCGCGGGCGCTGGTCCAGCAGATCGAGGGTCGGATCGACTTCGCGTTCATCGACGCCGACAAGTCGGGCTATCGCCTCTACTGGGACGTCCTGGTGGACAAGCTGCGCCCGGGGGGCCTGATCGTGGTCGACAACGTCCTGTGGAGCGGGCGCGTCCTCGCCCCCGAGCAGGAGGACGACCACGCGATCGTGGCGTTCAACCGCCACGCGGCGGCCGACCGCCGGGTCGAGAAGGTCATGCTGACGGTGCGCGACGGGATCCTCATCGCGCGCAAGCGCTGAGCGTCCGCGGCCGCGGTGAAAAAGAAGCGCGGTTGAAATCCCCGCGGGGACTGTTAGCCTCGGTCGGCGCCGGACGGTTCGCCCGGCCCCTCCCAGCCCCATCCTCGGAGTCGCCGTGAAGCGTAGGATTGCTCGTGGGCTGTTGAGCGTGGCCCTCCCGATGTCCCTCGTCGCCGCCATCGCGCCGGTCGGGCGCGCGCAGCCGTGGGAGCCGCGGCCGTTTCGGGTCCTCCCCGAGGAGGCGGGCAAGGACCCGCTGTTCTTCGAGTTCCGCCCCGAGTACCGCGTCCGCGTCATCGGCATCGACCCGCTCGAGCTCAACGGGACCGTCGCCCAGGGGGTCCGCTGGGCCGAGCAGCGCCTGCGCCTCGAGGGCTCGGTCGGGCTGCGCGGGGTCGGCGCCATCCACATCCAGGCCGACGTCCTCGACGGCGTCCTGTTCGGCGACAACGGCGAGTTCGGGCGTGACCCCGAGCCGACCTCGGGCCTCGGCATCGCGTCGCGCCAGGCCAACCTCGCCGGCTGGACCGTCGGCCTCCTCCCGGGCGGCGATCCCGTCCAGGTCGACTCCTACGGTCCCGTCCTGCGCTCCATCGCACCGATGCAGATCAACTACCTCTACGGCGAGGTCCTCCTCCCGGTCGGCGTCCTGCGCATCGGCCGCCAGCCGATCAACGAGGGCGGCACCATCTCGCTCAACGACGGCCTGAGCGGGCGCAACCGCTGGGGCGCGAGCTACTATCACGAGTCCGTCGACCGCGTGCTCTTCGGCACCAAGATCTCGGAGCTCTTCAACCTCATCAGCGAGGGCGCCGACTACCGGGTCGACAAGTCCGTCGACAACGGCGTGTTCCTCGGCCTCGTCTGGGACTTCCTCGTCGACGACTCCATCACCTCCTCGGCCGACGACCTGAACAGCCTCTCGGCCCAGCTCGACTTCCGCTGGAAGCGCCCCGAGATCCTCGGCCCGGAGTGGGGCCCGATGCGCTTCACCGCGACGCTCACCTACCGCTGGGACGAGCGCTTCAACACCAGCATCTTCGCCCTGCCGGTGCGGGGTAACTTCTCGGTCGGAGACCTCCACGTCAGCGGCGAGCTCACCTACATCGCCGGCACCACCCGCGAGCTCGCGGCCGGCTTCGCGGCGCTGACCAACTCCGCCGTCACCGACCAGGACGTGCGCATGCTCGCGAGCCGCGTCGAGCTCGACTACGAGCTCGGCCCGCTGACGTTGTCGCTCGAGTGGGCTTACGCGGCCGGCGACGCCGACCCGCGCTCCACGACGACCCTGACGACGACCTCCTGGCCCCGCGACACCAACCTCGGGCTCCTGATGTTCGAGCACACGCTCGCCTTTCAGTCCGCCCGCTCCGCTGCGGTCGGCATCGAGAACCTGCGGCAGCTCGACGCCGACAGCTTCCCGCTGACCGAGGTCGCGACCGACGGCCGCGTGACCAACATCAACGCGCTCTTCCCGCAGGTCTTCTACGACCCCTTCCCGGAGCTGCGCCTCAAGCTCGGCGTCCTCTTCGCCTGGTCCGCCGCCGACGTCGTCGACCCGGTCCAGTCGCTCTTGCGCGTCGACGGCACCGAGATCACCGACGACGCCGTGAATTACAACGGCGGAAAGCCGGGAAACTACTGGGGAACCGAGGTGGATCTGGGGGTCGAGTGGCGCTACCGTGACTTCTTCGAGGTGGCCCTCGAGTTCGGCTACCTCGTCCCGGGCGACGCCTTCCAAGACGAGAACGGCGACGCCGTGGACTCCTGGATGCTCGAGTCCCGCTTTACCTTCCGGCTGTAGGAGCGCCCGATGACGCACCGCCGCACCGCCATCGCCCTCTTGCTGGCCGCCACGACCGGCGCGTCCGCCTGCGCCGGCTACGACCCGCCGCCGACCACCACCCTCGTCCAGCCGCTGGGCGGCCTGTGGACGCAGAACACCCCGATCGGGCTCCGCTTCTCCGAGCCCATCGCGCCCGAGTCCCTCGTCGTCACGGTCTGGCCCCACGAGATCGACGCCGAGGGGAACCTGCGCCCCGGTGTCCACCCGCTCATCGCCAGCTGCACCCTCGCGACCTCGCCCTGCGGCAGCTTCGAGATGAACCTCGACGACGCCCGGACTCTGCTCACGATCACCGTCAACGACACCTTCACCGAGCAAGAGGGCGTCCCCCTCATCCTCGACGTCCACAGCGGGCTCCGCGACGCCGCCGGCCGCACCCGCAAGGTCCACGACTGGTTCGACTTCCAGATCAGCCCGCTGTGCGGCAACCAGCCGGTCGACATCGCGCTCCAGAGCGGCGTCCTGTCCCTCACGGCCAACCTCCAGGTGCTTCCCATCTGGCTCCACCTCTACATGGACATGGCCATCGATCCGGACACCGGCCTCGTCACCGTCGTCGGCAGCTACGCCCGGGTTCGCGAGGGGCTCCCGACCAACTACAACCACCCCGACGGCTTCGAGCTCCCCCTCGACGTCGTGGGTTGGGCCGTGACCTTCGACGGCTGCCTCATCGCGCAGAAGGACGGGTCGTTCTTCTTCCAGAGCGACCCCTTCGACGTGAACATCACCGTGCTCAGCACCATCCCGGTCACGCTCATCGACTTCCAGGTCCAGGGGACGATCGTCCCCGGCAGCCAGGTCGACGGCCGTGACTTCGCCTCGGGCACGCTGTCGACTACCGGGGGCTCCTTCGGAGACCCTCCGAACAAGGTCGACCCCATCACCTCCGCGTGGGACGGGTTCAGCTTCACCGCCGCCGAGCTGCCCGAGGGGCTGCCCCGGAACTGCGCCGCCGATCCCTGCGCCGCGATGGACCTCGAGGGGGGCGACTGCCAGCTCCCGTCACCCTGGCGCCCGGGCGCCGGCTGCGCGGCCGCCGAGTGAGCGCGTGAGCCGCGATCGCGCCCCACGGCTGGCCGCCCCGGGAGCAGGCGCCCGCCGGGCCTCCTTCGTCGTGCCGCCCGAGCTCGCCGGCACGCGCCTCGACAAGGCCCTGGCCGCCGGGATCGACGGCCTGTCCCGCGCCGTCGCCCGCAAGGTCATCGGCATGGGCGGGGTCTACCTCGGCAACCTCCGCTGTCGCGTCGCCTCGAAGCCCGTCGAGGCGGGGGACGCGCTGACGGTGACCTGGCACCCCGAGGTCCTCACGCCCGAGCGCTTCCCGCTCGCGATCGTCCACGAGGACGCCCGGCTCGTCGTCGTCGACAAGCCCGCGCAGCAGCTGTCCTTCGGGAGCGAGCTCGGGGACGTGGGCTCGCTCGCCTACGCGCTCGCCCGCCGCTTCGGACCCGAGGCGGCCCTGATGCACCGCCTCGATAAGCCGGCGAGCGGGCTGCTGCTCGTCGCGCGCGACGCTGATGCTGCGGCGCACATGACTCCGCAGGTCCGTGAGCACACGATGTCACGGCGCTATTTCGCGATCGCAGCAGGCGCCCCCGTCCCCGGCTGGTGCGAGGCCCCGCTGGTGAAGGACGGGCGGTCGGTGCGCCCCGCGCGCCCTGGCGAGGACGGGATGCCGGCCCGCAGCCTCGTCGAGGTCGTCGACGCGGCCGGCGGCTTCACGCTGGTGCAGGTCACCCTCGAGACCGGGCGGACCCACCAGATCCGCGTCCACCTCGCGAGCCTCGGCGCCCCGCTCGTCGGCGACCGCCTCTACGGCGGACCGCCCGCGCCGCGGGTCTGCCTCCACGCGGCGCACCTCGGCTTCGTCCACCCCGACGGCCGCGCGCTGGCCTTCGACGCGGCGCCGCCCGCCGACTTCTGGACCGCCGCTGGCTGGGACGTGAGACCCGGCTGACGCAAAGCTTGACCTGGAAAAATCGGCGCCAATCGTGTACGCGTTCCGCCCCAACCCAGGGGCACGGAGCCAGCATGTCCGAGTCACGCCGCGCCAAGATGGCCTACGCCGACGCCGACGGCCGCATCTACGAGCACCCCGAGCTCGAGATGCTCGGCTGGGATGGCGAGTGCTGGCGTCCCCTCGAGCCCGAGGAGCTCGTCGCGCTCCCCGAGGGCAGCGATCTCTTCAGCCTCCCGGGCCGCCTCGCGGCCGGCCACGACCCGGACGCCGACGAGGTCATCGTCTTCGACGAGCCGGGCATGACGGCGGTGAGCTGCTTCATCGCGCCGGCCTACCTGCGGACGCTGCTGCCGGCCTACGAGACCCTCGACGACGCGCCCGCGCTGCCGCTCTTCGCCTACAGCGCGGTCGGCATCCGCGACGGCGAGTTCGTGACGGCGACGGTGCGCGTGGACGAGGACATCCGCCAGGATCCCTTCCGCTTCGACATCGGCGACATCGCCGAGCGGGTCGCCGCACGCCAGGCGGCGCTCCCCGCCAACCGCCTCGTCACCCACCTGTCGAACTGCGCCCTGACGTACCACTGCCGGGCCGCGCAGAACTACTTCCTCGACCGCTTCGAGGCGCCCCTGCCGGCGGCGTCGACGTGCAACGCCTTCTGCGTGGGCTGCATCTCGCTCCAGCCCAAGGGTGGCGACGAGCAGATGGTCGCGGCCCACGACCGCATCCCCTTCACGCCGCGCGTCGACGAGCTCGCCGAGATCGCGCTCGGGCACATCACGCGCGTCGGCGCCGACGCGGTCGTCAGCTTCGGGCAGGGGTGCGAGGGCGAGCCGCTCAACCAGCCGCTCGAGCTCGAGGGGACGGTGCGCGCCATTCGGCGGCAGACGGCCGAGGGCGTCATCAACCTCAACTCGAACGCCTCGCGCCCCGACGTCGTCCGGCGCCTCGTAGACGCGGGCCTCGACAGCCTGCGCATCTCGACCAACAGCGCACGCCCTGAGGTCTACGCGGCGTACTACCGGCCGGTCGGCTACGACTTCGCGGCGGTCCGCGAGTCCTCGCGCCTCATCCGCGAGGCCGGGCGCTACCTGATGCTCAACTACTTCGTCTTCCCCGGGGTCACCGACACCGAGGCCGAGCTCGACGCGCTGTCGGCCTGGATCGCCGAGGACCGGGTGGACATGGTGCAGCTCCGCAACCTCAACCTCGATCCCGAGGTCTACCTCGAGAAGGTCGCGGCCGTGGGCGGCACCGGCGAGCCGATGGGGCTGCTGGTGTGGCTCGCGCGGCTGCGCGAGCGGTTCCCGGAGCTGGCCTTCGGATACTTCAACCCACCACGCCGCAACATGGCGGGAGGCCGCGATGCCGATCTACGAGTATCGATGTGAGGGCTGCGGGCACCAGCTCGAGAAGCTCCAGTCATTCAGCGACGACCCGCTCGTCGCTTGCCCGGCGTGTGGCGCCGACCTGCTGAAGCGCCTCATCAGCCAGACGAGCTTCCACCTCAAGGGCGGCGGCTGGTACGCGACCGACTACAAGAAGGGCAGCAGCGCCCCACCCCCGCCCGCGGAGTCGAAGGCCCCCGCCAGCCCGGCGCCCGCGACGACGACAGCGTCGAAGAGCGACGGCGCCAGCTCTTCGTCCACCTGAGAGGGGCGCCTTTGCTGCGCGGCACAATCGTGCTGCATGGCGATTGGCGAGCCTCAGCGCTCCTTCTTGATGCGGAGCACGCTGACCAGGTAATAGTTCTCGGAGTAGGCGTCCTCGACCCGCTCCATGTCGAGCCGCACGCGGTAGTCGGTCTTGCGCAGCTCCTCGAAGAAGCTGCTCGCGACGGGGCGCCCGGGCTCGGCCAAGAACGCCGTGCGCCCGGGTGTCAGGTTGTCGCGCAGGATCCGGAAAACGTGCTCGTAGTTCTCCTGCGCGAAGAGCACGTCGGCCATGATGATGCTGCCGACCGCGCCATCGAAGCGGTCGTGACGCCAGTCGAACTCGAGCGGGCGGACGTGGGTGAAGCCGTTCTGCAGGGCGTTGAAGCGCGCGAAGCGCAGCGCCTCGGGGTTCGAGTCGGCGAGGGTCACCCGCGCCCCCTTGGCGGCGGCGCCGAGCCCGGCGGTGCCGAGGCCGCAGTTGAGCTCGACGGCGTCGACGCTGCGCATCCGCACGCAGTGGCCGAAGTAGCTGGCCATCGCGCGCGCGCTCGGCCACAGCTCGGCCCAGTTGGCCTCGCCGATCGAGCGCGACTCCGGGGAGGGGGCCAGCCCGTCGCGCCCGTGCAGCGAGTCCGCGGACTCGAGGCGCGATCGCGTCGATCGCGCGGTCGCTCGCCTCAAGAACGAGCCGTCGAGCTCGGGCCCCGTGATCTTGAGGACCTTCGGGCCGGCGTCCACGTCGTAGTCGCGCAGCTCGTAGTCCTGTGCCAGTCCCCCGCGTAGTCGCGAGAGCTCCTGGCTCGACACCGCGCGTCGCCTCATGACAACTCCTGTGCCCGGCTGAGGCCTCGCCGTGCGCTCTCGACTGCCCGAAAACCCATGCGTTTGGCCGCCCTCGGTGTGCCCGATGCTCGACAGATCCTGACCCGCCATACTCTACCACATCCTCAAAGCGGACTGAACCAGTCCTATTTTCCGACGCCCGCGGGTCAACCCCAGCGGGACCCGCCGGCCGGAGGAGGCGTCGCCGTCCCGCGCCGCGCGTCGCGCGGCGTCGTCGCCGTTGACGCCGTCGGCCGGCCCCCGGTATCACCGTGACGTGATCGCCGACCCCACCGACGTCGCGGCGCGGCTCGCGCTCGCGACCTCCGCCGCGCGCGCCGCCGGGCAGCTGCTCGAGGCCCACCGCGGCCACCTCCGGGAGGTCGTGAAGAAGGGCGAGATCGACCTCGTCACCGAGGCGGATCGCGCGGCCGAGGCGGCCCTGATCGAGCGCATCGCGGCGGCGTTCCCGGGCGACGCCGTGTGCGGCGAGGAGGGCGGCGAGGTCGTCGTCGCGGGGGCGCGGTGGGTCTGGTACATCGACCCCCTCGACGGGACGACCAACTTCGTCCACGGCCTCCCGTGGTTCGCGGTCAGCGTCGGCGCGGTCTACCTGGGCCAGCCCACCGTCGGCGTCATCCACGCACCGGCGCTCGGGCACACGTGGCACGGCGCGAGCGGGCAGGGCGCTTACCTCGACGATCGGCCGCTGGGGGTCACCGCCACCGCCGCGCTGAAGGACGCGCTGCTGGCCACGGGGTTCCCCTATGATCGGGCGCAGACGGCCCGCGCGCTGGTCGCTCCGGTGGTGCGGGCGCTCGAGCGGGCGCGCGGCCTCCGCCGGATGGGCGCGGCGGCGCTCGATCTAGCCGGCGTGGCGGACGGGACCTTCGGGGGTTACTGGGAGCCGCGCCTCAAGCCTTGGGACCTCGCGGCGGGGATCGCCTTGATCCGCGAGGCCGGCGGCCGCGTCACCGACTTCGCGGGCGGGGACGGCATGCTCGCGAGCGGCGACGTCATCGCCTCCAACGGCGTCCTCCACAAGGCGCTGCTGGGGATCGTCCACGGGGATCGAGGCGCGCCGTGAGCCCGCGTCGCGTCGCGCTCCTCCTCGTCGCCTGGAGCGCGCTCACCGCCGCCTGCGCCCGCAGCCCCCGGCAGATCGCCTGGGACGCCGGCTGGGCGCAGGCGGTGGCCGCTGATCAGGCCGACCCGGCGAGCGCCGAGCGCTGGGCGGCGCTGGCCGCCACCGCCCCGCGGCAGGTCGACGCCGCGAGCGCCGAGCTGGCGCGGGGAGACGCGCTCCTCGCGGCGGGAGATCCCGCGGCGGCCGCCCGGCTCTGGGGGCACCTCGGCGAGGACGCGCCGCTGCGCCCGGATCGCGCGCGTGCACACTACGAGATCGCGAGGCTGGCCGAGCAGTCGGGGCACATCCTCGCTGCAGTGAACATCTACCGGCGCCTGGTCCTGACCTACCCCGACCTGATGCCGGGCGAGCGCGCGCTGGCGCACCTCGAGCGCATCTTCGCGGCCCGTGGCCCGCGGGGCGTCGCGGCGCACCTCGCGTGGACCCGCGCCATCTACCCGCGCCTGCAGCACACGACGCTGGGGGACAACGTCGTCTTCTACCCGGCGCAGCTGGCGCACCGGCGCTTTCGCGAGACCGGCGACCCGGCGGCGGCCGCCCTGGCCGAGCGCCTCTACGCGCAGATCGACGCCCTCCACCCGGGCTCGGGGCTCTGGAACGACGCCTGGTGGCAGCGCTCGCTGCTCTACCACCGGATGGGCCGCTTCGACGACGAGACCCGCGCCATCCGCCGCATCCAGCGGACCCGGGAGAAGATCAGCCTCTTCGGCCACGACGAGCACGTGTACTTCTGGCGCGGTCAGATCCGCGTCGCTCGGCTCCAGCTCCTCGAGCTCGGCCGCCCTGCCGACGCGGCGGCCTCGCTGCGGTGGTTCATCGACACCTACCCCGACAGCGTCTGGCGCGACGACGCGATCTACTGGCGGGCCTGCGCGCTCCTCGCGGCCGGCGCCGGGGCCGCGGGCGAGGCGGAGCTCACCCGGCTCGCGAGCGCCTACCCCGAGAGCAAGTACCTCGCCTGGCGCGACGACGCGCGGGCCGACCCGCGCAGCCCGCGCTGCGTCCCCAAGGACTTCGGCGCCGGGGAGGCGCCGTGACGGCTCCGGTCGCCATCCGCTGCGAGGACCTCGGCAAGCGCTTCGACGACGCCTGGGTGCTCCGCGGGGTCGACCTCGAGGTGCGCCGCGGCGAGGTCCTCGGCGTCATCGGCCCGGGCGGGCACGGCAAGAGCGTGCTGCTCAAGTGCCTCGCCGGCCTCCTCACGCCGGACGCCGGCCGGGTCCTCGTCGACGGCGAGGACCTCGCTCGGCTCGGCCCCCTCGGCCTCGCCCGGGTCCGCGAGCAGTACGGCTACGTCTTCCAGAACTACGCGCTCTTCGACTTCATGAGCGTGCGCGACAACGTCGCCTTCCCGCTGCGCCAGCAGGCCCACCTCCCGGACGCCGAGATCGACGCCCGGGTCGCCGCCCGCCTCGCGGAGGTGGGCCTCGCCCACGCCCTCGACCTGCTCCCGCGCGAGCTCTCCGGCGGGATGAAGAAGCGCGTCGGCCTCGCGCGCGCCACCGTCGGCGACCCCGCGATCGCCCTCTACGACGACCCCTCGGCGGGCCTCGACCCGGTCACCTCCTCGAAGATCTTCCAGCTCATCGCCCGCATGCACGCTCGCCGGCCCGACGCCGCGACCGTCGTCGTGAGCCACGACGTCGACCGGATGCGCGCGATCTGCGACCGCTACGTGATGCTCGAGCGTGGCCGCGTCGTGTTCGTTGGCGCCGAGTCGGCCCTCGGCGACGCTCCCGAGGTCGTCGCGGCGTTCTTCGGCGGCGCGGAGCGCGCGCCCACGGGGGGCGGCTGATGCGCCGGCTCCTCATGGCCCCGCTGTCGTCGGTCGGGCGGTCCGCGCTCGGCCTGGCCGAGACGATCGGTGGGGCGACGCTGCTCTTTGGCCGCATCCTGCGCGCGCTGATCCCGCCTCGCTTCGATCGCGACGAGACCTGGCGTCAGCTCTACGGCGTCGGCGTGAAGAGCTACGCCATCGTCGTGGTCACGGCGCTCTTCGTCGGCGCCATCATGGTCATCCAGACCGCCTTCTACGTCCGCCGCACCGGCGCCACGAGCCTGCTCGGCTACGGCGTCGGCTTCACGGTCTTCGCCGAGATCGGCCCCATCCTGATCGGGCTGATGTTCAGCGGTCGCGTCGGCGCCAACACCACGGCCGAGCTCGGGACGATGGTCGTCACCGAGCAGGTCGACGCCCTGCGCGCCCTCGCCATCGACCCCATCCGCTACCTCGTCGTCCCGCGCTTCGTCGCCATGATGATCATGATGGGGCTGCTCATGGTGCTCGGTGACGGCTTCGCGATCATCGGCGCGACCCTGACCGCCGACACCCTCATCGGCGTCGACCCGAGCGTGCTGATCTCGAGCCTCCTCGAGAGCCACCTGCTCGACGAGTACCTGCTCGGCCTCGGCAAGGCGCTGTGCTTCGGCGTGTCGATCAGCGTGCTCTCGTGCTGGTTCGGCCTCGGCGTGCGCGGCGGCGCCACCGGCGTCGGGCGGGCGGTGAACAACTCGGTCGTCGCCAACGCCGCCGCCATCTTCTTCATCGACTTCGTCGTCGGCTGGCTCTTCCCGGTGGGGCTATGAACGGGGCCCTCGAGGCGACCCTCCGCGCCGTCGGCGGCCCGCTCGTCGCCGTCGGCCGCCACGTCTTCGACATCTACAGCGTCTTCGCCCAGGTGGTGACGGCGCTGCTCAAGGGCGCCGTCCGCTGGCGCGAGGTCTTCCGCCAGGCCTATCTCATCGGCAACCGCTCGCTCTTCTTCATCACCGTGACCCTCGGGTTCCTCGGCCTCATCTCGGTCTACCAGGTCGCCTCGCAGATCCAGCGCATCCTGCCGGACTTCACGATGATGGGGCCGGCCTTCATCCAGCTGATGTGGCGCGAGTTCGCGCCGACCATCACCGGGCTGATGGTCGCGACCCGGGTCGGCAGCGGCATCGCCGCCGAGATCGGCTCGATGGTCGTCACCGAGCAGGTCGACGCGCTCCGGATGTGCAACGCCGATCCCGTCCGCTACCTCATCGTCCCGCGGACCATCGCGAGCGCCGTGATGCTGGTCATGCTGACGATCTACGCCGTCCTGGTCGCGACCCTGGCGGGCATGGCGCTCGCCGACGTCGTCTTCGACGTCAGCCCATCGACCTTCGTCTCGCTGCAGCTGGTGAGCCCGCGCGACGTCGCCCTCGGCCTCGTGAAGGCCTTCTCCTACGGCTTCTGGATCCCCATCGTCGCCGGCCAGGCCGGGCTCGCCGCGAGCGGCGGCTCGGCCGGGGTCGGCTGGGCCACGACCCGGGCGGTGGTGAGCTCGAGCTTCGCCGTCATCCTGCTCGACTTCATCATCTCCGGCATCGGCTACGCGGTGTTCAACCTGTGATCGAGTTCATCGACATCCACAAGAGCTTCGGCCCCAAGCGCGTCCTCAAGGGGGTGTCGCTCACCGTCGACCAGGGGCAGGTGCTCTACGTCATCGGCAGCTCGGGGGCCGGCAAGTCGGTCCTCGTCAAGCACCTCGTGGGGCTGCTGCGGCCCGACTCCGGCCGCATCATCCTCGACGGCCGCGACGTCACCTGGCTGAGCGAGGCGGAGTTCTACGCGGTGCGCAAGAAGTGCGCGATGGTCTTTCAGAACTCGACGCTGTTCGACTCGATGTCGATCCTCGACAACGTCGCGCTCCCCTACCGCAAGCACTTCCGCCTGAGCCGCGACGAGGCGAGCCGCCGCGCCCTCGACAAGCTGGCGCTCGTCCAGATGGAGGACGCCGCCCGGCGCTTCCCCGGCGACCTCGGGGACGGGCTCCGAAAGCGCGTCGCCATCGCCCGGGCGCTGACCCTCGAGCCCGAGTTCGTCATCTTCGACGAGCCCACGACCGGGCTCGACCCGGTCGCCGCCGCCAACGTCGACGCGCTCATCCGCTCGCTCCGCAACGACACCGGCGTGACCGCCATCGTCGTCAGCCACGATCTGCGCAGCATCTTCAGCGTCGCCGACCGCATCGCCATGATCTACGACGGCAACATCCGCCTCGACGGGACGCCGCAGGAGTTCCGCGCCAGCGACGACCCGGTCGTCTCGCAGTTCATCAACGGCCGCGCCGACGGCCCGATGAAGATCTAGCGACCGCTCACTCCTTCCAGATGAACTTCCACGGGTGGCGCTTGAGGTCCTTCATCATCTCGCGGATGTCGTCGTACATCTCCTGGTCCGACAGCAGCGCGCCGATGGTCCCTTCACCGCTGCGGAGCTTGCCCGTGACGGTCTTCACGTCGGTCAGCACGTCGTCGACGCTCGCGAGCGAGCGGACCGCGACCTCGCGCACCTCGGTGACGAAGTCCCGCCCGGCGTCGGCCAGATCGCCGTACTTGGCCAGTGTGCGTCGCACATCCGTAACCACAGGGCCGATGGCCTGACGAGCATCACCGCTCAGGGCGGCGATATTGTGCACTGCAGCGCGCGCGGCGCTGCCGTCGCCGACGATGGCGTTGGCGGCCTGGGCGAGCTGCTTCACCTCGGCTTCGATGGCGAGGAGCTGGTCGATCGCGGCGCCGACCTTGGGGGCGTTGTCGTCGAGCAGCGCGTCGGCGCGCTCGGCGACCCGGCGCACCGTCCGCATGGTGGCCGCCGTGTTGGCGATGATGTCGTCGAGGTTGCCCTCGTTCTTGCGCAGCACCTCGGCCAGAGACGACAGCACGCGGTTGGCGTTCATCGCCATGATCTCGAGGCGCAGCGGCGGCTCCCCCTCCACCACGGCGCCGGGGCCGAGGAGCGGCGCGTCGACCCCGATCGGCTCGATCTCGACGTACTTCTCGCCGAGGATCCCCTGGGTGGTGATGTAGAAGCGCGCGTCCCGGCGGAGGGTCGCCAGCTTCTCGTCGTCGACGTGCAGGGTCACGCGCACGTGTACCGGTCGGCCCACGGCCGGGTCCACGGCGCCGCCGCGGTAGTCCACCTGGGTGACCTTGCCCGCCGGGACCCCGGCGACCTTGACCGGGGCGCCCGCCTTGAGCGCGGCGCTGGTGTCGACGTCGAGGAAGATCTCGCCGCCGCGCGACATCGAGAAGTCCCCGAGCAGGACCACGAACACGACCAGCAGCGCCACGCAGATCGTGACGAGGATGCCGACCTTGATCTCGATGGCGCGCTCGCTCACGCGTCGACCTCCGCTGCCCGCGTACTAGCGGGCGGTCAGGGCGCGCGCCTACTCGCGCCGCTTCGGGATCTTCGCCGGCTCCGCGATCGTGTCGAGCTCGGCGCCCGAGGTCACGGTGCGCTTCACCTCGGTCTTCTCCACCGGGAACTCCATCTGCGCCATCTGGGTGATGACCTTCTGGATGAGCCCGATCTTGAGCGCCTCGTCGCTGAGCAGCCACCACGCGTCGCGGATGCGCGCCCGGTAGACCTTGGGATCCATCCCGATGTTCTTCGCGATCTCCACGTGGACGCCGTCGAGGTACTTCGTGAGGAAGTCGAGCTTCGAGCGGTTCGACGGGTCGTCGCCGACGGTGCCGTACGACGCCTCGTGCAGCATGTAGGTCGCGTGCGGGTAGCCGTAGCGGCCGTCGCAGTAGGTCAAGATGATGGCCGCCATCGAGTAGGCCTTGCTCTCGACGATGCAGTTGATGGGCGACTCGATGGCCTTCATCGTGTCGATGAGGATCAAGCCGGCGTCCACCGACCCGCCGGGGCTGTTGATGCGGATCCAGATGGGATCGTGCCCCTGGGAGTCGTAGTCGAGCAGCTTCGCCTGAGCCTGCTTCACGACGCCGAGGCTGATGGCGTCGTTGATGTCGATGATGCGGTCGCTGATGACGACCCGATCGCCCTTGTTCTGGCCGTCCTTTCGCTGGCCCTCGTGACCCGGCGCGGCGTGCGCGGGAGAGCTGGCGCAGGCGGCGAGGGCACCGACGGCGGCCAGGACGGACGCGACGCGGAGGGACAGGCTGGTCACGATCATGGGGCGTTCACCTCGAGCCATTGAGGCCACCACGTGTAGCGGTGCGCGCGGGTGGTGACAAGTATGCACGAGCGCCGCCGCGGTCACGGGCGGGGCAAGCGCGCGAAGCCGATGTCGTTGTTGCGGTAGCCGAGGGTCAGGAGGATCGTGTGCTCGTCGAAGTCTCCGAGGCCCTCGACGCCGCTCTTGGCGCCCAAGAAGCCGAAGCGGTAAGTTACCCCGAGCCAGAGCCCCCAGTCGTGGGTCACGTCGCCGAGGGGGATGTCCGTGCCCGCGCCGAGGTGCCAGCCGAAGGCCGGGTGGACCTCGTCGAAGCCGCCGCCGTCGGCGGAGATCACCTCGAGCCCCGCGCCGACGGCGACGTAGATCGCCGCCTTCCAGAAGTGGAGGTTGTCGTTCTGGAGGTGATCGATGAAGAAGGGGTGCAGCTGGACATCGAGGCCGAGGCTGTAGCGCGCGACGTCGATCCCGGCGCCGGCGTTCGTGCGTGCGGTGTAGCGGCTCGTCACGCCGGTCAGCTGGACGTCGAGGAGCGAGAGCAGGGTCGCGATCCGGGCGGACACGCCGAGGAGCGGCCCGGGCCCCTCTCCGGGCCCCCCGTCGGCGCGCAGCACGAGCCCGGCGTGGATCTGCACACCCCAGAAGGCGCCGAAGTAGAGCGCGCCCTCGTCGTCGTCGCCGACGGCGGCCTCGGATCCGCGGGCCACGCCGGGCGCGGACAACAGCGCGAGGGCGATCAGCACTCGCCCGACGCGTTGACAGATGGTGCGGGTCGACGTTCCCTTGGCCGCCATGCCTCTCCTCCTATCACATCGCGCGCTCGTCCGGTTGGCCGCCGGCCTCCTGTTCACCTCCGCGTCCGGCGCCGGTGTGGCGCTCGCGGCGGGGCCCCCGGGCGCGGCGCCGCCCCCCGCGGCCGCCCCCGCGAGCGAGCCGGGCGGCGGCGAGCGCAGCAGCACGGGCGCGGACGCGGCGCGGGCGGCCGAGATCTTCCAGCGGTCGCTCGCGCTCAAGCGCGAGGGCAAGCTCGGCCCGGCATGCGACGGCTACCGCGAGGTCGTGGCGCTGACCCCGCAGTTCGCGCTCGCGCAGTTCGAGCTCGCGCAGTGCCTGCGCTTGCTCGGGGATCTCGACGGCACCGCGCTCGAGCACCTCGAGGTCGCCGAGCAGCAGGTCAAGCGGGCTCCCATCTACATCGAGAAGGGGCGCATCGCGGAGGACCGCGGGGATCGCGACGCCGCCATCGAGGCGTATCAGATGGCTGCCAAGCTCGCGCCGGCGGAGGTCCGCGCGGTCGCCGGGCTGGCGCGCCTCGGCGAGAAGAGCGACGGTCGCACCTCGCTGCAGCGGGCTCAGCAGTACGTCGATCGCTACCCCGGCAACATCGCGGGGTGGCACAAGCTGGCGGAGGTCGCCGAGGCGTGGCGGAAGTACCCGCTGGCGGAGGAGGCGCTGCGCAAGGTCGTCGAGCTGAGCCCCAACAAGCGGGCGTCGGCGGCGGCGCTTGGCGCCTTCGGGCAGCGCACGAAGCGCAAGAAGGTCGTCGAGGAAGCGACGCGGCTCGTCCGCGCCCCGCGTTGATCGGGCCCGCCTCGGAACTTCCCGCGCCGCGCGGCGTCCCATCGCCGCCATGAAGCACCCGTCGTCACGCGCCGGCCACCTCGCGACCCTCGTCGGCGCGCTCGCCGTCGGGCTCGGAGGGATCGCCCTCGAGTGGCAGCGCTTCGAGCTCGCCGGCGTCGGGGCGCGCGGCTACGAGGTCCCGCTCGTCGCCCAGATCGTCCTGGTCCTCGCGGCGCTCGTGTTCGTCGCCGCGGCGCTGGGGATCGCGACGCGGTTTCGCCGCCGCTTCGGCCTCGTGACCCTCTCGGGCAGCCTCTTTCTCCTCGGCTGGGTGGCGGCGGCCCACGTCTCGCGCGCGGCCGGGCTCCCTGTGATGCCGGACGAGACGATCACGATGGGGCCGGGGTGGTACCTCGCCGTCGGTGGGGCGGCGGTCGCGGCTGTCGGCGCGGTGGTCGCGCTGAGCGGCGCCGGTCGCCGCCCTTGATCCCGGGTGACGCCGGCACGCAGCGCACGAGGAGGTGCTCGACGCCCCTTATGGGTGGCGCCGCGGCCCGTCGGTGCGGCGCACGAGAAACCGCTCGAGGTCGACGATTGCGGGAACCTTCGCGCCTCGCCGTTGTCGGAGGGTTCGCTGGCCGTCATGGTGCGCATGGAGCGCGCGCCGCGCGGCCCAAGCGGACCGGCTTTGTCCTTGACGCTCCAATTCCATAAGGCTTAGTTTTCCGGCTCGAATTCGAGCACGGGACGAGTGCCTGACCTCCTAGCCGCTCCGCACAACGCCCCCCACCAGAAGGTTCACAGATGAGGGTTGGACACATCATCGCACTCCTGGGCGCCATCCTCGCCCTCGTAGGCGGGACGGCGCTGGACTGGCAGTACTTCGAGCTGGCCGACGTGACGGCCAAGGGCTTCGAGGTGCCGCTCGCCGGTCAGGCCGTGCTGGTGCTGGGCGCGCTCGGCGTCCTGGCGAGCCTGCTCGGCGTGGTGACGCGTAAGCGGTATCAGTTCGCGGGCGTGACGCTCGTGGCGGCGCTGTTCGCGTTCGGCTGGCTGGTCTACGCCCACATGGGCAAGCTCGACGCCTTCACCCTGATGCCCTACGAGGCCATCGACATGCTCGGTGGCTACTCGCTGGCCGTCTGGGGCGCGCTGCTGATGTTCGTCGGCCCCCTCGTCGTGCTCGCCTCCGAGCCGTCCTGGGATCCGAAGTCGCAGTTCCTGCGCGTGGCGCTGCTGTGGAAGGACACCGTGATCCAGGAGAAGGTCCTCCAGGAGGCGACGACCTTCACCATCGGCGACGATCTCCGCAACGACTTCATCATCCCCGAGGACAAGCTCCCGAAGAAGTTCCCGCTCTTCCGGGCCGGGCGCCGCGGGCAGTACGACATCGGGCTGAGCCGCGAGCTCGACGGCCAGGTGACGATCAACCAGCAGACGACCTCCATCAAGGACTTCGTGAAGTCCTCGACGGACAACGTCAGCGGCGTGAACTACGTGCCGATCGGGCGCGGCGACTGGGGCATGCTCGAGCTCGGGGAGATGCGCATCTTCTTCCAGTTCGTCTCCCCCGACGCGCGCCGCCGTCGCACCGGCCTCGTCGTCTTCGAGGAGACCGTCTGGTCATCGATCGCGATCTCCTTCTTCGCCCAGGCGACCTTCGTCATCCTCGGCGTGCTGCTCTGGAGCGAGAGCTTCACCCGCGGCGTGTTCGTCGAGCAGAAGCGCGAGCCCGACATCGAGGCCGCGGTCATGACGCTCCAAGAGCCCGACGCCCCCGAGCTCGAGGAGGACGCCGAGGACAAGGACGTCTCGAAGAAGGCCGGCGGTGAGGAGGGCAAGTTCGGTGATCCCGACGAGGATCCCGACAAGAAGAACAAGATCCCGCACCTCGACGCCAAGATGGTCGACAAGATCGACGTGAAGAAGGTCGGCCTCAACGACCTCCTCTCGACGAACAAGCTCGGCGGCTCCGGCGCCATCAGCGAGATCCTCAACGCCAACAACCAGGGCATGTCGAACAAGATCGCCGTGGCCATGGGCGGCGAGGGCAGCGACTTCCAGGTCGGCTACGGCGCCGGCGGCATGGGCTTTCAGGGCGACGGCACCGGCGGCGGCGGCGACGGCGTGGGCCGCATCATGGGCCAGGGCGACATCGACACCGGCGGCGGCCCCGGCATCCGCGCGGGCATGGGCAAGAAGGGCACCAAGCGCGTCGGCAAGCTCGACGTCGGCAGCGGCATGTCGAAGGGCTTCTGCTCGCAGAACCAGATCGCCAGCGTGGTGAAGCGCCGCGCGGGCGCCATCCGCGCGTGCTACGAGCAGCGCCTGCAGGTGAAGAAGGACCTCAAGGGCAAGCTGACGGTCCGCTGGACCATCAAGCTCGACGGCGAGGTCGACGGCGTCTCCTCGGTGGCCGACACCCTCGGCGACTCGGCGACGACCAACTGCATCTTCCGCCACCTGCGCCGGATGCGGTTCCAGAAGCCCGACGGCGGCATCTGCGTGGTGCAGTGGCCGTTCGTGTTCAGCCCCGGCTGACCTCGGCCCCCCGCACCGTGACCTGACGAAGAGGCCCGGCTCCCATGGAGTCGGGCCTTTTTTGTGGCAGGGGGGCCACCCCCGCGTCGACGCTGCCGCCGACGCCGACGATCAAATGCGCTCGCTACGGGGCGACGATCAAACGCGCTCGCTCCGGGGCGCGACGATCGAATGCGCTGGCTCCGGGGCGCGACGATCGAATGCGCTCGCTCCGGGGCGCCTCGGTGGAACGACTCGCGCATCCCACCGCGACTACGC